>CAIPNM010000138.1 GCA_903866395.1 uncultured bacterium
ACCCGCAGCATGGCAAGACCCGCGAGTGCTGCGATGAACGCAGGCGGTGTGGCGAGCAGGAGCCGGGTGAACCCCGGCGCGAGCGCCCCGAAGGCAAGCGACAAGAGCCCCACGAAGATGCCTGCGGTGTAGTGCCGGTGACGTTCGCCCGAGCTTGAGATCAGCGCGTTGGTGGGTCCGGTGAGGCAGGTGGAGACTGTACCGATCAGGGCGGTCATGCACGACCAGATGCCACAGCCGAGCGTCACCGCATTGACTGGCGCGCGGTGCCCTGCGGGCTCAAGCACCGCAAAGCCCTGACCGTTCTGAACGATCAGCACGGTGATGGCAAGCGGCACCACCAGCTCGAAGGCTGCGGCAGCCGACCATTCGGGGCGCTGAAAGACGGGCCGTGCGAGCTCGAATGCGCTTGCGAGGTCCGTGCCGGGGCTGCCCGCGAGGGTGACGGCGATGGCACCCGCCGCGAGCGCAGCAATCACCGGGGGCGCGCGCCGGCCAAGCGCCGGCCACACCGATGCCGCGATGAACGCGAGCACCATCGGCGCAGCAATCGCCGGCGACTCATGCATCGCATGCACCAGGTCGAGTCCGAAGCGCAGGAACACCCCGGCGACCATGCCCATCACGATCGGCATGGGGACCGCCGCCATCAGCCGCTTGATCCAGCCGGTGAAAGCGAGCGCGATCATGAGAAGGCCAGTGAGAAGGAAAGCGCCCACCACCTCGGTAAAGCGCAGATGCTCAAGCGCCTGGCCGACCAGAACCGTGCCCGGAATCGTCCAGAAGAAAACAAGCGGCTGCCGCCAGCGCCAGCAAAAGAGGATGGAGAGAATGCCGTTGACGAAAAAACTCCCGAACAGCCACGATGCGAGCTCCGCCTCGGACAGCCCGCCCCGCGAGCCGACCGACAAAATGATGGCCACCGGCCCGCTTGCCGCAAAGATGAAACCGATCAGGCCGTTGGCGGCATAGACGGTGCCGAAGTCACGCCAGATCTCGCGAAAACCGGCGGGGGCCTGCTCGGGATGCTCGAAGCGGCCGGCGCTCATCGCGCAGCCAACCGAGGCTGCTTGGGGGGCAGGCCCGCGTGATGCGCGGGCAGGGTGCTGGTGTTCAGCGCCATGGGGCCGTCCTGAAACACCCGGGCATCCATCAGGCAAAGCGAGGGCGCGACCGCAACCCCGGGGGGCAGCTGGGCCAGCACATCGCGCTCGACGTCCAGCCCGGGCGCGACCTCGCACAAAGTGAGCCGCCCCGCCTGCAGCCGAAAGACCGCACGCTCGGTCACATAGGTGGCACGAATCGCCTGGCGCGAGGCGTACTCGCCGTTGAAGCAAAGGAGGCCCACCTGCGGCACCAGCTTCCTCCAGCGCCCCTCGCGTTCGATCCTCAGATTCCCGTCATCCATCATGAGCTGCAGCCCCCCTGATGTGAGGGTACCCATGAACACCAGCTCACGCGTGGATTGCGTGATGTTGATGAAACCGCCGACCCCGGCAATCCGTCGCCAGGGACCGACGCCAAACAGACCGACGTTTACATTGCCGTGTGGATCGGCTTCGGCCATGCCAAGAAAGGCCATGTCGAGGCCGCCGCCGTCGTAGAAATCAAACTGTGCGGGCTCATCGACGATCGCCTGCGGGTGCTCGGCCGCGCCGAAGGACAGGCCATCAGCCGGGGTACCGCCGATTGGACCCGATTCCACGGTGAGCACAATGCCCGGGATACCCGCCTCGCGGGAAAGCGCGCCCACCCCCGCGGGCATGCCGACACCCAGGTTGACGGTGCGTGGCCGAACGGCGGCGAGTTCAAGGAGCGCCCGCCGCTGAATGATGCGTCGCGGATCGACGGGTCGCGGCCCGGCCGGCATGGGCGCAGGCCCGGATGAGCCCGAGCGCGCGCGCCTCGGCGTCGTTTTCGTGCGTGGGATGAGTCCGGTGTAGGCGGGATTAAAGTATTCGCCAAAGGTCATGGAGTGATGATGGGGATGCTCGCCCACCACCACCACATAGTCGACCAGGATGCCGGGCACACAGACCGCGCGCGCCTGCGGATGGGCGCCCACCAGACGTTTGACTTGCGCGATCACGATCCCGCCGCTGTTGCGCGCGGCCTGCGCGATGGCGAGGAGCTCATGGTGAAAGGGCTCGTGCTCGGCGCTCAGGTTGCCCAGCGCGTCAGCGGTGGTGGCGCGAATGAGCGCGCAGTCGATTGGGAGGGGCTTATAGCGCAGGTATTCCTCGCCCGCGATCGTGATGAGCTCCACCAGATCCTCGCTACAACGCTGATTGAGCTTGCCCCCGCCATGCCGGGGGTCCACGAAGGTGTGCAGGCCGATGGGCGTGATCACGCCGGGCTTGCGTCCCGCAATGGCGCGATAGAGCTGTGAGATGACGCCCTGCGGCAGGTTGTAGGCCTCGGTGCCTTCCTCGAGGGCGAGTTGCGCCAGTCCGGGCGCCGATCGCCAGTGGCCGCCAATCACGCGGCGGGTGAGTCCTCGGTGGCAGAAGTGATTGACGCCGCGGGTTGCCCGGTCGCCCTGGCCGGCCGAGTAGATGAGGGTGAGGTCGCGCGGCGCCTGGTCACGCAGAAATCGCCGTTCGATGGCTTCGGTGATGGCTTCAGCGTGTCCCGCCCCCAGAAAACCCGCGCTCGCGACAGTGGAGCCGCATTCGACAAGTGCAGCCGCGTCGTCGGCACTGATGAGCTTCAACTCAGACCCCCCAGGTCACGTCGCGCTCGCCGGCAAGCGCGCGCTCGAACATTTCGATGAGCGGTTGAGCCCGGGCTTCGAATGAGATGGCCGCGCCCGGGCCAGCCCCCTCCTCATCATGCCCGCCAGCCGAAGCGGTCACGGGCAACCCACCCGCGGCCCGCTCGGTGGCGTGCGCCGCCTCGCGTGCAGCCTTTCGGGCGTGCTGCTCGTCGGCGATTGCGACCCTCAATCGGGCGATTGCCTCAGGGAGCTGCGTAACGGTGATGATGCCCTGGGGGCTGGCGGGTTTACCGACGATGCCGAGCATCCGCTCAGCTACCTTGGCTGTCATCACGATGCTACCCGTGGCGCGCGAACGGAATTCGTAGATCATGGTCGTGACTCCCTGGATGATGGGACAGCTTGATACCATTATCCGATGAGTCTGCCGTCCAGCATGTTCCGGCGCATCGCCGGTCGCCGACGAGCGATCCGCGGTCTGTTGGGTTGGCTGGCACTGGCTGGCCTCTTGGCTGCGTGTTCGCCCGAATTCAACTGGCGTGAAACCCGAAGCCTCGAACAGGGCTTTTCGGTGCTTTTGCCTGGACGCCCCGCGTCCATGAGCCGGGAGATCGATCTCGACGGCCTCAAGGTTGACATGACCATGACTGGCGCGCGCGTCGATCGTGCCCTGTTCACGGTGGGCGTGGTGCGGCTTGAGGCCGCCCCCGATATGGCGGCTACCCATGCGAAGGCGCTGTCGGCCATGCGGGTGGCGATGTTGCGTAACCTGGGCGCCGAGTCACAGCCCGGCGTTCCGATCCGCGTGGGGTTGTTCGATCTTTCCGGTACCTCGAAGGGTGCGGTGGACGGAATCGCGGTGGAAGCGCGCGGCCAGGTGACGGGCGAGCCGGTGATCATGCAGGCAGTGTTCGTTGCGTATCGGGAGCAGCTCTGGCAGGCGGTGGCGATCGTGGCGCCCGCCCAGGCGCAGCAGGCGCGCACCATGCTCGATTCATTCCGGTTGCTGGTCCCATGACCCGCGGCGTGTCCCCGCCGATTGCCGAGGCTGGGTTCGGCGTGTTTGCCCTCTTTGCCTCGGGCTATGTGCTGTCGTATGCGCTTCGCACCGTCAATGCGGTGATTGCGCCAGAGCTCGTCGATCAGTTTGGCTTCAGCAACGCGCAGCTTGGGGCGCTTTCCAGCGCCTATTTCTTCAGCTTCATCGTGATGCAGTTGCCGTTGGGCGTCTGGCTTGACCGGTTTGGCTCGCGCGATACCGACTCGACGCTGCTCGCGATTGCGGCGCTTGGCTGCCTCATGTTTGCGCTTGCGACTGAGGCCTGGGTGCTGGGCCTCGCTCGGGTGGTGATCGGCATTGGTGTGTCGGGAGCGCTGATGTCGGGGCTACGTGCCTTCCGGTTTGCCTTTGCGCCGGAGCGTCAGCAGCGGCTGGCCGCCTGGATGCTTACCGCCGGCACGCTGGGCGCGCTCATTTCAACCGTGCCGGCGCAGCTCGCCCTGCCAGTCATTGGCTGGCGGGGGCTCTTTTTTCTCTGCGCGGGGTTGCTCGCGCTTGCGGCGGTGTGCCTGAGAGTGCTCCTGCCTGCCGAGCCGCGTCAGCCTGCCACACCGCTTGCCGAGCAATGGCGCGCCTACCTTGAAGTGTTTCGTGAGCGCTATTTTTGGCGGTTTGTCGTGCCGTCGGTCACGCTGCAGGCGACGTTCATTGCCATGCAGAGCCTGTGGGCGGGGCCATGGTTCACGCGGGTGCTTGGGATGTCAGCGACGCAAAGCGCGCAGGCGCTCCTGGTGATCAATGTGGTGTTGATGTTTGCCTATCTGCTGCTTGGTTGGGTCATGCCCAGGCTGGCTGCGCGCGGCTGGTCGACGCTTTCCGTGACGGTGGGCGGGTCGCTTCTCATGATTGGTGCGCAGGCGGTGATTGTGCTTGCCGATGGCGCTTGGGCATGGCTCGCATGGCTGCCCTTTGCGGTGGGCGTGACGGTGTTTACGCCGGTTCAGAGCCATGTGAGCCTCACCTTTCGCGGGGCGCTCACCGGCCGGGCATTCAGCGCCTTCAACATGATGATTTTCGTGGGTATCTTTTTCACCCAGTGGTTGTTTGGCGTGCTGGTGGACGTGCTGGGCCGGCAACTGGGACTTGAGCAGGGCCCTGCGTTTCGGTGGGCGCTTGCCTGCTGGCTGGTGCTGCAGGTGTTGGCGCTTGCGGTGATGATCGGCTGGCGTGTGAAGCCGCCGGGCGGGCAAAGTGCGGCGATTTGAGCGCTCAGCCAGCTTCGCCGCTCAGCTCAAGGGGCGAACGGCGATAGCCGATGGCCTCGGCCAGATGATTGCGTTCGAGGTCTGCGCTACCGGCGAGGTCGGCAATGGTGCGGGCGACCCTGAGCGCGCGATGTACGCCGCGCGCCGACCACCGCAGCCGCTGGCTTGCCGCCACGATTAGCGCCTGGGCGTCGGCGCCGAGCGCGCAGTGGCGCGCAACGCCTTGTGCTTCGAGCCGTGAATTGGCGCAGCCCTGCCGACTGAGCTGACGCGACCAGGCGGCTTCCACCCGTAGGCGGATGGCGTCACTTGCCTCGACCGGTGTGCGCTCGAGCAGATCGGTTTCGTTCAGGCGCGCCACAGACAGGAGCAGATCGAGCCGATCGAGGAGCGGGCCGGAGACGCGTCGCTGGTAGCGCAGCACCTGCTCGGTGCTACACCGGCAGCGCGGGTCGCCGAGATGTCCGCAGCTGCAGGGGTTCATGGCGGCGATCAGTTGAAAGCGCGCCGGAAGATCGATGGAGCGGCTCGCGCGGGCGAGCGTGATGTGGCCGGTTTCGAGCGGCTCACGCAAGGCCTCCAGCACGGGACGCGAGAACTCCGGCAGTTCATCGAGAAACAGCACGCCGTGATGCGCGAGGCTGATTTCGCCGGGCCGCGGACCCGGACCGCCGCCCACCAGCGCGGCAGCCGAGGCGGTGTGGTGCGGCGCGCGCAGGGGGCGCCGGCCCCAGTGCGCGGGGTTGAAGCTACCGGCAAGCGCCTGAACCGATGCGACTTCGAGCGCCTCGTCGCTGGAGAGGGGCGGGAGGATGGAGGCGAGGCGGGAAGCGAGCATGGATTTGCCGGCGCCGGGCGGGCCCACCATGAGCGTGGAGTGGCCGCCGGCAGCCGCGATTTCGAGCGCCCGCCGTGCCTGGGTGTGGCCGCGGATGTCGCTGAAGTTGGCGCCCTGCCACTGCGCGGGTGCGGGCAGCTGGTGATCGACCCTTGCCAGAGGTGATGCGCCGAGCAGATGCAGGCAAACCTCGCCCAGGTGGTGGGCTGCGAGCGCAGCGACCTCGGGATAGACCGCGGCTTCGCTCGCGCTTGCCGCCGGGACCACCAGGCGGCGGCCGGCTGTGCGGGCTGCGATAGCCATGGGGAGGCTGCCGCGAATGGGGCGCAGTTCGCCAGTAAGAGAGAGTTCGCCGGCGAGCTCGAGTTCTTCGAGTGGCTCGGCGGGAAGCTGACCGCTTGCCGCGAGCACGCCAATGGCGATCGGGAGATCAAATCGGCCGGAGTCTTTCGGAAGGTCGGCCGGCGCGAGATTGACGGTGAGGCGACGGTTGGGAAAATCGAAGCCGCGGTGAACGAGCGCTGCGCGCACCCGCTCGCGGCTTTCGCGCACCGCAGCCTCCGGCAGACCCACGATATGGAATGCGGGCAGGCCGCGCCCGACGTGAACCTCGACCCGGACTTCGGGCGCGGAAAGCCCGACGAGGGCGCGGGATCGGACGATAGCAAGCGACATGGTGGAGGGGGGGTGGGCTGGAAGATCGGAAGGTGCGACGGTGGGAAGGCCCGATGGTGCCCCGGGGCGCCTGCCGGATCGACCCATGACTAGCCCCACTGGCCAGTCCATTTGGATGACCGTGCTGACCTTCACACGACGCCTTTCGCACCCGCGGAACGGCCCGGGCCTGGGTCCTTTCGCGTTTCGCGAAACCGCGCGCCGCGCTTTGCGCGGCGCCCTTCATACTTCGCCCTTCAACGTAACCGGAGTGTTTCCCCATGGCCATTTACGAACTGCGCACCTACGAAGTCATTCCCGGCAAGATGGCGGAGATCATGGAGCTCTACAAAAGCGAAGGCTGGTCGGCCATCAGCGGCCACCCGCCGAAGCTGGTCGGCTATTTCACTGGCGACGTGGGCGCGATCAACGAACTGATCCATATCTGGAAATTCGACGACGACGCCGATCGCCGCGCGTTCTGGACCGGCGTGTTCTCCGATCCCAAGTTCATGGCTTTCGCGAAGAAGGTGCGGCCGCTCTTTGTGTCGCAGAAAAACAAGCTCATGCTGCCAGCCGGCTGGGGGCCGCAGCCCTGATGCGACGCGCTGCGCTTCACCGGCCAGCCGGGGCGGCGCGATGGCATTGCTGATCGCGCGACACGGCGAAACTGCGCTCAATGTCGCCGGCATCGTTCAGCCGGCCGACACTGGGCTCTCACCCCATGGTCTGCAACAGGCCGATGCTCTCGGTGCGCGCCTCGCGCGGGAGTACCGGGTGGCTGCGATCGTGGCGAGTGATCTGCCGCGTGCGCGCCAGACCGCCGAGCGGGTGGCGCTGCATCTGGAGCGGTCGGTCGACACCTCGCCCGACTGGCGCGAGCGTAATTTCGGGGCGCTGCGGGGTCGTGCTTATCGCAGCCTCGATTTCAATCCGATCACGATGATCGAGGCGCCGCCCGAGGGCGAGTCGCTTGCGCAGTTCGAGGCGCGGGTGGCGGATGGCTGCGCGAGGCTCGTGGCGCGCGTCAGCCGATCAACGCAGGCAGCCGCCGATCGCCTGGCCGACGCCGAGCATGTTCTTCTGGTGACCCACGGCCTGGTGGTGCGTCGACTGCTTGCGGCGCACATTGAGGGTGGGGCGGCGAGCGTGCGCGCCGGCCCGCCTGCCAACGCTTCGCTGGTGGTGGCCGAGGTCATCGAGGGGCGGCTGCGCCTTGCGCTGGGGCCCTGTACCGCCCACCTGGCGCGGTTGCCGCCGCAGGCTCGCGACGGCGTGATCGGGCTCTGAGCCGCCTCTGTGCTGCTTCTAAGCCGCCTAACGGCCGCCCGCGGGCGGTAGCTGATAGGGGTTCGCGGGCGGATTGGCGGCCGCGTCGGCGCCCGGGTGAGACGCGGGGGGGGTAGACGCAGCCGTTGCGCTGGCGGGCGCCGTGCTCGCCGCACCCGTTGCCGCGCTGCCTGGGGCGCTGCCTTGCAGGTGGCGCTCCAGTGTCTCCAGTCGCGCCTGGAGGCGGGCTAAGCGTTCGCGCTCGACTTCGAACTCTTCGCGGGTGACAAGCTCAAGCTTCTGAAACGTCTGAGCAAGGAGCGCCTTCAGATTGCGCTCGAGGTCTGCCGCGGGGCTCGCGCGCAGCAGCTCGGCGATCCGGCTTTGCGCATCGGCAAGGAGTTGCTGAGCAGGGTTGACCATCGACAGTTCCTCACAAGCGGGGCGGGCGCATGCTGGCCGCTCAGCGTGAGGCGATCACGTGATGGGTCCGCAAGCCGACCAACAAAAACGGGTCGCGAGTCTAGCACGCGAGGTGCGCCCCGATTTGGTGCAAGCGAGCGGGTGCCCGGCCAAGGCGCGCCCCTTTTTGGGGCGGCCTGACAGGTTGCGGGTCGGCTCCTGGCTTGCGAGACCGGGGATTCGCTTGGCACGAGAAATGCAAAGGGGCTCTCCCAACCCTCACACAACTCGGGAGAACCCGAATGACCCTCCGCACCCTCCTCGCCGCATCCCTCTTGAGCGCTGCTATTGCGCCCGCGTTCGCTGCCGATCCCGCGCCCTTCACCGGCAACATCACGCTGGCGTCGGACTACAAGTTCCGTGGCTTTACCCAGACCCGCTACCAGCCCGCTCTCCAGGGGGGCTTCGATTACGCGAGCAAGTCTGGCTTCTACGTCGGCAACTGGAACTCCAATGTCGAGCAGTCGCTCTATAACGGCGCCTCGCTTGAGATGGATGTTTATGGCGGCTACAAGGGAACCGCAGGCGCGGTGAGTTATGACGTCGGTGCGATCTATTACGCCTATCCGGGCAGCACCGGTACCAAGATCGACAACAAAGAAGTTTATTTAGGGATCGGTGCGGGTCCGGTCACCGCCAAGCTGTTCTATTCGATCGACGATTATTTCTCGACCCAGGCGCTCTTCAAGGCTGCCAACCCGGGCAAGTTAGGCGGCTCAACCAAGGGCACCACCTACCTCGACCTCGCAGCCACCCACGATCTGGGCGATGGCTGGGGTGTCAACGCCCACGTTGGCGTTCTGAGCCTGAAGAACGGCGTTGCCAACGGCCTCATCGGTAACTCGGTCACCGACTACAAGGTGGGTTTAACCAAGGACATTTCTGGCTGGGTGCTGGGGCTTTCATATCTCACCACCAGCAAGAAAAACTACTTCACGACGGGCGCCATCTCCAACGTGACCAAGACCGCGGGCGACGCCCGTACGCTGGTCTCGCTTGCCAAGACCTTCTGAGCGGCTTGCCCGGCCGGGCGGCATGCTGCACGCCCGGCGCTTCACCGAGAGGATGTCATCACCATGAAACTGATTACCGCAATCATCAAACCTTTCAAGCTCGACGAGGTCCGCGAAGCGCTGTCCTCGGTCGGCGTGCAGGGCATCACCGTCACCGAGGTCAAGGGCTTTGGTCGCCAGAAGGGCCACACCGAACTCTATCGGGGCGCAGAGTACGTCGTTGACTTCCTGCCCAAGGTCAAGATCGAGGCGGCGGTGGCCGACGATCTGGCCGAGCGCGCGGTTGAGGCCATCGAAGGCTCGGCACGCACCGGAAAGATCGGTGACGGGAAGATTTTCATCTACGACCTGGAACAGGTCGTCCGGATCCGCACGGGCGAGACCGGTAACCAGGCCCTGTAAGCGCCCAGACGGAGAGACCACTATGACTACCTTGATTCGAATGCTGGCGCTCGTCGCGGCGCTATTGCTCGCGCCCATGGCGCCGACCCTTGCCTCGGCGCCTGCCTCGGGTGAGTCCGCGCTCGCCTCGTCGGTGGCATCGCAGGGCGCGGTGCTCCTCGCGCAGGCGAGCCCGACCGCACCGCTGTTGCTTGCTCAGGCCAGCGCGCCCGCGCCCGCAGCCGCACCCGCCGCAGAGGCCAAGCCCGCGGAGGCAACCCCGCCTACCCCGAATAAGGGGGATACCGCGTGGATGATCGTCGCGACGCTACTCGTGACCCTCATGTGCATCCCCGGACTTGCGCTCTTCTATGGCGGCCTGGTGCGCGCCAAGAACATGCTGTCTGTGCTGATGCAGGTGTTTGCGATTTTTGCCGTGATCAGTGTGCTCTGGGCGATTTACGGCTACACGCTTGCCTTTGGTGGCGATGGCAGTTTCTATGGCACCTTCGACAAGCTGTTCCTGAAAGGCGTCACGCCTGATACGGTCGCTGCCACCTTCAGCAAAGGCGTGGTGATTCCGGAACTCATCTTCGTGGCATTCCAGGCAACTTTTGCCGCGATCACCTGCGCGCTGATCGTAGGTTCGATTGCCGAACGAGCGCGTTTTTCGGCTGTCATCCTGTTCTCGGTCCTGTGGTTCACGTTCTGCTACATCCCGATGGCGCACATGGTGTGGTATTGGGCCGGTCCGGATGCGATCACCGACGAGAAATCGCTCGAGGCCGTCACGGCCGCTGCCGGCTTCCTGTGGGCCAAGGGTGCGCTCGACTTCGCTGGTGGCACGGTGGTGCACATCAATGCCGGTGTCGCTGGCCTGGTGGGCGCCTACGTGATCGGCAAGCGCGTGGGCTATGGTCGTGAGGCAATGGCGCCGCACTCGCTGGTGATGACCATGATTGGCGCATCGCTTCTGTGGGTGGGCTGGTTCGGCTTTAACGCTGGCTCCAACCTCGAAGCCAATGGCACCACGGCGCTTGCGTTCGTGAACACGCTCTTTGCCACGGCAGCGGCGACCGTTGCCTGGATGTTCGGCGAGTGGACGAGCAAGGGCAAGCCCTCCATGCTGGGCGCGGCTTCCGGTGCAGTCGCGGGCCTGGTGGCGATCACGCCGGCGTGTGGCTTTGTGGGTCCGATGGGCGCACTCATCATCGGCCTGGTGTCGGGCGTGCTCTGCCTCTGGGGCGTGAACGGTCTGAAGCGCATGCTGGGCGCGGATGACTCGCTCGACGTGTTCGGCGTGCATGGCGTGGGTGGCATTGTTGGCGCCATCCTGACCGGTGTCTTCGCCTCGCCCACGCTCGGCGGCACCGGCATCTTCGATTATGTGAAGAATGCGGCCAACCCCGAGTATTCGGTCGGGTCCCAGGTCTGGATCCAGTTGCAGGGTGTTCTGATCACCGTCGTGATGTCGGCAGTGGTCGCTTTCATCGCCTTCAAGATCGTAGATCTGCTGATCGGTCTGCGGGTGCCTGAAGACGAGGAGCGCGAAGGCCTGGACATTTCCTCTCACGGCGAGACGGCCTACCACCGCTGATCGGTTTTCGGCGGGTCGATAACGGGACGCGCGAAGAGCGCGTCCCGTTTCATTTGACCGGCTGCGAGCAGAGGACCCCCGGGGCCAAGTAGAATTGGGGTCCGTCAGCCAACCGATCGGGTGGCCGCACGCGAGGCTTGCAGGGTGCCCCGCGCAGCGTCTGCTCCGCACCCATGGTCCCGCATCTCGTTACCGCCCAAGCCGGTCCGCTCCTCGATCTCGAGCGCCGGATGCTTGCCGCCACTGCCCAGATCGAACGCTGGTTCCGACTCGAGTGGCAGGATCACACGCCGCCGTTCTACGGGTCGGTGGATCTGCGAAACGCAGGCTTCAAGCTCGCCCCCGTTGATACCAATCTGTTTCCCGGGGGCTTTAACAATTTGTCGGAGCCCATGCTACCGCTCGCGGTGCAGGCGGCCATGGCCGCCATCGAAAAATACTGCCCCGATGCGCGCAACCTTCTGCTGATTCCCGAGAACCACACCCGCAATACCTACTATCTGCAAAACGTGGCGCGGCTTTGCCAGATCTTGCGGCAAACCGGCCTCGATGTCCGTCTGGGCTCGCTCAACCCCGAGATCAACGGTCCCACCGACCTCGAGCTGCCCGACGGCCAGACGATCCATCTCGAGCCGCTGCAGCGCAAGGCACGCCGCGTCATGCTCGAAGGCTTTGATCCCTGCGCCATCCTGCTCAATAACGACCTGTCCGCGGGCACGCCCGCGCTGCTCACCGATCTGTCCGAGCAGGTGTTGTTGCCGCCGCTTCATGCCGGTTGGTCGGTTCGTCGCAAGACCCGCCACTTTGCCGCCTACAACGAAGTCGCCAAGCGTTTTGCCAAGCTGCTTGATATCGATCCCTGGCTCGTCAATCCCTATTTCTCAGCCTGCACCCAAATCGATTTCCAGGCGCGAGAGGGTGAGGAGTGTCTGGCGACGGGGGTCGAGACGCTGCTGCGGCAGATTCGCGCGAAATATCGCGAATACGGGATCGACGAAACGCCTTTCGTGATCGTGAAGGCCGATGCGGGCACCTACGGCATGGGCGTGATGTCGGTCAAGGATCCTGCTGAAGTGCGCAATCTCAACCGCAAGCAGCGCAACAAGATGTCGGTGGTGAAGGAGGGCCTGCAGGTGAGCGACGTCATTCTGCAGGAAGGTGTCCACACGGTGGAATCGGTCGAGGGCGGCATCGCCGAGCCCGTGGTCTACATGATCGACCGCTATGTGGTGGGCGGGTTTTATCGTGTGCACGCCTCGCGCGGGCGCGACGAAAATTTGAATGCCCCCGGCATGCACTTCGTGCCCCTGCCCTTTGCTTCGAGCTGTAATCTGCCCGAACCCCGCAGTGCGCCCGATTCTGCTCCCAACCGTTTTTACGCCTACGGCGTAGTGGCGCGGCTGGCCCTCCTTGCCGCCTCAGTTGAGCTCGAACAGACCGACCCTGATCCCGCGCGCTATGGCTGAACGCCATCGGCTGCGTGCCCCTCTCTGATCCCGGACCCTCCGATGCGCATCCTGGTCATTGCCGATCCGCTTGCCTCGTTCAAGCCCTATAAAGACTCTACCTTCGCGATGATGCTCGAGGCCGAGCGCCGCGGGCACGCGCTCTACTTCTGCGAGCAGCACGCGCTCGGTTCGCGCGGCGGGCGGGTTCGCGCACGTGTGGTGCCCCTCGCGCTGGTTGATGCCTCGGGTGAGCGTGCAGTCTGGTGGTCGCTTGGGGCCGAGCATGACGAGGCGCTTGCCGACTTTGATGCCGTGCTGATGCGCAAGGACCCGCCCTTTGACATGGAATACGTCGCCTCCACCTGGCTTCTCGAGCAGGCTGGGCGCGAAGGTGCCCGGGTGTTCAACGATCCGCGCGCGGTACGCAACCACAACGAAAAGCTCGCCATTCTCGAGTTCGCGCGCTTTACCGCTCCCACCATCGTCACCCGTAGCGCCGATGACCTGCGCGCCTTTGTGATGGAGCATCGCGAGGCGGTCTTCAAGCTCCTCGACGGCATGGGCGGCATGTCGGTGTTTCGTGCCCGAGCCGATGACCCCAACCTGTCGGTCATCATTGAAACCATGAACCGGTTTGGCGAGCGAACCGTCATGGCGCAGCGCTTCATCCCTGCTATCAGCGAAGGTGATAAGCGGGTGCTCCTGATTGGTGGCGAGGTGGTGCCGTATTGCCTCGCGCGCATTCCGCAGGCGGGCGAGTTTCGCGGCAACCTCGCCGCCGGCGGGCGAGGGGTAGCGAGGGCGCTCTCCGATCGCGACCGCGAGATCGCGCAAACGCTCGCGCCTATCCTTTTCAGTCGCGGGCTGCTCCTGGTGGGGCTCGATGTGATCGGCGACAACCTCACCGAAATCAATGTCACCAGTCCCACCTGCTTTCGCGAAATCACCGCACAGACCGGGTTCGATGTGGCGGCGCTGTTCGTCGATGCGCTCGAGCGCGCGGTGAGCGGCGAAGCCGGCGCCGCGGGGTCTGGGTCGGCTGCGCGCGGGCTCACGAGCTGACCCATCGGGCGAGGCCACGATGATCGGCATCCTGCTCGTCTCCCATGAGCCGCTGGGCACGGCGCTTCTCAACTGCACGCGCCACATTTTCGGACGTCTGCCGGTGCAGCTGGCCGCGCTCGACGTCATCCCGGATGAAGACCCGGAGGTCGCGCTGAACGCTGCGCGCGAGCTACTCGCGCGGATCAATGACGGCAGTGGCGCGCTGGTGCTGACCGATGTGTTCGGGGCCACGCCTTCACGGATCGCCACCCGGTTGGCTGAACGCGAGCGCGTGGTGGTGGTGGCGGGTGTCAATCTGCCCCTCCTCATCAAGGCACTCGGGAATCGCCGCGGGCCGCTGGATGAACTGGTCGAAACCCTCATCGACGCAGGCCAGCGTGCGATCCGTCTGGTTGATCCTGCCGAGCTCGCGGGCGCTGAGCCCGGTTCCACCAGGGAGGCTACCGATGGCGCGCGCTGAAGTCACCGTCGTCAACCGTCTCGGGCTCCACGCCCGCCCCTCGGCCAAGGTCACGGCCGCGGCCGGGCGCTTTCGCTCCGAGGTCTGGTTGTCGCGCAACACCCGAAAGGTCAACGCCAAGAGCATCATGGGGGTGATGATGCTTGCGGCCGCGCGCGGGAGTACGCTCGTGGTTGAAGCCGAGGGCCCGGATGCCGACCAGGCCGTGGCGGCACTGGTCGATCTGATTGGATCGGGGTTCGGCGAGGAGCTCTAGCGTGTTGCAGCTCTCGGGTAGCGGAATCGGTGGCGGTATTGCGATCGGGCGCGCGCGCGTGCTCGAGGTCGCCAGCCGCGATGTGCCGCGGCGCCGTATCGAGCCGGCTGACATCGAGGCCGAGCAGCTGCGGCTTTCGCAGGCGATCGGCCAGGTGAAGGCTGAGCTGGCGGGGCTGGTGGAAGGC
>CAIPNM010000139.1 GCA_903866395.1 uncultured bacterium
GCCTACACCGCTTCGCTCTCGCAGGCCGCGGCCGGGCTTGCATGCCCGGCCCTTCTCGCCCCGCCCGCACAGTCCGCAGGGACTGTGCTCTCCGCCCCCACTGCTGTCGCAGTGGTGCCGGAGGCGGGACTCGAACCCGCACGCCCTTTCGGGCACCGGATTTTGAGTCCGGCGCGTCTACCTGTTCCACCACTCCGGCAGGAGCTGCTCCGATTATTGCACAGGGGAAAGGTCTGCCGCCGGCGCACCCCGTTGCCTCCCCTACAATCGCGGCCATGCGCATCACCGACTTCGACTTCAATCTCCCCGATGATCTGATTGCCCGCGAACCCACGCCCGAGCGAAGCGCGTCGCGGCTGCTCGTCCCGCGCGATGCGCAGCCCCACCAAAACCGGCGATTTGCAGACCTCCCGCAGCTTCTCGCCCCCGGCGATCTGATCGTTTTCAATGATTCACGCGTACTCCGGGCCCGCCTGCGCGGCCACAAACAAACCGGCGGCGCCGTTGAAGCCCTAATTGAACGCGTCACCGACACCCACACCGCACTCGCTCAAATGCGCATGAGTAAGCCCGCTCAGCCGGGCAGCACCATCGACTGGCAACGCGCGCAGGCCAAGGTGATCGGCCGCACAGGCGAGTTCTGG
The DNA here is from genome assembly GCA_903866395.1 of uncultured bacterium. Taxonomy (GTDB): domain Bacteria; phylum Pseudomonadota; class Gammaproteobacteria; order Burkholderiales; family Burkholderiaceae_E; genus SYIM01. Next base: position 645 of record CAIPNM010000139.1, read on the forward strand.
CAACTCGCGTTTAGTCGCCCGGTGTTTGAGGTGCTCGAAGATGAGGGCGAGATGCCGCTACCGCCCTACCTCAACCGCGCGCCCGGCCAGGATGACGACACGCGTTACCAGACGGTTTATGCACGCCATCCAGGTTCGGTCGCAGCGCCCACTGCAGGACTGCACTTCGACGACACGCTTCTCACCGCGCTTGCGGCTCGCGGCATTGAACGCGCCTTCGTCACGTTGCATGTGGGCGCGGGTACCTTTCAGCCTGTGCGCGTGGACGACATCCGCGAGCACCGGATGCACAGCGAGCATTATGAAATTTCGGAGGCCACCGCCGCAGCCATCCGCGCAGCGCGTGCCCGCGGCGGACGCGTCGTGGCGGTGGGCACAACATCGCTTCGAACGCTCGAGTCAGCCGCCACCGGCGCAAGCGGCGAAGTGAGGTCCGGGCCGGGCGACACCGCGCTCTTCATCACCCCCGGCTATCGCTTCCAGGTGGTCGATGCCCTCGTCACCAATTTCCATCTGCCACGCTCAACGCTTCTCATGCTGGTGAGTGCCTTTGCCGGGATCGACCTGATTCGTGCCGCCTACGAGCACGCGATCGCCGATCGCTACCGCTTCTTCAGCTACGGCGATGCCATGCTGCTTGAAAGACCACCCGCGCACGATCACATACTCTCCCAACATGCTTGAATTCCAACTGCTTGCGCGCGACGGCGCGGCCCGCCGAGGGCGGCTCCAACTCAACCACGGCGTCGTTGAGACACCGATCTTCATGCCGGTCGGCACCTATGGTGCGGTCAAAGCGATGGCGCCCCGCGAACTCACCGAGGTCGGCGCACAAATCATCCTCGGCAACACCTTTCACCTCTGGCTGCGACCCGGCACCGAGGTGATTGGCCGGTTCGGCGGGCTGCATGGCTTTAATGGCTGGCACGCGCCGATCCTCACCGACTCAGGCGGCTTTCAGGTCTGGAGTCTGGGCGCGCTCCGAAAAATCAGCGAGGAAGGCGTTCGTTTTGCCTCGCCGATCAACGGTGACCGGCTGATGCTCACCCCGGAAGAGTCAATGCGCATTCAACATGCCCTCGACTCCGATATCGCCATGGTGTTCGACGAATGCACCCCCTACGACACCGCGGGCGTGATCACCACGCACGAGGAGGCAGCCGATTCAATGCGGTTGTCGCTGCGCTGGGCAAAGCGCTCGCGTGCCGAGTTTGACCGCATCGCCAACCGCAACGCGCTCTTTGGCATCGTCCAGGGGGGCATGTTCACCGACTTGCGCGAGGAGTCGCTCGCCGCGTTGGTCGATATCGGGTTTCACGGCTACGCAATCGGCGGACTGTCCGTGGGCGAACCCAAGGAAGAGATGCTGCGCATTCTCGACCACACCACGCCCAAGTTGCCCGACGATCGCCCGCGTTACCTCATGGGTGTGGGCACACCCGAAGACCTGGTCGCAGGTGTGGCGGCGGGCATCGACATGTTCGACTGCGTGATGCCTACCCGCAACGCCCGAAACGGTTGGCTCTTCACCCGACACGGCGACCTGCGACTGCGCAACGCCCGCTATCGCGACGATCCCAGCCCCATTGACCCCACCTGCGGTTGCCACGCCTGTGCGAATTTTTCGCGCGCGTATGTCCATCATCTGCAAAAGGTCAATGAGATCCTGGGCGCGCGGCTGGCCACGATCCACAATCTGCATTTCTATCTCACCATCATGAGAGAAATGAGGGAGGCGATCGCCCAGGGGAACTTCGAAGCCTGGCGGCGCCGTTTTGCGTCCGACCGGGCGCGCGGGGTGTGATGCCCGCCTACAGCGTCGCAGTCTATAATCGAAGGTTTGCCGAAAAGGAGAGAATTCCGTGCTGATTTCAACGGCTTACGCACAGGCCTCGGGCGGATCCGCAGAGAGCCAGTTGGTCGGTTTCCTGCCGATCATCCTGATGTTCGTCGTGCTCTACTTCCTGATGATTCGTCCTCAGATGAAGCGCAACAAAGAGCATCGCGCCATGATGGGCGCGCTCAAGAAGGGCGATGAAGTCGTCACCGCAGGTGGCATGGTTGGCCGCATCACCAAGGTCGGCGAAACCTACGTCACGATCGAAATCGCGCAATTGCCCGAGGCTCGCCACGGGCAGGACCCGCAGGGTGTCGAGGTCACTTTCCAGAAAAGCGCCATCCAGACGCTGCTGCCCAACGGCACGATCAAAGCCATCTGATGCCAGCGGATCGCTGAGCACCGTGCCGGGCGATCCGCGTCCGCCCGGCACCGCAAGGCACCAGCGACAGTCCGCACATCACAACGATCTGGCCTGCTCCAGAGGACACGATGAACCGCTACCCGATCTGGAAATACATCGCGATGCTCGTATCGCTGGTGCTGGGCCTGCTTTACACGCTACCGAATTTCTACGGTGAAGCGCCGGCGGTTCAGGTCTCAAGCGGGAAAGCCACCGTCAAGGTGGAGGCGGCCATGATGGGCCGGGTTGAAGCCACCCTGAAACGCGCGAGCATCGAGCCTACCGGCCTTTTTTTCGATGGCAATTCGGTCAAGGTGCGGCTGCGCGATAACGACACCCAGTTGAAGGCCAAAGACGCGCTGATCGCCGATCTGAATCCTGACGTGGCCGACCCGTCTTACATCGTGGCGCTCAATCTGCTGTCGAGCTCGCCTGACTGGCTGACCTCTCTGCGCGCGCTACCCATGTATCTGGGGCTTGATCTGCGAGGCGGCGTTCACTTCCTCCTCCAGGTGGACATGAAGCAGGCTCTGAGCAAGCGGCTTGATGCAACGGTGGGCGACCTGCGCACACAACTTCGCGAGAAGAATCTGCGCCACTCGGGCATCACCCGCTCGGGTGAAACCATCGAGGTTCGATTCCGCGACTCGGAGACCCGCTCGCGCACGCTCACGCTCCTGCGCGATACCCAACCCGACTTCACCTATGCCGAGTCGGGCGAGGGCAGCGAACTTAGACTGATTGCCACCTTCAAGCCCGAGGCCGCGCGCCGCGTGCAGGAATCAGCACTTAAGCAGAACATCACCACGCTATCGAATCGGATCAACGAACTGGGCGTGGCCGAGCCCATCATCCAGCAACAGGGCCTGGATCGAGTCGTGGTGCAACTGCCTGGCGTACAGGACACCGCCAAGGCAAAAGACATCCTCGGACGAACCGCCACGCTCGAAGTACGCATGGTGTGCGAGGCACCCGACGAGCAGGCTGCTTTCGCTGCCGGTACGGTTCCATTCGGGTGCGAGCGCTACACCGAACGCGACGGCCGTCCGATCCCGATCCGACGCCAGGTTGTGCTCACCGGAGACAACCTCAACGACGCCCAGGCGGGCTTTGATTCGCAAACCCAGGAGCCCGCGGTTCATCTCACGCTCGATGCCAAAGGCGCACGAATCTTTCGCGACGTCACTCGCGAAAACGTCGGCAAGCGGATGGCGATCCTGCTAATCGAAAAGGGCAAGGGCGAGGTGGTCACCGCGCCGGTGATCCGTACCGAAATTGGCGGCGGGCGCGTACAGATTTCAGGCCGCATGACCACCACCGAAGCAAACGACGTGGCGCTCCTGCTGCGCGCAGGCTCGCTCGCAGCCCCCATGGAAATCATCGAGGAACGCACGATCGGTCCCAGCCTGGGCGCAGAAAACATCAGCAAGGGCTTCCTGTCCACGGTCTGGGGCTTTGCCGCGATCGCCGTCTTCATGTGCGCCTACTACCTGCTGTTTGGCGCGTTCTCCACCATCGCGCTGGCGCTGAACGTCCTTCTGCTGGTGGCACTCCTGTCGCTCCTGCAGGCCACGCTCACACTTCCCGGTATTGCCGCCATCGCGCTCACGCTCGGCATGGCGATTGACGCCAACGTACTGATCAATGAACGCATTCGCGAGGAGCTCCGAAACGGCGCCACGCCCCAAGCGGCGATCGTGGCTGGGTATGACCGCGCCTGGGGCACCATTCTCGACTCCAACATCACTACGCTGATCGCGGGTGTGGCACTGCTTGCGTTCGGTTCCGGAGCCGTGCGCGGCTTTGCGGTTGTTCACTGCCTGGGCATCCTCACCTCCATGTTTTCGGCCGTGTTTTTCTCGCGCGGTCTAGTCAATCTCTGGTACGGACGCATGAAGCGCGTGCCGAGCCTGTCAATCGGACAGATCTGGAAACCCGACACCGCAGCGGCCTCGACCGGCAAACGCGGCTGATCGCACGCCACCGCCCCCTGACTCCACCGCCCAGCGAACCCGCAGGAAGCCACCATGGAATTTTTCCGGATTCGGCGCGACATCCCGTTCATGCGCCACGCGCTGGTGTTCAACGTGATTTCGGTGCTCACCTTCGTGGCGGCGGTTGCGTTTCTCGCCATCCGCGGCCTCAATTTCTCGATCGAGTTCACCGGTGGCACCGTGATGGAGGTTGCCTATCCCAAGGCCGCCGAGCTCGAAACCATTCGAACCAAGGTCACTGAGCTTGGCTACGCCGACGCCCAGGTACAAAACTTCGGCACCTCGCGCGACGTCATGATCCGTCTGCCCCTGAAAGACGGCTCGGGGGCCGCTGCGGCACGCCAGAGCGATCAGGTGATGGCAGCGCTTAAGGCGGCCGATGCCGGCGTTGAACTGCGCCGGGTCGAGTTCGTCGGCCCGCAGGTTGGGAAGGAGCTCTTCACCGACGGCGCCCTCGCACTGCTCCTGGTGGTGGTGGGCATCATGATTTATCTTGCCTTCCGATTCGAATGGAAATTTTCGGTGGCGGCCATCATCGCCAACCTGCACGACGTCATCATCATCCTCGGATTTTTCGCGGCCTTTCAGTGGGAATTTTCGCTCTCGGTGTTGGCTGCCGTGCTGGCCGTGCTGGGCTACTCGGTCAATGAATCGGTCGTGATCTTCGACCGGATCCGAGAGAACTTCCGCAAGATGCGAAAGGCCAGTACCACCGAGGTCATCGACAACGCGATCACGTCCACCATCTCACGCACCATCATCACGCACGGCTCCACGCAGATCATGGTGCTGTCCATGCTGATTTTCGGCGGACCCACGCTCCACTATTTCGCGCTCGCGCTCACCATCGGCATTCTGTTTGGCATTTATTCATCGGTGTTCGTGGCGGCGGCCATCGCCATGTGGCTGGGCGTACGCCGTGAAGACCTGGTGAAGCCGCCCAAGAAAACCCAGGAAGGCGAGCCCGAGCTGCCCTGAGCGACCTGGCCCGCGACCCGGCCAGTTTCACGAACGCGGCACGTCCGCATTCGCCCCCTCGTGCGACCCCTTAGAAGGTTTTCCTCACCATGGATATCGCCCTCTGGATCCTCGCGTTCGCACTGATCGCTGTCGGCCTCGTCGGTACGGTCATGCCCGCCCTGCCAGGGCCGCCGATGGTATTGCTCGGCATTCTGCTCGCCGCCTGGATCGATCGCTTCGCCAAGATTTCGGGGCTGGTCTGCGCCATTATCTCGGTGCTCGCCCTGGCAGCGATTGCCATTGACTGGATCGCTGGCGCCATGGGTGCCCGCAGGGTGGGTGCGTCCAAGTGGGCCGTGATCGGCGCTACCGTGGGCGCCATCCTCGGGGTGCTGAGCGGCTTCTGGGGCCTGCTGTTCATGCCGCTCGTCGGTGCCGCAATCGGCGAGTTTATCGCCCGTCAGGACTTGTTGCGCGCGGGTCAGGTCGGGCTTGCCACCTGGATCGGCATGTTGCTGGGAACGGTCGCTAAACTTGCGATTGTCGCCATGATGATCGGCATTTTCGCGGGGGCGCTGCTACTCGCCTGAGTCGATGAATACCTCCACATTGCGCATCTGGGATCTGCCCACGCGGCTCTTTCACTGGGGGCTCGCACTCGGCGTTGCCGGCTCGATCATCAGCATCAAGACCGGTCACACCGATTGGCATTTCAGATTCGGCTACCTGATCCTCACGCTGCTGCTCTTCCGACTGGTCTGGGGCTTTGCAGGCCCGCGCTATGCGCGTTTTTCAAGCTTTCCGCCTAGCCTTGCCGCCGCTTGGGCCTACGTCCTCGGACGCACCGCCAATACCCCGGGCCACTCACCGCTTGCAGCGTTGTCGGTTTATGCGCTCCTCGCCTCGTGCACATTTCAGGTGGTGAGCGGGCTCTTTTCCAATGACGGCATCGTGTGGGACGGACCGCTTCGGAAGTGGATCACCGGCAGCGCGAGCGATGCCATCACCGCGCTTCATCTCGCCAACCGATTTGTGCTGATTGCCCTGATCGCGCTTCACCTGCTTGCAATCGCCTGGTACCGGTTCGTACGCGGCAAACGCCTGGTGCGGCCAATGATCATCGGTGACAGCGCAGACGCGCCGTCCAACGCCGAACCCGCGCAAGACGACCTCGCAGTGAGACTGCGCGCGCTCGCGATTTTTCTTGCTTCAGGTGCGGCGGTCGGTTGGCTGATTCGCTGAGCGCCCCGCGCGCGTCAGCCCCCGCCGCCGTGACGACTGATCAGCGAACCTGCCGGAAATTTTCGTGGCACTCGCGGCATACCCGCGAGGTGGCGCCCACCTGGGCCTTGAGTCCATCAAGCGTGGCCACCGCGGCCGGCAGCTTGGCGGTTTGAGCTTTGAGATCGCCCTGCAGTTTGGTGAACGTGGCAGCGTCTTTCCAGGGGTCGCCCTTGATCTTGGCCGCGCCGGTGTTCGATCCAGGCGGGAACGCATCCCAGGGCAGGTGACTCACCACATCAACCACCCGCGCCGACGCCTGGGCCGCCGCAGCATCGAACGGCACATCGCCTCGCGCCATGGCGCCCAGCCGCCCCATGTGCGTGGTGAGCACGGTGAAGGCCGACTGGCGATACTTGATCGCATCATCGGGCTTGGCGAACTGCGCCGTTGCGGTAGCGCTATACAGGGAACCGGAGACAGCGAGCACTGCTGCTGCAAGGGCGAGACGTTTCATGACGACATCCTCGGAACGGTGCGATGGAGGGTGGAGCGCCTTTCGGCATTCCGGCGGCATCTGAGGATATCAGCCCGCCCTCGGACAAACCTTGATTGACCCGCTCAGTCGCTCAGTCGCTTGGCGCATGAGGCGGGCCGTCTCGCACCCGCGAGCCAGCCTCAATCGCCGACCTCAATCGCCCCGCCTGTCCTCGCTCCACCGAGGTCGCCCCTGATCTGCCGGGCTGCCAACTCCCTCAGATTCTGCGAGCGAGTTCTGCCGCTTGTCCGACGTAGCCTGCCGGCGTGAGCGCCCGAAGACGCACCCGCGCCTCCTCCGGGATATCGAGCGTGTCGATAAAGCGCAGTAGATCCTGGGCAGTGAGCGTGCGGCCCCGGGTCAGTTCTTTTAGCTGCTCGTAGGGGTTGGGGACCCCATATCGACGCATGACGGTCTGGATGGCTTCGCCCAGCACTTCCTGGTTGGCAGCGAGATCATGGGCTAAGCGATCTCGATCAACCTCGAGCTTGCCAAGCCCACGCAAACAAGCATCGAATCCGAGCAGCGCATGACCCAGCGCAACGCCAACGTTTCGCAACACCGTGGAGTCGGTGAGGTCGCGCTGCCAGCGCGAGATCGGAAGTTTCTCGGCAAGGTGCCTGAGGAGCGCGTTGGCCAACCCGAGATTACCCTCTGAGTTTTCAAAATCGATCGGGTTGACCTTGTGCGGCATGGTCGACGAACCCACCTCGCCCGCTTTGAGTTTCTGCCGGAAATACCCAAGCGAGATATAGCCCCAGATATCGCGATCGAGATCAATGAGAATGGTGTTGATCCGAGCTAGCGCATCAAACAACTCGGCCATGTAGTCGTGTGGCTCGATCTGAATCGTGTAGGGATTGAAGGTGAGGCCCATGGATTCGACCACCCGCCTGCAATGCGTCTCCCAATCGATCTCAGGACAGGCAATCTGGTGGGCGTTGTAGTTCCCCACTGCGCCATTCAGCTTCGCAAGCAGCCTGACCTCGGAAAAACGATCGACGGCTCGTTCCAGACGGGCCACGAAATTGGCGAGCTCCTTGCCGAGCGTGGTGGGCGAGGCCGGCTGACCGTGCGTGCGAGACAGCATTGGCACATCAGCCAGCGTATGTGCGAGCTCGCGCAAACGATCCGTCAACGCACTCAGCGCCGGAAGCATCACCTGCTCGCGCGCGGCGCGAAGCATGAGTGCGTGAGAGGTGTTGTTGATGTCTTCAGACGTGCAGGCAAAGTGGATGAACTCTGCCGCCTGCTCGAGTTCGGCATCACCCTGCACCGATTCCTTGAGGAAATATTCGACCGCTTTGACGTCGTGGTTGGTGCGCGCTTCGATCGCCTTGATGCGTGCGGCTTGCGGTGCGCCAAACTGATCCGCAATCGCCCGCAGTCGCGCGCGTGCAGACTCCGTAAATGCGGGAAGCTCGGGCAGGCCAGCTTCGGCGAGCGCAAGCAGCCACTCAACTTCGACCCTGACCCGCCATCCCATGAATCCCGACTCGGACATGAGCGCGCGCAGCGCACCCAATTTCGGTGCATAACGCCCGTCTAGGGGGCTCAGTGCCTGGAGCGCAAACGCAGAGGATTCGTCGGAAACACTCATCGGAGTGGGGCGCAGCGCCACGAAATTTAAAGAGTCGCAATGCTAGCACCCGTGCGCTTGGCGACGATTCGCGGAAGATCTGACCAATGCTGCGATGCCCTGATGCAACGCCGAAATTCTCATCCGTTCGAAGGAAAGTCGGTTGATATACTCAAGGGCTTTCGCCTAGTGGCGTCCCGCAGTCTGGTTTGTCCTGCGCAGCCTGGAAAAACCCTCTCCTTTCAGAGCAGATACCCTGATGAAACTCGTCGGCTCCCACGGCAGTCCCTTCGCACGCAAAGTGCGCGTTGTCATGGCCGAGAAGAAAATCGATTGCCAGTTCGAGTCCATCAATGTGGCCGAAAGCCACGCCCATACGCTGCAGTTCAATCCGCTCGGCAAGGTTCCTTATCTCGTCCTTGACGACGACGAAGTGTTGTTCGACTCGCGCGTGATCGTTGACTACCTCGATAACCTCACCCCGGTGCATCGTCTGATCCCGGCAAGCGGGCGCCCCCGCGCCGAGGTCAAGGTCTGGGAGGCCTTGGCCGATGGCATGCTCGAGGCGGCCGGTCTGATCAGACTCGAAGCCATGCGCCCGGAGGCACAACGGAACGAAGCCTGGGTGCTCAAGCAGCAGAGCAAGGTCGATGCCGCGCTCGCCGCGCTGTCAAAACGCCTGGGTGATCAGCCCTACTGCGTTGATGGCAAATATTCGCTTGCCGACATTGCCGTCGTTTGTGCACTGGGTTATCTGGCTTGGCGCTTTCCGCACCTGGAATGGCGCAGCCCCTACCCCAATCTGGGCGCGCTGGTTGACAAGCTGTCGACGCGGCCAAGCTTCGCCGATACCCTGCCGCCGGCCAACTGAGGTCGCGCGCTCGCGCCGCTGCTGCCCTACAAATATCCAGGCTGGCTTCAGTCACGCAGCACTCGCCGCGCTTAGCCGCGCCCTTTCAGCGCCCAGCGCCATAGCGACTGCGGCTGCATGGGAATGATGAGCAGCCAGTGCTCAACAATGGCGAGTACCAGGAGCGAGCCCACCAGCCCCAGCGCCGTTTCTTCGTAGGCGCTCTCGGTTCTGACCGCCGCCACCCAAACCAGCACCGCAATCACGCTGGCCAGCCCGACGCTGAACGGAAAAAGCGCATTGAAGCGCCGACGCGAAAAATAACTGAGCAGGTAGTGAAGCGAAGGCGGCAGAAAGGGCTCATAAAAATTTTTCACGCCCAGAAAAATATTGAGCTTGGCGCTCAGCCGCATCACCCATAGCACCAGCCACACCTGCGCTGCGACCGGATTGGGCGCACTGAGGCTTGGCAGCAGCACCGCCACCCCCAGCAACAGCAGTGCGAGCTCGTGATGAGCAATGGCGGTAAAGGCATACCAGGCGCGGCGCCAACCCAACACAGGCGGGCAAGGCTCACGGTTCGGTCCAGTGACCAGCCCCAGTAAAAACGCCACTTCCTGCCATGCCCAAACCAACACTGCCGACACAAAAGCGAGATAGGCACCCAGCGGCGTGACGAGATCGCGCGTCACCACCACTCC
>CAIPNM010000140.1 GCA_903866395.1 uncultured bacterium
CGCTTCGCTGAAGGCGAACGTGATCGTGGCGCTTTGCCCCGCGAGCAGTTTTTCGGTGCTGCTGGTGATGGACACGGTGGGCGCCACCGTATCGACCTCGTAGTTAAGCGGCGCCGATGCAGAGAGGGTTTGATTGTCAGCACCGACCAGGCGTACCACCAGGCTGTGCTTGCCCTCGTCCAATGGGGTGGAGGGCGTAAAGCTCCAACTGTTGTTGCTCACGGTGGCCTGGCCGAGGAGGGTTGCACCGTCGTAGATCTTGAGGACCTGGCCGTCCGCCAGCGGGGTTTTGAGGCTGCCCCCGAGCGCGGGCGAGCGGTCGTTGCTGGGTGTTCCGGAGCCTACGCTGCCGCCGTTGTCATCCTTGGCAACGGGGAGCTCAACAACGCTGGTAGTCGGGGCGTTGGTCTTGACCGAGACACCCAGGGTGTCCTGATAGGTGGTGCTGACGCCGCCTACGGTATTGGTGCCCGTGATGACCAGGGTTCCATTCACCGGTGTGTCAGATTTGACGTAGAGGTAACCCACGTCTTTGGGGGCGACGGCGTAGCTGTCTTGCGACGATGGCGCGAGCTCGGTGGTTTTACCGGTGATCGGATCGGTCAGCAGCAGTTTTAGGCCGGGAGGTACCGATGAGATCGAGACACTGTCGACCGTATCGCCCAGGCCCAGAGCGGGCAGTTGAATGTCGAGACGAATTGGTTGGCCAGCGCCGCCACTGGCGGAGCCTGCGTCGAGTGCTTTCGGATCCTTGCTGATCACCTGGTCCGTCTGGGCCTTGACGTAGTTATCGGCCCCCGACGAAGCAAGTGTTTTGGTGAGGTCTTGCGCCTCTGAGCTCAAAGACATGTCGCCGCCAAGTCCGTTGGCTGCCTCGTAGCCGATGTCCTTGATGACCGGCAGCATCAAGCTGCGCGCAGCGCGTAGCGCGGCAATTGACGCTTCGGACTGCGCGTCTTCGCGGGTGGTGTTGTCGATGAGTTTGTTGTAGCTGGCGATCGCCTGACCCACAGCACTCAGTGTCGCAACGTCACTTGCGCGCAGGTCTTGCGTCAGACCGGCCGCGTTACTGGCAGCAATGCTGGATTGCACCAACAAGGGAACATCGGTTGCGCCAGCGAGGTTGAGCGTCTGCCCGCTCTTGAATCGCTCGATGGCGATATCCGCGATAGAGGTAATACCAATACCGCTCAACTCACCCGCGACCGAGGTGTTTTTGGATGCCGCGCCGCCAATAACGTTCGCGACCGTATCAAGTACGACACCAAGTTGGCGATTGGTGCTCAGCAGGACGACATCACTGGCGCCGTCTTTTGTCGGGACTTTAACGGGGTCAAACCTGAGCAGGGAGATCGGATCTGCGCTCTTGAGCGCCAGCACTGTGTTGACCTGCTTTGAGGCTTCGACCAGGCCCTTGTAGGCCACTGTCTTCTCGCCCTGTGCTTTGGTTTGATCCGCAACCTCAGAGATCAGTGTTGTCAGCGGTGACAACACAATATCCAGGCCTCTGTTGGCGGGATCTACGGCTGCGCTGTAGGCCTTGAACCGGAGGTTGGCATTGGGTAACCCGGTTGCCGTGTCGATACCGCCTAGCGAGACAATGGGTGCGCCATCGCTGGCGTCGAAAGTAAACCGGAAATATCCATCCGAATTGGTTCTGGCGGAGATCTCTCCAATATCGTGCGCATTATTTCGGTTGGTATCGACGAAAACGAAGGACTCAGCGAGATAGTCGTCATGCACCAACCCAACCAGATTGGTAAACGGGTCAAGCTTATTGACTGCGCTGCCCCGGTTCCCCGCCGGATCCGTCATCTGCGAAGTAAGCCTGAACCGGCCGTCTATCAGAACGGTGGCGGCTGAGACATGTTGCTGCACAAACCCAGCGCTGATGTCGGCTGTCGTGACAACGCTTCTGATGGTTTCGGCAGTGATATCGTCCCGGTATAGGGTGGTGGTCAACGTATCGCCAACCGCAACACCTGCCCCCAGCTTGATTCTCAGGTCCACGCCGTTTGCTGTCACCCCGTCATATCCGGGCGCTAGTTCAACGGCGGCGATTTGAGACGCGATTGAATCAGCAGAATTCCCAGTGCTGGATGAATTCGATTTCGTACCCTTAAGCACGGCTCCCAGGGCAACTGCGGTTGTCAGGGCCAGAGCGCCAGGGTGGGTTGCGAAGTCTGAGAGCTCGAAGTCGGGAAGCTTGAAGTCGGGAAGCTTGAAGTCGGGAAGCTTGAAGTCGGGAAGCTTGAAGGCAAAATCTGCCAAGTCGGAGAAAAAGCCTGTCACTTTGGATCGTATCCCGACTGAAGTGTCGGGAGCACTATTCACATCGAGCGGTGACGATCCGTCTTGGAGTACAGCGTAGGGCGCGAAGTGATGATTGATCGACGGTCCATCCGCTTGACTCGTGGAGTGGATAGCTCTGAATTCACACGCAGACCCCTCACAGTTGATTGAGGTATCTTCCAGGACGATCTTGGCTGTGTCCGAGTAATCCAGTCGCAGAACTTCGTCGATGCGCTGCGCCGTGCCGCTTAGCGTTTCAGGCGTGAGTAAATCCTCGGCTCGATTCAGACGCTGGCGGTTTCGCTCACTCGCTTGGCCACCGTTGCCTTTGCGAACTCTTAGTGTGATCGGCGAGCTGTTGGTGGGCAGCAGAGCTTGAGTCATTGTTTTTGAATCCATTGCAAGCGACCAAAGGGTGTTCGTACAGGGTTTACGTTGCCGCGAATGTCGCAACCGCCTTCGTTGCAGTCGCACGCTCGGTCTTCGATAACGAGAGCTGTTGCATCGCGCCGGAAATTCACCGTCGTAATGGTTATGGGAGCCAGCATGCGTGGCGTACCGACGATGGATCCGCTAGGAAAGCGGCACTCCAAGAAGCGCGACAGGCTTAGAGGAGTCCACGCGACGACCGCCCAAGCACGAGCTAAACGCGGCGCAATCTATCAAGCGAGGATTGCTGAATGTTGCTCAATGTTGCGGTGCGGGCTCTGGAGATTGCGACGCCGGACGCTCGCTCGCGGAGGCGAACGTCGCTCGAAGCAAATATGGATCGACGCCCTGTGTGGGCGCGCGAGCATGCGCGCTCAAATCAGCGCGATGATGTGGGTAGTCACGTGACTTCGAGTTAATGCACCGTGCGAGCGATCCTTGGGGGCCTGCCGCGCTGAGCCTTCGTAAGAGCGGTTACGAGCGAAGTTCAGGCCACTGAATCCGGAGCCCAAGCACCTGCTCGAATCGCTCAAGCAGGTTCATCAATAACGATTCGTGCTGAGGCCGCACGACCACTTGCAAACCTACCGGCAGCCCCGATGACGTGAAGCCACAGGGTAGGGTGGCTGCGGGTTGACCGGTCAAGTTGAAAGGGTAGCCAAAGAAGGTCCAGAGTCGAAAACCTTCACAGCCCGGTGGCATGCGTTCACCGACTCGAAGCGCGGGCCAGGGTGTCATGGGCGTGAGGAGTACCGGCCAGCGCTCGAAAAAAGGTCGAAGCCGATCCCGGTGAGCCTGGCGACGCCGCAGCAGCGAGGTGTAGTGAGGGGCGCTCATTTCCCGGAACCGCTGCACCATTGCGAGCAAGGCGGGGTCTAGCAACTCAGCCTGCTGGTCCAGGGCGCTGCCGAATCGCGCGCTGACCCCTCCAATGAACTCTGCGCTGAACACTTCGGATTCGTCCTCGCAGATCGGCCGGTCGATTTCCTCGATTGGGAAGACTTCAGCCAGACGGCTGGCGGCTCGCCTGACAATCGTCGCAACCTCAGGATCGATCACGCCGTAGCCAAGCGTGGTGGCGAATGCAATCACTGGTGCCCTGTCAGCGTTCAACGCAGGACGCGAATCCATTTTCGCTAGCAGCGAGGTCCAGTCGCGCGCGTCCTCTCCCGCAACTGCCTCGAGCAGATAGCGGGCGTCAACACTGCTTCGCGCAATCGGGCCAACATGGGCGAGCGTTGGGGTGGCACTGGGGGGATGAATCGGTACACGTCCGAACTGTGCCTTGATACCCACCAGTCCCGTGAAGCTGCAGGGGTTACGGATCGAACCGCCGCCGTCAGTACCCAGGGCAATCGGCGTGATGCCGGCAGCAACCGAACTTGCCGCACCACCGCTTGAGCCGCCGGGAGTGCGTTCCGGATCCCAGGGATTGCGGGTGAGCCCGGACACGCGGTTATCTGTGTAGCCTCTGAATCCGTATTCGGATGTATTGGTCATCCCGATGATGATTGCGCCTGCAGCCCGTAGTCGGGCAACACTGGGCGCGTCCACGGTGGGTCGGTGGTCGACCATCGTCAGCGACCCGTATCGGCAGGGCAGCCCTGCCACTTCGATGAGTTCCTTCACCGACACGGGGATACCCTGAAGTGGCGATACGAATTCATCGGATGCATGCTTCTGCATGCGCTGCGTATCGAGCTCGCGCGCTCTGGCTAGCGCACCGTGGTGGTCGATATGACTGAATGCGTTCAGCAGGGGCTGGGTTTCGTCGATTCGGGCCAGCGCGTTTTCAACCAGTTCGACCGATGACACCGCGCCGCGGTCGAGGAGCTTTCGCAGCTCGCTCACCGATGCGAAGCAGAGCGTGCTGTCAGAGGCCATGGCGGCGTCCGTTCAGCAGCCGCACGGGTCAGGGTAGAAAACGCCTTGTGGAAGCACGCCGCGCCCGGCGGCGCCGCTCCACAGGCGGCGGCAGCATGCCTCCGTGTGGGCGCGCACGGCCGCCATATCGGCGCCCAGTACGCGGCCGTTCTGCACAACAGGACGCCCAGCGACCACCGTGGCGCGGATGTTGGCTGCCGTTGAGTAATACACCAGCGACTTGATGGGGTCGAAGACCGGTGCGTTGAACACGCTGGTCTGATCGACGATCACCACGTCGCCCTGTGCTCCGGGCTCGAGATGACCGAGGTCGGGCCGGCCAAGCGCGGTCGCTGCGCCCCATGTCGCGGAGCGAAGCACCGTTTCCGCGGTGATCCGACCGCCACCGCCGCTACGGATCTTGCCAAGCATTGCAGCGAATTTCAGGTCGAGTATGAAATCGTGCGAATAACTGTCGGTAGCGAGCGCGACGTTAATCCCGTGATCGAAAAATTCTCGGAAGGGACTGGTGAGCGCCTCTTTTGCCTTGCGGTAAGCGATGTGCACGCAATTCGTGCCGGTGCGCGCGAGGATGGGGTAGTCACCCGGCTGCAGGTAGGTGCAATGAGTGGCCATGACATCAGGGCCCAGAAATCCAATTGAGTCGAGATACGCGACCGAGCTCATTCCGCGGCTTTGGGCTGCGACCGTCTCGAGTTCCAGCTTATGCTGCGCCAGATGCAGGTGGATATGGATGCCGCGCCGGGTCGCCTCCTCGCGGGTGGCGCGCAAGACCTCCTCGGGGACTGTGTCGGGACCGTGCGGTGACAGATGCACACGCAGACGATCATCGAAGGCTCCATGCCAACGGTCGTGCAGGGCGAGATTGTTCCGCAAACCGGCTGCGACATCGCCACGATCGCCCAGCAGTACCTTGCCGGACGTTTTATCGTAATAGCCGATTGCTGAGTAGGTGCTGGGGAACGTGGTTCCGAGATCGCAGCGAAATCCAAGCCGCTCCACGAGTGCAATCCACGCATCCGCTGTTCCGAACTGTTCCGCGACAATGGTGGTGGCGCCCCCCATCAGCATGGCGAGACAGTCCCATTCGATGATGCCCGGTAGGTCGGTCGCACTGATGACCTCAGGCGAATACATCTGGACCGGCATGGTCATGTGGTAGTACGCGGCTCCGGGCGGCAGGTCGATATCCTCGGCAAGCCCGCGGCTGCGCGGCGATGTGCCTGGATGGACATGCGCATTAATCAGGCCAGGAATCACCAGGCAACCCTCGGCGTCGATCTCTTGATCTGCGGGGCCTCTGTACTGAGGCTCGAGCGCTACCACCTTGCCGCCTTCGATCAGCACATCGGTCTGGTGAAGAAGACGTGGAGACGCGCCGCCCGTCCAGACCGTGCCTGCCCGGATAACCGTTCGGTCCGTCCGCGCTGTGCTCGTTGTCGTTTCAGTCATCAAGTGCTCCGACGATCATGGATTGAGGTTGATCCCGGCAGCGCGAACCACCTTAGCCCACCGTGCCACATCCGCAGCCAGCTGTCGTGCGAACGCCGTGGAGTCACTACCTGAGGGCTCGATGCCCAGGGAAACCAGGCGCGTCCTGATTTCCGTATCTGCAACGATTGCCATCGATTCGCGGGACAAGCGCTCGACGATACTGGCCGGTGTTCTGGCGGGCGCCATCACACCGAGCCAGGTGTCGACAACGAAATCAGCAAGGCCAGCCTCGACGAAGGTCTGGATCCCAGGCAGCAGGGATGAGCGTGCCCCGGTCGTCACCGCGAGGCCCTTAAGCTTGCCAGACTCGATCAACGGTTTTGCGGTAGCCAAGGCAGTGAATGCGAGCGGAATCTGCCCCGCCATCACATCGTTGACCGCTGCGGCGCCCCCTTTGTAGGGGACGTGAATCAGGTCAAGCCCACTTGCCATTCGCAGCATTTCGCCCGATACGTGGCCTGGGCTTGCTGTGCCAGAGGATCCGAAAGTCAGGCCCTTCAGAGAGGCTTGCTTAGCGATCAGGTCTGAAAGTGAAGATACCGGCAGGCCGGGCGAGGCAATCAGCATTTGAGTGGAGTTACCGATCTTGCTGATCGCCACGAAATCCGCAATGGGATCGAAGCCTGGCTTTGCGTAGACATGAGGGTTGATGGCCATCGTGCCGTCGAATGCAAAGAGCAAGGTGTAACCGTCTGCGGCGCTTGCCGCCACCAGTGCGGTGCCGATATTTCCGCTTGCACCTGGACGATTTTCAACTGCGACTGGCTGACCCAACCGGCGTTCGAGCGCCTGTGCATAGGCGCGTCCGACGATATCTGAAACGCCTCCTGGACCAAACGGTACGATCAGGCGGAGAGGGCGGGACGGATAGTCCTGCGCGTGTGCCCAGGTGCCGATCAAGCCGGCGAGAAGCGCGGTAAGCGCGGTGAGGAATCGGGCGAGCAGGGACATGGGTAACTCCAGCAAGTTTCCGTGGTAACTGTCGGTTTGTCACGGTTAACTCACCGACTCGCGGGGCCTATGATGCGGTGTCCGGTCACAACCCCAAGGTCAAACACGCGTAGTTCCGAAATAGGTACGCTCTGGATCGGTATCCACGACAAACTCCGTGCGCAAGCCTTCTCATTAGCAGCCCCCGCATCTGGCCGCTGCCGGCCTCGTTGAATTCTCCAAGTTTGTCGAAGCGGAGCTGCCTTAACACCGAAGGCGACGTGACCTGGGGACGACACCCGGCACCCTGAACACCGGGGCCGAGATGGCGCGGATCATTCGCCCGGTCGTGGTGTGCGGCACAGATTGATTCGAGTCACGCAGTGCCTCAAGGTGCCTGGATGTTTGCGCCCTTGATGAGCTTGTCATACATCTCGAGCTCCCGTCGGATCAGTGCTGAAAATTCGGCTGGCGTGTTGCCCACCAGTTCGTTGCCGCCCTGCACCTCGATTTTCTGAACCAACTCCTCACTTCGAATGGCCTTCACCACCTCCTGGTGGAGTCGCGAGATGATGGCGGGATCGGTCCCCGCTGGGGCGAACAGGCCTACGAACTGCGTGACCTCGAATCCCTTGAAGCCAAGCTCCTGCATGGTTGGAATCTTAGGTAGGGACCCTGCGCGCTTCGGACCAGAAACGGCGAAGGCACGGAGCTGTCCTGCTTCGATCAGCGGTGTCGCGGTGATGACCGTGTCATACGTGAAAGCCAAATGGCCGCCGAGCAGGTCCGCAAGCGCGGGAGCGCTGCCCTTGTACGGGACGTGGGTGAGCCGGGTGTTGCTCATCACTGCAAGAAGCTCGCCCGCAAGATGCCCGCCCCCGCCGATGCCGGTGGAGCCGTAGCTGAGTGATCCGGGTTTGGCTTTGGCCTGTGCGATCAGATCGTCGAGCGACTTGATGGGCGAAGCCGCCTGGGTGACGAGTACATACTGAAACGTGAGGATCTGGCTGATCGGGGCGAGATCTTTCTGCGGGTCGTAGGCAACCTTTTTCAGGAGCACCGGGTTGATCACGATCGGGCCGCTCGCTGCAGCCAGCAGCGTGTAGCCATCAGGTTGAGCCTTCGCGACCCCCTCGGTGCCGATGCCGCCGTTCGCGCCGCCTCGGTTCTCGATCACGAACGGGGTATTCATGCTCTCGGACATACGCCGGGCAACCAGCCGAGCGGTGATGTCGGCATTGCCACCGGCAGGGTAGGGCACCACCACACGAATCGGTTTGGACGGATATGCCTGCGACCGGACGTCTGCGGCGAGGCCCAGGCCAAGCGCGAACATCACGGTGCCTAGCAGGAGGCCAGTGGTCTTGGGGGGGAGGGCTTGAGTCATGGGGAATTTTCCGAACGGTTTTATTGGGAAATTACTTCTGTGGGGCGAGGCGAGCGGCATGGACCTGCATCAGTTCGATGACGTCGCGCGGCATGCGCAGCCCGTCTCGCCGTTGCGCTGCCATCTTGCCCAACTCGATCTCGCCGGGGACGATCACAGGCGATTCGGCCCGCGCGGGAGGGCTATCGTGAAGGATCTGTGCAAAGTCACGCATGCGCTCGGCAAGCCATGACGTCGATCCCAGACGTGTGGTGTCGATGAGGATAAAAAAGTGGCCGAGGTTCTGGGGTTCATCGGGAGAATCGACCCAGGACTTCACATGGGTCAGATAGGCTGCATTGGAGAACAATCCCGCCAACATGTCCACCATCAGCGCCAGTCCGTAACCCTTGTGTCCGCCGATCGGCAGAA
>CAIPNM010000141.1 GCA_903866395.1 uncultured bacterium
GGTGGGGATCGGCGCTTCGGCGCGACCGGGGTCGCCGGTGCGCTCGATGACCACGGCGCCGGAGCTGCTGCGGGCGCCGGGGGCCGAGCGTGCCCAGCCGGCTGGGACCTCGGCCATGACCACCACCTGGCCGGTGGGCAGATCAAGCAGGTGGTAGTCGCCCTGGGCGTCGCTCAGCGCCTGCGGCTCGCCCGCGTCGGGCCTGCCGTTACGATTCGTGTCGGCAAATACCTTCCAGCCACCCAGGCCCGATTCGTTGGCTTGGCTCGTGCCGTCACCGTTCAGGTCTTCGAACACCCGCCCCGTGACCGATTGCTTTGGCGCGTCGTTATCGATCACACGCAGCGTGAGCGTGTTGGCATTCGCGGCATAGCTTCCCGTCTTGACCGCGGCGCTGACGGTCACCGTCTTGGTGGGCTCTACCTGCTGATCGTCGGGCCCTGCGGCGATGGTCACCGTCTGAGCGGTATTCCAATTCGTTGGACTGAAGGTGACCAGCGCTTCCGGCGTGGGCGCAGCCGCACTTCCGAAACCGAGTTCGCTCGGCTGGCCACTGGTCAGTCCGATCGTGATGTTACCGGCTGGTGCCGAGTCGAGAACCACCGAAACCGCCAGGGTGCGTCCCTCGGTCACCACCGAGTCTGCGGCGAGCAGCGTGATGCCAGGGGCTTGAGTAACGCTGACTTCCTTATCGGCGAAGATGATTTTTTCAACGCGGGTGAGCGTAAAGACACTGTCCTGAACATAACCCTGGCTCAACTGCGAGCCTGCGACAGGATTGGCGCGCACGGTCGTGGTCGCGCCGACCGTTGAGACTTCGTACATCGCAGAAGGCCCGAACAGGAGCAGCGCATCGTCGCCCGCGCCGCCGTCGATCTCATCCTGCCCCCAGAGCGTCACGAACAGTTCGGACTGCTCGGTACCGACCAGGTTCTGGCGGGTGTGCCGGTTGTCATCGCCCGAGGTGCCGAAGCGGATTACCCGGTTGTCCGATGAGGCGCCGAGGGTCACCGTGTCATTGCCGGGATCGCCAGCGTCGGGAAGGAACGCCAGGCTTTCAACATTCGTGAAGACCTGGACGCCACGGTGGTAGTCATTGAAATCGAGAATATTTTCGGGGGTGGGTGCCACTGCAATCAGCAGTGTGACGCCGCCGGTTGTCTGGATGTCAAAGGTATTGCGCTTGGCGAGCACCACCGCAGTGTCGATGCCGCCTGAGCCATCGATAAATCCGCTGCCTCCGCGACTATCGATCACATCTGCGCTATTCGTGCCAACGATCCTTTCGTAGCCGAAATCCTGTTCTTCAAGCGACTGGCCGAAAATCGGGCTGATTTCGGGGGATGGGGGGAGGTCAAGCGCGCCGCTGAGGGTTTCAATGCGTTCGACATTAACAAGGCGGGTGGTCTTGAACGCGTATGCGTCAGCGTTATAGCCGCCGGTGACTGCTGTGATCCCCGCTACCGATTCAATGGTGAGCGCGTCAGCGGCCACACGGAAAATCACGGCATCCGTTCCCGCACCACCGTCAATCAGGTCTGCACCGCCAGCGGGATCCAGGCGGTTATTGCCGCTGTTTTGGGCGCCACCCGGGAAAACATCACTCGAAGCGGTACCCGTCCAATCTGCCGGGGCGACCACAAACCGGGAGGGCGGCGCACTGACCGCCAGTTCGAAGAGGGCCACCTCGGGAGAGTCCGGGCCAGCCTTGACCCTGACCAGGTAGGAACCCGCGCCAAACTCGGTCAGCGCAATCGAAACATCTTCGCCGGTGTGGAGGCTTTCAATGATCTGATCGCCGCGCAACAGTTCGAGCACGAAGGTCTGGCTATCCGACATGTCGATCATCGGATCGAAATTGAGGTCTAGCTTCTCGTTCGGGGAGACAGAAAAGGAATAGGTTGAAACAAAGCTGGCCAAGTCGGCGTCCGAGAACACGGCACCGATCACCCGGTCGCCGACCGCGATGGGGGTCGCCTGCGGTGTCTCACCCGGTTCCGCGGGGGGCGCAGGGTAGACAATCGTGATCGGTGAAATGGTGGTGGCAATTGAGTACGCCACTGCGGTCTGAAATGTTTCACCCGGCGTGAGAGCCAGAAACACCGAGCCTGGCTCCTCAACCGTGAGGGTGATGTCATTGCTCTGATCGGTCAGGTCCCGACCCGTCAGGAATTCGCCGTTCGGTCCGTAGACTGCGGCATAAATCGGCTTGCTTCCGGAAGCGGGCGTCTGGTCGAGCCGGACGGCAAAGCTGATCGTCGACGCCGCTTCAATGTCGACATAAAACCAGTCTTCATCGTCCGAATTTCCAACATTGCCCGCGATGAGCGCGCCCGCTCCGTCTATCAACGGATCGGCGTAATAGTCGTTGGGTTCCTGTTCATTGCCTGGGGCGGCGTACGCGAACCAGTTGGCTGTGAAGGTATAGGGGGTCTCGACGACTGGGCCCGCCATGCCATCCTCAGAGGGGGGCAGGTCCGATTCACTGATGGCAGTTGATACACGGATAAACACGCCGTCCGCGACCTCGTCCGCGTAAAAAAGCAGCGTGCCGTAACCCTGTACGGTCTGGGTACTCCCGTCAACGGGCATGCCATCCGGCGTGAATTGCGACAATTCAAAACGCGTTGCGCCGCCGTCGTCGGCCGAAAAATTCAACTCGATCAGCCCGGGGGCTGACGGCATGAACCGGAAAAAATCGAGATCGAAGGTACTGCTCAGGTGGGCCGACTGCTCGACACCGAATGCGGATTCGGAGATACCGGCAAAAAGTTCATCATTGGGCTCGAGTTCAACGATCGGGGCGGGCATCTGGAGGACTCCTGGGGCCGGCAGCTAACTGCGTGCCAGCAGTAAGGGGGCGGGCTGAGAGCACAGCCGGTAAGACAACCCGGACGACTCCCCGGATCGATGTCACCGCCCGCGCTTGTCGGATTCGCGAGGGGTGACGAAAAAAGCTTGCGGAAGGCGCGACACGAACGCGCAGTGCGGTGCGGTGCGGTGGGGAGCCTGACAAAGCGCTCGGATGAAGTCAACAAGAATCGGCGTTGACGTCTGATTACCCCATTCTGGGGCGTCTTCTGCCGCACGCCTGAAATGCTGAAACGCATGGCGTCAACCCTCGCCTTGAGGTACCTTCGACCCCCATGAAAACTGTCACATTCCGGCGGCCGGTGGGTCAGGGCAAAGGCAGGCAGGTGAGCCCGTCGAGCCAGGCGCGACTCGCCGAGCTGATCACCGAATCGCCGCTCAGGCGCGACCGGCTGATTGAGTACCTGCATAAGATTCAGGATGCAGAGGGGTGTCTGCCGCAGGGGCTGCTCGCTGCCCTCGCGCAGGCGATGAAGCTGTCGCAGGTTGAGGTGTTCGAGGTGGCAAGCTTCTATCACCACTTCGATCTGGTGGCCGATGATGAACCGCGCCCGCCTGCGCTCACGGTTCGTGTCTGCGACTCATTGTCGTGCGAGCTTGCAGGGGCCGCGCAGCTGATCGAGCGCCTGCAGACGCTGGTCGGCGCCGAGGTGCGGGTGCAACCGGTGCCTTGCGTGGGACGCTGCGCGCAGGCGCCGGTGGCGGTGGTCGGGCGCCTCCCCGTTTCTCAGGCAAGCGTGGATTCGGTGATCGCTCATGCGAAGGCGGGCGATCGCGAGTGCGCATTGCCCACAGGCCAACCGGCCCGTGGCGATCGGGTCGAAGCGATTCCCGAACCGCCCCCTGGCGCGTGGCCCGTGCTGCAGTCCCTGATCGATGGCGCTAGCCAGCCGGTCGATGTCATCACGCAGCTTGAGTCGTCGGCCCTGCGCGGCATGGGCGGGGCGGGGTTTCCGGCGGGTCGCAAGTGGCGAATCGTCGCGGGTTTTCAGGGGCCTCGAATGTTGGTGGTCAATGCCGACGAGGGCGAACCCGGCACCTTCAAGGACCGCTTCTGGTTGGAGTGCGAGCCTCAGCGCTTTCTTGAGGGGATGCTGATCGCCGCCTGGGCAGTGGGCTGCGAGACCTGCGTGATTTACCTTCGCGACGAATATCCCGGCGTGCGCGCCTTGCTTGAGCGCGAAATCGCAGCGCTTCAGGCAGCGCCGCCATCGGGTTGGTTGCTGCCTGCGATTGAATTGCGTCGAGGGGCGGGCGCCTATGTGTGCGGTGAAGAGAGCGCGCTAATCGAATCGATCGAAGGCAAGCGCGGTATGCCGCGGCTTCGCCCGCCGTATGTGGCTGAAGTGGGACTCCAGGGCCGCCCGACCCTGGCACACAATGTTGAAACGCTTGCCTGGGTGCCAATCATTCTGCAGCAGGGTGCGCCGTGGTTTGCGGCGCATGGTCGTCGCGGGCGAAAAGGCCTGCGCTCGTTTTCTGTGTCGGGGCGGGTTTGCGAGCCAGGCGTAAAAATCGCACCGGCTGGCATCAGCCTTCATGAACTCATTAACGAATATTGTGGCGGCATGGCGGACGGCCATTCGCTCGCGGCCTTTCTGCCTGGTGGCGCCTCGGGCGGGATCCTGCCGGCTTCGCTGGCTGATGAACCGCTCGATTTCGACACGCTTCAACCGCATGGTGCGTTCATTGGATCGGCGGCGGTGATCGTGCTGTCGGAGCACGATGATCTGCGTCGGGCCGCGCAGAATCTGATGCGTTTCTTCCGCCTCGAGTCCTGCGGTCAGTGCACGCCGTGCCGCGTCGGCACGGCCAAAGCGGTGACCCTGATGGATGCACCGAGATGGAATGAACCGCTACTGCGCGAGCTCTCGCAAACCATGATCGATGCATCGATCTGTGGTCTGGGGCAGGCCGCACCGAACCCGGTGCTGTCGCTCTTTCGGCATTTTCCCGAGGTGGTCGGCTAATGAACGCAAGAGACGCTTCGCTGGCTGCACTGCCCGCCGTCATCGCCTTCGAACTCGATGGCCGGGCGGTGGAAGCCCACGCGGGCGAGACATTGCTTCGGGTCGCACGCCGCCACGGCATCGATATTCCCCACCTCTGCCATCGCGATGGTCTTCGACCCGATGGCAACTGTCGCGCCTGCGTGGTGGAGATCGAGGGCGAACGGACGCTCGCGCCCTCCTGCTGTCGCACACCCGCGCCCGGCGCCAAGGTCCACACCGGGAGCGATCGCGCCCGGGCGGCTCAGAAAATGGTGCTCGAACTGCTGCTCGCCGACATGCCCGAGACGCCGCATCGCGAAGACTCTGAACTTCATGACTGGGCGGCGAAGATGGGGGTGGGCACGCCACGCTTTGCCTCGCGCGAGCAACCGGTGCCGGATGTGAGTCATCCTGCGATCGCGGTCAATCTCGATGCCTGCATCCAGTGCGGCCGCTGCGCGCGCGCCTGTCGCGAGGAGCAGGTCAACGATGTGATCGGCTATGCGTGGCGGGGCGATGCCGCGAAGATCGTCTTCGATCTTGACGACGCACTGGGTGCCTCCACCTGCGTGGGCTGCGGTGAATGCGTGCAGGCCTGCCCGACCGGCGCGCTGATGCCCAAGCTCCTGGGCGCGGCGGCGTCTCGTGTGGCCGATGATTCGTTCCTCGCGGCATCGGCGATCGCCCCGCGGCGCGCAGAAAAGTCAGTCGACTCGGTCTGCCCCTATTGCGGCGTTGGGTGTCAGCTCACCTATCACGTGAGCGGTAACCGGGTCATTCACGTGGAGGGTCGACCTGGGCCCGCCAATCAGTCGCGACTGTGCGTAAAGGGCCGATTCGGCTTCGACTATGTCAGCAGCCCCGACCGCCTCACCGTGCCACTCATCCGGCGCGCTGATGCGCCCAAGCGTCTGGATACCGATCGTGTTCCCGCCACCTGGCGCGATGCCTTCCGCGAGGCAAGCTGGGATGAGGCGTTGAGTCTTGTCGCAGCAAAAATTGCCGCTATCAGAGATCAGGATGGGCCCGATGCACTCGCTGGGTTCGGTTCAGCCAAGGGCTCGAACGAAGAGGCGTATCTGTTTCAGAAGCTGATCCGAACCGGGTTCGGCACCCACAATGTCGACCATTGCACGCGACTCTGTCATGCCTCAAGCGTGGCTGCGCTTCTGGAGGGCATCGGCTCAGGCGCCGTCTCGAACCAGGTGGCCGATGTGGGCGAGGCCGAGGTCATCTTCGTGATCGGCGCCAATCCCACCGTGAATCACCCGGTCGCTGCCACCTGGATCAAGAACGCAGTGAAGGCGGGCGCAAAGCTGATCGTGGCCGACCCGCGCCGCAATGGCCTCGCGCGATTTGCCACCCACATGCTGCAGTTTCGTGCCGACACGGATGTGGCCATGCTGAACGCAATGCTGCATGTGATCATCGAGGAAGGGCTGGTTGATCAGTCGTTCGTGTCGGCGAGAACAAGCGGGTTTGATGAACTGCGAGAAGCGGTCCGCGACACCTCGCCCGAGGCCATGGCGCCCATCTGCGGGATCGATGCCACGACGCTTCGCGAGGTGGCGAGGCTCTACGCGACCAGCCGGGCGTCGATGATTCTCTGGGGCATGGGGGTGTCGCAACACACGCATGGCACCGACAACGCCCGCTGCCTGATTGCACTCGCCCTCGCCACCGGCCAGATCGGCCGCCCCGGCACGGGGCTTCACCCGCTTCGTGGCCAGAACAATGTGCAGGGCGCCTCCGATGCGGGGCTCATCCCCATGATGCTGCCGGACTATCAGCGGGTTGGTACCGAGCGGGTCGTCCGCGCGTTCGAGGATTTCTGGGCGCAACCCCTGCCTCGGGCGCCCGGGTTGACTGTGGTCGAGATCATCAACGCGGCGCATGCGGGACGGATCCGCGGGATGTACATCCTGGGCGAGAACCCGGCGATGTCAGACCCTGATCTGTCGCATGTGCGCGAGGCGTTGGCGTCGCTCGATTTCCTGGTAGTCCAGGATATTTTTCCGACCGAAACCGCCTGGCTCGCAGACGTGATTCTGCCCGCCTCGGCTCACGCTGAAAAAACCGGAACATTCACCAATACCGATCGGCTGGTCCAGCTTGGGCGCGCGGCGCTCGCGCCCCCTGGGCAGGCCAGACAGGATCTGGCGATCATCGTGGATATCGCAACGCGGTTGGGGCTAGCCTGGCCTTACACCCATCCGCGTGACGTGTTCGAGGAAATGCGCGGCTGCATGCCCTCGCTTGCGGGCATCAGCTGGTCGCGTCTCGAGCGTGAGGGAGCGGTGGTCTATCCCTGCACGGGCGATGACGATCCGGGCGAAGCGGTGGTGTTTACCGAGCATTTTCCGACCGACGATGGGCGTGCGCGCTTTGTGCCCACCACGCTTCGATTTGCCGATGAATTGCCCGATGTCGAGTATCCGCTGGTCCTGATTACGGGGCGCGAGCTCGAACACTGGCACACCGGGTCGATGACGCGGCGCGCGCAGGCACTTGACGCGATTTCGCCCGAGCCCACGGTCTCGATGCATCCGGAGGCGCTGGCCCGGCTTGGGCTTGCGCCGGGGGATGTTGCCGTCGTGCGCTCACGCCGCGGAGAGATCCGGCTGAGGGTGCGCGCTGATGGGGGGCTGGCACGCAGCGACGTGTTCATCCCGTTTGCTTACGCCGAGGCCGCCGCCAACGCGCTCACCAACCCTGCGCTTGATCCGGCGGGCAA
>CAIPNM010000142.1 GCA_903866395.1 uncultured bacterium
AACAGTACCTGGCCACTGGATGAGGCGCAGTGCCCCTGCGACCTGCATTTTCTTGACTATCTTCAGTCGCGCGATGCGTGGTCGAGCACGATCTTTCACTTCGGCACCGGCAACCACCACATCGTTGGCCTGCGGCTTGCGCAAGCCGACAGCAACTGCGCAGTCCTGGGCATCACCGCCTCGCCCCAGGAATACGAAGACTATGTTCGACTTCTGATTGATAACCCGGAACTGGGCCGTGCCTACAAGGCCTGGTTCGGAGATATCTACCAATTGGATGCACGACTCCTTCCGATGTTCGACTACGTCACCCTATTTCACGTCGGCGAATTCAGGACGGCGGAAAACGATCGATACGGGGCGCTCACCGATCTGGAGATGACCCTGTTACTGGCCGATCAGGTCAAGCCCGGCGGCGAAATCCTCTTCTACACCGGCTCGTATGCCTACGACGTCGCCGAGCGTGTGGAGGAGGAACTGCTACGCCAGCGGCCTTTCGAGCGGCGCGGCACCTTTAAGTCACTGCAGATCCTCGCCCGTTCTGATCGTTAAGGAATCGGTCCCGTCTGGCCACATGCCTTCTTCAAGCAATGACTGACCCGTCCCCTTCTGTCGCCGCCGCTGCGCCCCCTGCGGAGCACCCTGCCGCCGGGCATCCGACGGCCACTCTCAGGCGCGCACTCGGGCTATTGCTCGCCGAGCGCCGCCAGGCAGTGCTGATCGTCCTGTCCGGGCTCATGCTCGCTGCGGTACCCGTGATCGAACAGGTATTGCTCGCACGGGTCGTGGATGCACTTGCCGCGCGCGCCCCGGCCTTTAGCGTGATTGCGGTATGGGCGGGCGTGGGGCTCGCCGGCATTCTCGCCGGCGTGATCGTGGCCGTGATGGCAGACCGGCTCGCCCATCGCCGCAGGCTGGCCGCGCTCGCAGCGGCTTACGAGCGCGCGCTCGCACTACCCTCGGGTTATCACGCCGAGCGCGGCTCGGGGGCAGTCGTGCGCTCCATCCTTGCCGGAACCGACGCCTTGTTCTGGAACGGCCTGTCGCTTCTGCGCGAACAGTTTGTCGCGCTCGCAGGGCTATTGGTGATGCTCCCGGTTGCCTGGCACATGAACGCAATGATGGCGTCACTCCTGATCGCACTCGGTGCGGTCTATGTGCTTGCCAATCTGTTCATCGCCCGACGCACGCACGGCGGGCAGGCCGACGTTGAACGGCATCACGGTGAAGTCTATGGCCGGGTGGGCGATGTCATCGGCAATGTCACGGTAGTGCAGAGTTATGGCCGCTTCGGCGCAGAAATGCAGGCGATGCGGGCCATCATGTCCCGGCTCCTTGCAGCCCAATACCCCGTGCTCACCTGGTGGGGACTGCTCACCGTGCTCACCCGAACCGCAGCCACGATCACCGTGGTGATCCTGTATGCGGTGGGTTCAGTGCTGGTGGCCCGCGAACAGATCACGGTGGGTGAGATCGTTGCATTCGTGGGCTTTGCGGGCCTTCTGATCGGAAAGCTCGATTCGCTTTCCGGTTTTGCCGTGCGGATGGCGCAAAGCATCCCGACGCTTGCCAGCCTTTTCGAACTGCTCGATGCGCGC
>CAIPNM010000143.1 GCA_903866395.1 uncultured bacterium
GATGATCGCTCCAAAGTCGTGGCCGATGATGATTGCCTTGTCGCGTCCCTCGGCCTTGATCACGGCAGCGACATCGGCGACCAGCTTCGGCATGGCGTAGTTCTCGACACCTTTCGGCTGGTCAGAAAAATTGTAGCCCCGCGTGTCCATCGCGACGGTGCGGTACGCGTCGTTGAGCGCCGGCGTGAGCTGGGCCCATGTGCCCGAATAGTCGGGGAAGCCGTGGATCATGATGACGAGGGGGCCCGAGCCGGAGCGGAGGTAGTGGATCCGCACGCCATCCGGGCTGGTCGCGTATCTGTCTTCGATGGCCAGTGTCGCCGACTGAACCGCCGCCGAGCGGCTTTCGATATCATCGGTAGTCGATGTGCACGAAGCAGCGATCAGGATCGGTGCAAGCAGCAGGGCCAGCAGAACGGAGCGCATGACGTTTTCCTCGATCAAGGTGTTCAAGCCATGGCGACCTGGCTGTGCTGGCCCTATTCTGACTAGCAGACACTCCCGCAGATCTGAAGCTTGGAAGATTGCGACTGTCGCATTATGGGCGATAGCCCACCGCAACGTAGCACCGCCTGCGAGTGGCGTGACTGGATCGAGTCAGCCGGATCGCCACAATCCCTGCTATGGTGACCCCAGGGCCAGAAACGAACATTGCATCCAAAGATGTCCGCGCTAGCCTTGGGGGGTGTCCACGGGACTGGCAGTAGTCCACTGTTAGCCATCGGCCGCGCCTTATTGGCCGACCTCGCCGTCGGCAGGCTGCGTTTCATGACAGGGCCGCGGTCATTGGAGGAGTTAGCTTCATGAGACGACAACGGCCCCGTGGTGCCACGGCGCTTGCACCCCAACGAAATCCGGCAGTCGCCGCGATGAAAGCTTTAGCTTTCTGGCGGTGGATCCTTCTTGCCTGTCTGCTGGCGACTAGCGCCGCTCTGGCGCAGCCCGCCGCGCTTGCTCAGCGTTACAGTCCCGCGCCAGCGAGTGCTGACGGCATCGGCAAGCGCTACATGGGGCGTGAGATCGCCGCGGTGATGGGATGGCAGGGCGCAGCATGGCTCGAGCGGGAGGACCGTGAGCGCGAAGAGCGCACCGACCTGTTGCTGGCTGCTCTGGCGCTGCGCCCCGGCATGGTGGTGGCCGACATCGGCGCCGGCACCGGTTACCTGTCGCGGCGCATGGCGCCGACGGTGATGCCGGGCGGCAAGGTCTGGGCTGTCGATGTGCAGCCGGAAATGATCAGCCTGCTTCAGGCCAGCGCCAAGAGCAGCGGCCTGACACAGATCGAGGCGCGGCTGAGCTCGGCCGACGATGTCAAGCTGCCCGCCGCTTCGGTGGACCTGGCAGTCATGGTCGACGTCTATCACGAGCTGGCTTACCCCTACGAGGTGATGGCCAGCGTGCTGAAGGCCCTCAAGCCCGGCGGCCGCGTCGTCTTTGTCGAGTACAAGGCCGAGGACCCCCGCGTGCCCATCAAGCCGCTGCACAAGATGAGTGAGGCGCAGATCAAGCGCGAGGCCGCTGTCTTCCCACTGGAGTGGGAACGCACTGTGAGCACGCTGCCCTGGCAGCATGTGGTCGTGTTCCGCAAACAGGGTTGAAGGGGCGGGTTGTCGGGGCGTTGATTATGACTTGCGCCACCGCGGTCCCAGGCCGCGCTGCTATCTGAACCGAACCGTGAAAACAGCGGCCTCCGAGCTCCTGCCGACCAGCCAGAGCCAAATTGAGGACCGCTCGCGTGCAATCGGGCGTGAAGCGATCGAATGTCGATTGCCGGACATAACAATGCGGACCGACTGCATCTGGGCGAGGTCCAGCCAGATCAGCACAGCAGAATCGACCGGCAGGTCACGCGCGGTCCTGCCATTTGCAACATGATCGGATGGGCGTGAGATTGGAGCCCATTGCTGTCATTCGCCTGCGGTTGGTGCCCGGTTGTGAAAAGCAAGGTTTAGTTCGGGGCGTTCAGTCCTTGGCGCTAGAGCGTTTTGCGATCGTCATGAAGCATAACCTGCATGTCGGATGTAGTTGGCGCATTCGTCTGGCGTGAACACGTCGATCAGGTCGCCGATGGTTTTCCAGAGCGCGTCTCTGGTGCGGCGCTCGGCCTTGCGGAGTA
>CAIPNM010000144.1 GCA_903866395.1 uncultured bacterium
CCCTCCCCGCCCCGCCGAACACCACCGATGTGGCGGCCGAACGCGCGCCGCCGACCTACCCCGGGGTAGTGGTCCCGGCCCCCTCGACGCTCATCAAGGCGGAGACGGCGGATTCTGCGAATGGCGAGGCTTTCGATGATCTGATGGATCGGATCCGGGCGGGTTTTCAGCTTGCCGAGGAAGAGCAGCGGGCGATCGATGTGCAGCTCGCCTGGTACGAGCGCAACCCGGAGTACCTCGATCGGGTGTTCGGTCGGGCGGCGCTTTATATGCACTACATCGCAGAGGAAGTGGAACGGCGCGGCATGCCCATGGAGATTGCACTCCTCCCCGTGATCGAGAGCGCCTTCGAGCCCTATGCCTACTCGGTGGCGCGGGCCTCGGGCCTCTGGCAGTTCATCCCGGACACGGGCAGCCGCTTCGGCTTGCCGCAGAACTGGTGGTACGACGGCCGGCGCGATGTCATGGAGTCCACCCGCGCGGCACTCGACTATCTGCAGTTCATGCACGATGAGTTCAATGGCGATTGGCTTTTGGCCGTCGCCGGCTACAACTGCGGTGAAAACTGCGTGGCACGGGCCGTGGCGCGCAACGTAGCGCAGGGTAAGGGCATTACCTTTTGGGACCTGAAGCTTCCGAAAGAAACCACCGCCTACGTACCGAAGCTTCTCGCCATGAAGCGGCTCGTCGCAAACCCCGCTGCGCTCGGCATCGAGTTCAGCCCCATCCCGAATGAGCCGTACTTTGCGAAAGTAGACGTCGGTCAGCAGATCGATCTCAAGCTCGCGGCCGAACTCGCGGGCCTCACGCACGAAGAACTCTTTGAGCTCAACCCCGCCTTCCATCGCTGGGCAACGCCGCCGCAGGGCCCGCATTCGCTCCTGATGCCGATCGACTCGGCGGAGTTGTTTAAGCAAAACCTCGCGCAACTCAATGCCGATGAGCTGATGCGTGTGACGCACCACGTGACCGAGCCTGGCGATACGCTCGCGGGTCTCGCCGCGCGCTACGGCACGAACGTCATGACGCTGCGCATGCTCAACGGCCTTGAGGATGGGCCGCTCGCCCCGGGCACGGACCTCCGCGTGCCCTCGGGCAGCACGCAGCTGCCGCCGAAGGTGATGCTTGCCGCAGCACGGGTCGATGGCCCAGCGCCAAGCTTGCGCAAGAAACGCGGCAAGCCCGAGGTGCACGTGGTGCGTCGGGGTGAGTCGATCTGGACCATCGCGCGGCGCAACAACATGGACCCGCGCACGCTCATGCGCCTCAACGGCAAGAGCCCCCGGGACAAGATCCGCCCAGGCGAGCGGCTCGTGCTCTCCGGCACCGCGGGTGGTGGTGGCGGCAAGTCTGCGGCGGCCAGCGGCAGCAAAGTCACACATCGCGTAAAAAGCGGTGAGACGCTCTACAGCATCGCGCGCCGCTATGGCGTGACGATCGCGCAGATCGTCTCCTGGAACGGTATCTCGGCGAATCGGACGTTGCGCGTCGGCCAACGCCTGACCATCAGAAAGCGGGGTTGAGCCATGGGCTTCATGAGC
>CAIPNM010000145.1 GCA_903866395.1 uncultured bacterium
GCCATGCTGCCGCAAATAGGCCGGTGAGGCGAACGTGAGCAGCCTGCACTGCCCGAGCTTGCGAACGATGTCCCCAGACTGAACCTCGGAGGTAATCCGGATGGTCAGATCGAGCCCCTCTTCGATGAGGTTCGAGCGCTGATCGGACAGGTTCAGGATGAGTTCGATATGGGGTTGCGCCTGCGCGAAATTCAGCAAGACTGGCATCAACCCGTGAAGGCCGAAGCTCAAAGGCAGACCCAGGCGGATTCGTCCGCGCGGCACGGTGTTTTCTTCGGCAAGGCCAGACTCTGCGGCATCCACCATGTTGAGGATGACGCGGCACTTCTCGAGGTAGGCTGAACCAGCTTCCGTGAGCGTGAGCCGGCGGGTGCTGCGCGTGATCAGCTTGATTCCGAGATGCGTTTCCAGCGCGGCGATCTGCCGGGTGACCACCGATCGCGCGACCTGTAGATGATTGGCGACAGCGATGAAGCTGCCCGCTTCAGCGACGCGCACAAAGGTTTGCATGGAATCGAGCTTATCCATTGTTGCAAATTATGCAACAAATAATTTGCTATTAAACTGTTTTTTTGATCGTCCGGTTTCTTTACAGTCTCACTCCACTAACACCGTAGCGGGCCGCAGCAGGGATCTCGCGTCAGGCGGGCGTTTGTGCCGCTTGTGCGGGAGGGTTTTCGATCTTGGCCTCAGGTAACGTGACGCACAATCATGCACAACATGAACACCACCTACACACCCGTCGCTAAGGGGTTTCACTGGCTGATGGCGGTCCTGATCCTGGGAGCCCTGGCTCTGGGGCTTTACATGCATGACCTGCCCCTGTCCCCACAAAAGCTTCAGCTCTACTCGTGGCACAAGTGGATGGGGGTGACCGTCTTTGTTCTGGTCTGGCTGCGGCTGGCGTGGCGGGTTACGCACCGCCCACCGCCTCCGCCCAACACGCTCACGCCTCGCATGAAGCGCCTGGCGTATGCCGGACACGCCTTGCTCTATGGCCTGATGGTCGTGATTCCTTTAAGCGGATGGTTGATGAGTTCGGCCAAGGGGTTTCAGACCGTGTGGTTTGGGGTGGTTCCCATTCCTGATCTGATCGGTCGTGATCGCGACATGGGGGACCTTCTTCAAGCTGTGCACAAAGCATTCACGGTCGTCTTGATGCTGACGTTGGCCGGTCACATCGCCGCCGCACTCTGGCATCACTTTGTCCTGAAGGACGATACCCTGCGTCGCATCCGTTAATCACCCTCCTTTTTTGATTGCGCCAATATGAAAAAGCTGATCACCTCGTTTATTGCCTGCTTCGGGCTTTTTGGCAGCGTGCAGGCCGCCACTTATCAGGCTGTGGTCCTCGAGAAGAGCAGCATCACCTTCAAGTTTAAGCAGATGGGGGTGACCGCTGACGGTCGCTTCAGGAAGTTTTCGGCACAGATCGGCGTGGATACCGACAAGCCCGCCGAGGCAAAGGGCGCGATCACCATCGACCTCTCTAGCATTGACACCGGATCAAGGGAGGCTGACCAGGAAGCGGTTGGAAAGTCCTGGTTCAATGTCGCAGCCCATCCCAGCGCCACCTTCGCGCTCAAGGATCTCACCCCCGCGGGCGCCGGTCAGTTTCAGGCCCGCGGTCAACTCACCATCAAAGGGCAGACCCGGGAAGTGGTGGCGCCGATCAAGCTTTCTGCGCAAGGCGGCCTCACCGGTAGTTTTGTCCTCAAACGGGCCGACTTTGGTATCGGCGAAGGCATGTGGTCCAAGTTCGATGTGGTCGCTAATGAAATCGTCGTGAATTTCAACCTTTCCCTCAAATAACTTTTACCAAGGAGCCTTTATGAAATCAGTGAAACGTCTTTCCGTTGCAACCGCCCTGTTTGCCGCTGTGTTGAGCAGCGCGGTGGCCGCGCCCGTCACCTACAACGTTGATCAGAGCCACACCTATCCGCGCTTCTCCTATTCGCACCTGGGCTTATCAAGCCAGACCAGCAGTTTCTCCAAGACCACGGGTACCGTGGTGTTCGATGCGGCCGCCAAGACGGGGAGCGTGGACATCACGATCGACATGAAAACCGTCAACACCGGGTTTGCCGACTTCAATGGTCACATTCAGGGCGAAGATTTTCTCGATACGGCAAAGTTCCCAACCGCAACCTTTAAATCGTCGCGGGTGGTGTTTGAGGGTGACAAGCCAAAGAGTATCGAGGGCACGTTGACCATCAAAGGCGTGAGCAAGCCAGTGACTTTGACGGTCACAAGTTTCGCCGCCCTGCAGCACCCGATGGCAAAGAAGCAGGCGCTGGGTGCTAACGCCTACACCGTCATCAAGCGCTCGGAGTTCAACGCAGGCAAATACGTGCCGCTGGTGAGCGACGAGGTCCGTATTGATATTTCGATCGAAGCGATCGCGCCCTGATTGCTTGATCTGTTCCGGGAGAGTGCGGTGGCTGGCTTGCGCGGCGTGGTGTTCGATGCCTATGGCACGCTATTCGATGTTTACTCGATCGGTAAACGCGCCGAGCAGCGCTATCCCGGAATGGGCGCGGCAATTTCAACCACCTGGCGTGACAAGCAGATCGAGTACTCGCGCCTGGTGACCCTCTCGGACCCTTCAGCCTCCGGCAGTCGTCACTACCAGACGTTTTGGGAGTTGACGCGCGCAGCGCTTGTCTACAGCCTGCAGAAGCTGAACCTCTCCCATACGGCTGTCGAGATCGATGACCTGATGAGTGGCTACGCGCGACTCGACGCGTATCCCGAGTGCCTGACGGTTCTTCAGGCGGTCAAGGCAAGCGGTCTTATCTGTGCCATTCTGTCCAACGGATCACCCGACATGCTGAGTGCGGCTGCGGAGAGCTCGGGTCTCACGCCCTGGCTGGACCACCTGATTTCGGTCGATTCAGTCCGACAGTTCAAGACCAGCCCCGCCTGTTACGCACTCGCCTCCCAGGTGCTCGGGACACCCACCGAGTCGCTGCTCTTCGTTTCATCTAATGGTTGGGACGTGGTGGGCGCCCGGTGGTTCGGCTTTCGTACCTGCTGGGTTAACCGGCAAGGTCTTCCGTTCGAGACGATTGGCGAGCGGCCTCACCACATGTGCAGCGCACTTGACGGTGTGTTGGCCCTTGTCAATTCGTGAGGCATACATGCCCTCGTTCGTGAACGTCGCGCTCAATTATTTCGTGCCGTTCTGCGTGTCGAGTGATAGCGCGGCAAAGAACCCGTTGGCGCGACCTGACCGGTGATCGGGTAGGGGTGCGGGCCGCCCGGAAATTGGGCGACCCGCGCGTTCTCGGTGCGATCCGCCCCCAATTGGGTGCGGCCGGGCCGTGTTTCGTCCAAGCGGTTACGCGTTCAGGTCGGCACGCGGATTGCTGGGTAGGCGAGCCTCACATGCGTGTGGGATGCATCCCTCCAACGCCCAGTCTCTGTCCCGCCCTACCGTGCTGTCTTCCGATCCACTTCTCATCGTCAACGCCCAGCGTGCGGTCCGAGCGGGCGCGCGCCCGCCACGCGTCGATGTACTGATTGATCATGGTCGGATCGTATCGGTGGCTGAAGGGGAGGCTCGCGCGCGACTATCGGCGGGCAATGCAAGAAGGATCGATGCGAGTTCGCTGATCCTGCTGCCTGGCCTGGTCAATGCGCATGTTCATTCCAATGAGGCCTTTGAACGAGGCCTTTATCCAGCCTTGCCCCTTGAGCGCTGGCTTGCCCGAACCTATCCACCCCTTGGGGCGCCCGCTGTTCCACCGCGGTGGCACTACCTGCGGGCCATGCTGGTGGCATGTGACGCGATCCGGTCGGGTACCGTCGCGCTGCAGGATGACTTTCTGAATCCCGCCTGTGACACTGAGTCGCTTGAGCAGGTGGTGAGCGCATGGGCCGACAGCGGGTTGCGCGCGTCCATTGCAACCACACTGGGGGATCGGCCCTACCTTGATGGGCTGCCCGGCGCGCGAGAGCGATGCGATCCCCTTCTGGCGCGCTCACTCGATGCGAGACCGACGCTTTCAATCGCCGACCAGTCGCGCTTCTTTACCGCGGCCCATCGCCGATGGCATGGGACATCCTCCGGCCGTATCCAACTCATGCTCGGACCCCGTGGGCCGCAACGCTGCAGCGACGCGCTTATGTCCGAGGTCGCGATGCTGAGTCGCGACCATGACAGCGCGGTGCACATGCATGTCCTCGAGACCCGGACTCAGCGCGCTGCATCACGTCTGCAGGCGGGGGGCGGGTTCTTCGCCCGGTTGGCCCGCACTGGGTTATTGAACGACAAGCTGACCATCAATCACGCCGTCTGGGTCGATGACCAGGATATTCATGCAATCGCCGATTCCGGAGCATTCGTGACTCATAACCCGTTAAGTAACCAGCGTCTTGGGAGCGGTACCTCGCCCGTGAGACGTCTTCGCTCCGCTGGCGTACGTGTGGCGCTCGGCACGGATGGCCCGGCAACGGGCGACACGGCCTGCATGGCTGCGGTCCTCCGGGCTGGCAGTCTTCTTCATCGAGACGCGGATACCCACGCAAGCGAGTGGCTGGGTCCCGATGAGGCGTGGGAGATGGCGACCCACCGGGGCGCCGAGAGCATGCGGTTGGAGCGGGGCTGGGGCAAGCTCGAACCTGGCGCGCCGGCCGACCTGATTTTGCTGAACGCCAGGCATCGGGCGCTGATTCCGCATCACGACACCGTGGCGCAATGGGCGCTGTCGGCGGGCGCTGATCTGGTCGACACCGTGATCGTCCATGGTGCCTTGCTGATGCAGGGCGGCCGAATCACGGCCTTTGACGAGCAGCGGATTCTTGACGAGGCGCGCGAGGCGGGTGAGCAATGGCGCGAGCAGGTTCAGCCGGCGCTCGAGGCGAGTGGCGCAATGTTCGATCCGCTCATTGGTCAGGTGCTGGACGAGGTCCGGACCGCGGCCATGCACGAGGCGAGTTGACATGGATTTCGAGTGGTCAATTTTTCTAGAGACCCTGCCATCGCTCGCCCGCGGCGCGGTGGTCACGGCTCAACTCGCACTTGCCTCCGCGCTGCTTGGCCTGCTGATCGGCGTGCTGGGTGGTTTGGCACGCGTATCGTCGCGGCCGTTACTGCGCAAGGCGGCGGGTGTTTATGTCACGGTGGTGCGGGGCCTGCCCCTGCTCGTGATTTTGCTCTTCCTCTACTACGGTCTCCCGTCGCTCGGCCTCCTGCTGCCTGCAACCGCCGTCGCGATTCTTGCGTTGGCGATGACCAATGGCGCTTATGTCACGGAGATTGTTCGCAGCGGCATTGAGTCAATTGACAGAGGCCAGATGCGAGCCGCCCGATCGCTAGGCATGTCTTATCCGCTCGCGATGCGGCGAATCATTCTGCCGCAGGCGATTCGCCGCGTGCTGGCGCCGCTGACCAACGAGTCCATCACGCTCATCAAGAACACCGCGTTGGTTTCGGTGATTGCCATTTCCGATCTGCTCCGTGCGGGCGTGGACGCGATGACCTGGAAGGCCAACACCTTCAGCCCCTTCGCCGGGGTGGGGCTCTTTTATCTCGCCTTGACGCTACCGCTGCTGGCCCTGACAGGCTGGCTCGAGCGTCGCTACCGTATTCATTGAGCCGCCATGCTGCTGATTCGAAACCTACACAAAAGCTACGGGTCCCAGCTGGTTCTTCGTGGCGTGGATCTTTCGGTCGCGCGCGGGGATGCGGTCGTGCTGATCGGGCCGTCAGGGTCCGGCAAAAGCACGCTCCTCTCATGTATCAATTTCCTCGAGCCTTTCGAACAAGGTGAGATTCGAGTCGATGGCGAGCCGGTTGGCTGGACGACCGGATCGGACGGCATGCGGCTTCGTCAAACCGACCGGGAACTGGACCGCCTCAGACGCGGGATCGGCATCGTGTTCCAGCAGTTCAATCTGTTTCCGCATCTGAGTGTCATGGGAAATCTCATTGAGGCTCCCGTCCATGTCTTGCGGCAGGATCCCAGCGCAGCGCGCATCGAGGCGCGAAAAATTCTCGCAAAGGTTGGCTTGTCGGAGAAGGCCGACGCCTATCCCGGCGACCTGTCGGGCGGGCAGCAGCAGCGGGTGGCGATCGCGCGCTGTCTCATGATGAAACCCAAGCTGATGCTGTTTGACGAGGTGACGTCCGCGCTCGATCCCGAGCTGGTCGGTGAAGTGCTTGCGGTGATGAAGCAACTGAAAGAGGACGGCATGACGATGCTGGTGGTGACCCACGAAATGGGCTTTGCTCGTGAGGCGGCCGACCGCGTGGTGTTCATGGATGGAGGCGTGATCGTTGAGCAGGGCCACCCCGACCAGATGTTTGTGTCGCCAGTTGAACCGAGAACCCAGGCTTTTCTTTCCCGATTCACCGACGGCATGCCACGCGCCTCATCGTCCGGTGATTGATCCCTCCCTGAAACCTTGACCGATACGGAGTTACAGATGTCTGAGCAGCATGATTTCCTGTCTCGTCGTCGCTTTGCGGGTATGTTGGCGGTTTGCGCTGCGCTTCCCGCTTCAGTGTCCGCGCAGAGCAGCACCCTCGATGCGATTCGTGCAAAGGGGGTCATGGTGATCGGTAACGGCGGTGCATTCCCACCCTTTGAATTCATCGAGAATGGGCAGCTGGTGGGCTTCGACATTGATCTGGGTAATGAAATTTGCCGCCGACTGGGGGTGAAAGCCCAGTGGGAGAAGATTGATTTCTCAGGGCTGATTGCGGCCCTCACTTCCCGGCGCGTTGACGTGCTGATCACCGCTATGACCAAGACGGCTGAGCGGGCCGAACGCATTGCGTTTTCCACGTCCTATTACAACTCGGGGATTGCGGCTGCGTCCCGGGCCAATGCGCCGGTGCGTGTGGCCGATGATCTGACCGGAAAGGTCGTTGCGGTTCAGGTCGGTACTGCGGGGGAGCGATTTGTACGCGATAACTTCGGCGCCAAGGTGAAGCAGCTGAAGACCTTCAATGAATTTCCCCTGGCATTTGCCGATGTGGAGGCGGGGCGTGCAGATGTGGTGGTGAACACACTTCCTGTTTTGAAGTACAACGCCTCGCGCCGTGGCGGAAAGCTTGTACTGTCTGAGCCGTTTGATTCTCGGGATGTGGGCATCAACACCCGTCTCGCCGATACCGTATTTCTTGAAGAGATCAATCGCATTCTCGCCGAGCTGAAGAAGGATGGTTTCCTCGATAAGCTCGACGAGAAGTGGTTCAAATAA
This sequence comes from uncultured bacterium, assembly GCA_903866395.1. Taxonomy (GTDB): domain Bacteria; phylum Pseudomonadota; class Gammaproteobacteria; order Burkholderiales; family Burkholderiaceae_E; genus SYIM01. Next base: position 7,210 of record CAIPNM010000145.1, read on the forward strand.
GCGGCACTCACCGCCCCCCTGCGGCCGTGACCGCGTCGGGGGCGAGCTCATGATGCGCTTGCGAATCGAACTCGGCGCGGGTGGCTGCGGCATCCTCCAGAAACAGTTGTCGTGTGATGCCTGACACCATTCGCGGGGCGGTGTAGCGAATGTTGCTGTTCGAGGCTGAGCTCGGTCCCAGACTGAGCGTGGCGCCTCGAAAGATTGCGAAGATCCGGCTTGCCCAGGGTGCAGTTGCCGGATCTTTTGCGATGAACGCGCCGAATCGATCCAGGTAGGGGAACTTCGCCAGTCGGGTGTCTTCCTGCCCCGGCTCGGGTTGGAATCGGTCACCCCACAGTGCAATGTGCGGCGAAACCGCTGCCAGTTCGGGGCGTCTCTGCAGGTCCACCACGATCCCCGTGCCGGCAATCACGAAATCAAACTCCAGATTGCCTTGTGGGGTTTCGGCCACCACCACGCCTTGCTGCTCCCGCAGGGACAACCATGGGGTGGCGGGGCGCAAGCGAAAGCCGGGGAGTGAGGTGGCCTTCTTGAAGGTGGGCTCGGGGGGCGGCTGGCTGATGTCGTAGAGGCGTTTCATGTAGTGCCAGCGTTCCGCATCAGACAGCTCGGGGTAGTGCGCGAGGTAGCCCGCGAACTCCATCCAGCGGCGCGGGTTCGATAACGGAAGCTGGGGTCTGCGAAAGCAGAGATCAGCCGATACCGCGCCCGCCTCGAGGGCGGCGCTTGCGTTGTCAAAGCTCGAGGCGCCGGCGCCCAGAATGCCGACGCGTGCGCCCTTCAACCTGCTGAAATCGATCAGATCGTTGGTGTGTGCGTGCCGGTCGCTCGAGATGCCGTCAAAGATCGGCGGCTTTACGCGCGCACCGCTTCCCTCCGCGCCGGTAGCCAGCACCACGGTCTTGGTCTTGAAGCGCTGGACGCTTCCGTCCGCTGCGCTGACCTCGATCTCGAACCGGCTGGTTCCGATCGGCGTGATGCGCGTGACCCGGGTTGCCGGACGCACATCGATACCCGTCACCTCCCGATGCCAGTTGAGGTAGCCCTGCCAGTCAGGTCGGGAGATGCGAAACAGTTGCTCCCAGCCGGCGGCGCCGTGCTGCGCCTCGTACCACGCGCGAAAACTGAGGCTTCCGATGCCCATATCGGGCCCCGTCAGGTCCTTCGGTGTTCTCAGCATGATCATTCGCGCGAACGTGAGCCATGGGCCCGCGAGCCCGGGTGGGTTGGCGTCGAACACAACCACCCGCTGCACGCGCTCGCGCAGGAGTCCGAATGCGAGACTTTGTCCGTATTGCCCGCCGCCTACGATCGCGCAGTCAAGCACA
>CAIPNM010000146.1 GCA_903866395.1 uncultured bacterium
AGGGCCGAGGAGAGGGCAAACGCCGCGGTGACCCCGCCCATGAAGTCGATCATGGATAGACCCATGCGCGAAGGCGGTGTGCCGGGTTCGCCGGTAATGTCGAGATAGCCGGCTTCGGCCTGAGCGAGGTAGTCGTAAGCGGGCCAGCTTGCACGCGGGCCCGTGCGGCCGTAGCCCGACAGATGCGCGCAAACGATGCGCGGGTTGACGGCCTTTAGGTCGTCATAGGTGACGCGGAGCCGCGCGGGCTGGTCACCGCGAAGATTGTTGGCCACCGCATCGGCCTTCTCGACCAGCTTCAGCAGCAGTTCGCGGCCGCGCGGGGTTCGGATCTCGAGCGAGACACTGCGTTTGCCGCGGTTGAAGGTCTGGAAAAACTGGCTATCGTTGTCACCCAGGAAAAACGGCCCCGACTGCCGCGACATATCGCCAGCCGATACCCCTTCTCGGGCCGGCGACTCGATCTTGATGATCTCGGCACCCAGGTCGGCCAGATGCATCGTGGCGTAGGGGCCGGCGCCATATTGCTCGATGGCGAGGATACGGATGCCGGCAAGCGGCAGATGGGGCTTTACCATGGCGGGGCGCGTTTCGCTCAGACCGGATTACGCGCAATCAGCTGCTTCGCGATGATCATGCGCTGCAGTTCGTTGGTGCCCTCGCCGATGCACATCAGCGGCGCATCGCGGTAATAGCGCTCCACATGGAATTCCTTGGAATAGCCGTAGCCGCCATGAATGCGCATGGATTCCAGTGAGTTTTCCACCGCGGCTTCCGAAGCAAAGTACTTCGCCATGCCGGCTTCCATGTCGCAACGATCACCGCGGTCGTAGGCGCGGGCCGCCTCATAGGTGAGGAGACGTGCGGCCTGGAGGCGCGTGGCCATTTCGCCAAGCTTGAGCTGAATCGCTTGATGTTCGCAGATGGGCTTTCCGAAGGTCTTGCGGATCTGCGAATAGCGAACGGCGTCGCGGAGCGCCGCGCTTGCCAGGCCGCAGCCGCGCGCCGCAACATTGATGCGACCGAGCTCCAGGCCGCCCAGCGCGGTTTGCAGGCCCTTGCCCTCCACGCCACCGATCAGGCGGTTGGCCGGGATGCGGAAATCTTCGAACACCAGTTCGGCGCTATCAATGCCCTTGTAGCCCAGTTTTTCGATTTTGCGCGATACCCGGAAGCCTGGCCCCTTTTCGGCGAGGAAACAGGACATGCCTTTGTGTGCCGGGTTGGCCGACGAGTCGGTTTTCACCAGCAGCGCAAAGCAGGTGCCGTGAATGCCGTTGGAGATCCAGGTCTTGGTGCCGTTGATCACGTAGTGGTCGCCGTCACGTTTGGCGCGGATCTTGATGCCCTGCAGATCGGTACCCGCGTCGGGCTCGGTGAGTGCGAGGCCGCCACGGATCTCGCCGGTGGCGAATTTGGGCAGCCAGGTTTGCTTTTGCTCGGGCGTGCCCATGCGTTCCACACACGCCGCCATGATCAGGTGGCTGTTGAAGATACCGCTCAGGGACATCCAGGTTTCGGCAATTTTTTCCACGATCCGGGCGTAGGTGCCCGCCGGGAGACCCAATCCGCCGTATTCAGCCGAGATGGTCGCTCCGAACAGACCCATCTCTTTCATCTGCTCGACCCACTCGAACGGATACTCGTCGGCATGTTCCAGTCGCAGCACATGGGGCCGCACGTCGCGCTCCAGCCATTTTTCGATGGCATCGAGAATTTCGGATTCCTGTTCGTGCGAAGTGCTGTCGTGGGGGGCGTTGGACATTGGAGGCTCCTGCTGCAGAAAGTTCGGTGAATCAGTAGTTGGCTTTTTCTTCGTTTTCGAAACCGCGCTTGGCCACCAGAATGGTGCGGTCGAATTCGCAGACGAGTTTGCCGTCCTGGTTGAAGCCGCGGCTCTTGACGGTGACCAAACCAGCATTCGGGCGCGACTTGCTTTCGCGTTTGTCGAGCACTTCAGACTCGGCGGTGAGGGTGTCGCCTGCAAAAACGGGGTGCGGCAGCCGGATTTCTTTCCAGCCCAGGTTGGCGATTGCCTTCTGGCTCACGTCGGTCACGCTCATGCCCACGATCAGCGCCACGGTGAGCGGCGAGCACACGATGCAGCGGCCGAACTCGCTGTGCTTGGCGTATTCGGCGTCGAAGTGCATGGGGTGTGTATTCATGGTGAGCAGCGTGAACCAGGTGTTATCGGTTTCGCTGATGGTGCGGCCAGGGCGATGCTCGTAGATGTCGCCGATGTTGAAATCTTCGAAATAGCGTCCGAAGGATTCGCGGTAGCGGTTTTCACCGACTTTCTTGACGGTTCCGGCCATGGAGGTCTCCGAGAAAAATGAAAAGGAATGAGCGTGTCGGGGCGGGCGCGGCGCTCAGCGGGCAGCGCTGGTTGCATCGACCAGAGCAAGAATGCGCTGCATGCGCTTGACCACGGGCAATTCAACCAGCTTGCCCTGCCAGGTGGCCACCGCCCCGCCCGAGGCTTCAAAGGCCGCGATGATGCCGCGGGCCTGCTCGATTTCCGCGGCGCTGGGTGCGAAGGCCTCATGAACGACCGCGATGTTGGAGGGATGGATCGCTGTTTTTCCGGTGAAGCCGAGGGCGCGTGCTACCCGGCTCTGGCGCGCCACCTCGGCCAGATCGCGGAACTCCACGCAGGGCGCATCGAGGAGACCGACGCCTGCACGGTGTGCGGCCGACGCGAGGCGGCCACGTGCCCAGCCCAACGCCTCATCTGAGAGCGGCACCCCCAGTTCGGCGCAGAAATCAACCGCCCCGAACACCAGAAACGCAAGCCGTCGGCTGGCGGCTGCGATCTCGGCCGCCACCTCCAGACCGCGCGGGGTTTCGATGAAGGCGCATAGCGATAGCCCTTGCTGAGCGCCCAGCAGTTCATCGGCCCAGCGCACCTCGTCGGCGCTTTCAACCTTAGGCAGGCAGATGATGCCTGTTGGAGCGCTGGCTGCCTGAAGCGCCAGAATGTCTTTCAGACCTGTGCCGGTTCGCAGGGAATTGATGCGAAGTGCACGTTCGCCCGACGTGGGCGGCGAGCTCATGAACGCAATACCGGTTTCGCGAGCGGCGTCTTTATCGGCCGGGCCGACGGCGTCCTCCAGATCGGCGCACACGATATCGGCCCCGGCACGAGCCGCTTTCTCAAGCAGTTCGGCGCGCGAGGCGGGGGCAAACAGTAGGCTTCGTCGGGCAGTCACGTGATCTCGCTCGGGTGTCAATATGTCCGGACAAATCTAGAGCGATTCATGCATACTGTCAACGAGACGCGGCCCGGGATTGTTGTGTCAGTTGACTCGCGCCATCCCGCGCCGCACCACACGGTGACCGATCTTGCCTGACCAACCCGCATCGTCCCGTCCGCGCCGGCGCGGACCGCCGCCCCCGGATGCGCGTGAGCGCAGCGCTGGCGCGCGCCGCTCGGGTCCGCAAGCAACCCCCACGATCGCAGCCGACGAGCCCCGCTATGCCCGTATCGCCAATCAGCTGATCGCTGCCATCGCCTCCGGCCGTTACCGGGTGGGTTCGCTCCTCCCCACCGAGCACGAACTCTGCGAGCAGTTCGACAGCAGCCGCTTCACCATTCGCGAGGCGCTGCGGCTGCTGGCCGAGGGCGGGATGGTGAGTCGCCGACCCCGTGCGGGCACGGTGGTGATTTCATCGATTCAGCGCGAGCCCTACCTGCAGGCGCTCGATTCCATTGACGACCTCCTGCAGTATGCCTCCGGCACGCGCTTGCGCCTGCTGGAACGTGGCTGGGCCACCCATGAGCCCGGGCAAGCCGATCCGCCGCCGATTCCCGCGGGTGAAGCGTGGGTTTTTGCGCGGCTCATTCGTCACCTGCCGGGTAATCCCCATCCGGTGTGTGTCACGCGGGTCTATCTCAGCCCAGCCTTTGCGCCCCTCGCGCGCCGTATTGCCTCTCAGGCGGTTCCGGTTTACCGGCAGATCGAGGCCCGGTTCGGGGTCAGGGTGGCACGGGTGGAACAGCAAATAAGTGCCTGTGCGCTCTCGCGCGATGACGCGTCGGTGCTGATTGCTCGCGCCGGCAGCCCTGCACTCCGTATTGTTCGGGCTTATCATGCAGATGACGGGAGCCTGCTGGAGGTGTCCGACAGTCTTCATCCGGCGGGGCGTTTTGGTTACGCCATGACGATCCGCCGGGCTGGCCCCGGTGATCTGGGCGCGCGCCGCGGCTGAGCCCGCTCCCGCCCAGTCATTTATGTCCGGACAAATTGCACGCGTGCATTGACCGCCGTTGACTGGCTCTGCTATGGTCAGCGCATTCTTCAACACGGAGACATTTCCCATGCGACTCGCCACCCGACTCGCCGCCGCTCTGGCCGCGTTCACCGCCGCGGGCTTTGCCGCCGCCCAAACCAAGCTCGACGTTTCCATGCCCTGGGGGCCCACCGAGTTCCACACCGTCAATGCGCAGAATTTTGCCAAACGGGTGGCCGAAGTCACCAATGGCCGGATCACCATGACGGTTCATGCGGGCGGCTCGCTCGGCATCAAGGCCAATGAAACCGTGCGCGCCATCGAAGATGGCACCGTCGCGATGGCCGAATTCGCCGGGTTTCAAAACGTGGGCGATGTTCCGCTTCTCGGAATCGAGAGTCTGCCCTTCCTCGTCGACAACTACGAGCAGCTGCGCACCATGCACAGCTTTGTGCGGCCGCAGTGGGTGGCTGAACTCGCCAAGCGTGGCAACAAGGTGCTTTATGTGGTGCCCTGGCCCAGCCAGAATTTTTACCTGAAGAAGCAGGTGCGCGGTATTGACGACCTGAAGGGCGTGCGCATGCGCACCTACGACCGCGTCACCGCTGAAATGGTGACCAAGCTCGGCATGGTGCCCCAGCAGATGAACAACCCCGACATCGTTCCGGCGCTCGCCTCGGGCCGGTTGGACGCGGTCATGACCTCGGGCACCACTGCGGTGTCTCAGAAATACTGGGAATTCCTGAAACACACCTACACCACCAATCACCTTTGGGCGTCTAACCTGATGGTGATCGGCGCGCGCACCTGGGACAAGCTCTCGCCGGCCGACCGCGCCGCCATCGAGAAGCTCGCAGCCGAGATGGAGCCCGAGTTCTGGAAGGTGAGCATGGCCGAGCACACCACCCGCATGAAGCAGCTCACCGACAACGGCATGACAGTCGAAGCGCCGCCCGCGCAGATGGTCGAGCGCATGCGTGCCGTCACCCGCCCCATGTGGGATGACTTCGGCAAGCGCAACGGCGCCGAGGCGGCCAAGGTGCTGGACGCCTACCTGGGCGCCACGGGCCGCAAGTAAGCCAACCGACCCACGCGCACTCAGCCGACCGCCGTGGTCAGCATGCCTTCCCCGGTGGTTCGGTCAGTGCGGGCAGTCTGCCGCCTGATTGACGCCCTCAATCTGGCGGGAGGCGTGTTTGCGGCGGCGTGCTGCGCGCTGCTCGCGCTCATGCTGATCGCCGAAGTGATCGCTACTTCGATGTTCGCCTGGTCGCAGCCCTGGGCGGTTGAATATGGCGCTTACCTGTGCGCCTTCACCATGCTCGCCGGTTCGGGCTATGCATTGCGCGCCGGGTCCCATATCCGGGTGCAGCTCGCGCTCGAATGGTCGGCGCGAAGCGTGCGTCCGCTGATCGAACTTTTCTGCACCACCGCCGCGCTGGTGGTGGCGTTGATGCTGTCTTGGGGGCTGATCGAGCTCGCATGGCGCAGCCACGTGCGTAACAGCGTGTCCTACTTCGCCATGCAAACGCCCCTCGCTTGGCCACAAGCCATGATGGCCGCCGGCGCGGTGCTGCTGGCTGCGGCGCTGGTCGCTCGCTTGCTCCGGCTCCTGATTGGCGATCCTCCCGACCTCGCCACCGACGCCGGCTCGGCGACGGCACGCGCCGAATAGCGTGGCCCAGGGCTCCGAACCATGACCCCGGGTCTTTTCATTTTGTTCGTGATGCTCGCGGCCCTGGGCTCGGGCGTTTGGATTGGCTTTGCGCTCTTGGGCACCGGTGTGATTGCGCTCGAGTGGTATCGCGACATGCCGATCGCGCGGGTCCTGGCACAGGATATCTGGGCCCGGCTGAACGCCGACGAACTGGTCACGCTCCCGCTCTTCATCCTGATGGGCGACATCCTGTTTCACACCCGGCTCTCGGAGTCGCTGTTCAGGGGGCTTGCGCCCTGGGTGCAGCGGCTGCCCGGCGGGCTTCTGCACGTGAATGTGCTGGGCTGCACGCTGTTTGCCGCGGTGTCGGGGTCGTCGGCCGCCACCACCGCCACGGTCGGCAAAATGACGCTGGTGGAGCTTCTCAAGCGGGGCTACAACCGCGATCTGGCGATCGGGTCGCTCGCTGGCGCCGGCACCATTGGTCTCATGATCCCGCCATCAATCCCAATGATTGTCTATGGGGTGCTGGCCGAAGTCTCTATCCTCGATCTGTTCATCTGCGGCGTGGTGCCTGGGCTGCTCATTGCAGCGCTCTACGTGTTCTGGATCATGTTTCGTGCGCTCACCGACCCCTCGGTTCAACCGGCGGTGCGAGAGCGGGCAAGCTGGTCGGAAAAGTTCGCCGCACTTGCCGACCTGCTGCCGGTAGTGTTCCTGATCGCATTGGTGATCGGCTCGATGTACAGCGGCGTGGCAAGTGTCACCGAGGCAGCCGCCATCGGCGTGGCGGGCGCGCTCCTGATCGCAGCCGGACAGCGCACGCTCAGCTGGCGCCTGCTGGGCCGCGCGTTGCTCTCCACCGTGCGCACGTGTTCCATGATCGGGCTCATTCTTGCGGGCGCGTTGTTCCTGTCGCGCGCGCTGGTAACGCTGGGTGTTCCGGCGGCGGCTGCGCAGTGGGTGGGTTCGCTGGGCCTCTCGCCCTACATGCTGATCTTCGCGCTCCTCATCGTCTATCTCATCCTGGGCACCGCGCTCGATGGCCTGTCCGCCATGGTCATGACCCTGCCGGTGGTGCTTCCGATGGTGGCGGCAGCAGGATTCAATCCAGTCTGGTTTGGCATCTTCATCATCATCACCATTGAGCTCTCCAATGTGTCGCCGCCGGTGGGCTTCAATCTGTTCGTCATCCAGGAAATGACGGGCGATACCCAGACGCGGGTGGCGCTCGCCTCGCTGCCCTTCTGCCTGCTGCTGCTCGCCCTGATTGCCTTCATCACCGTCTGGCCGCAGATCGTTCTGGGCCCGCTCGCCTTCATTCGCGGATGAGCGCAAGCGGCGCCGTCACACGTTGGCTCAGCCGCCACGCCACGCTCTTCATGTCGGTGAGCGTGCTCACGGGTCTCCTGGTACAGGATCTGGCGAGGCTGCTGGCGCCACTGGTGATCTTTGCCTCCATGGGCGCCATGTTTCTCACTGCGCTGCGGCTGGATCGCCAACTGCTGCTTGGCTGGATCCGTCGGCCGCTGATTCCGGTTTCCATCGTCCTGTTCACCACGTTGGTGATCCCGGCGATGGTGATTGCACTCACCCGGATCGGCGTGCTGTCGCCGGCGGTCGCGCTCGCATGCGCGCTCATTGCCGCCACGCCACCCATCATTTCGGTGGGGCCTTACTGTGTGTTCCTGGGTACCGACAATGAGTTGTTGTCGCTGTCGGTGCTGCCTGCCACGGCCGTGGGTATCCTCACGCTGCCTTTCTATGCCTCGCTCGCTGGGCTGCCTGGTCTGGAACCTGCGCGCCTTGCGCTGGAACTGCTCGCGGTGGTGGGAACAGCGATGGGCGGTGCGGTGCTGATCCGCTTCTTTGTGCCACTCGAGCGCGTGGAGCGCCATGCGCCAACGCTTGATCTCGGCGCCTTGCTCTTCATGGTGACTGTGGCGATCGGGGTCACTGATGGCCTGGCTTCGCTCATCATGGCCGAGCCGGCGGTGGTGGTCGAAGCCTTTGTGGTGACGGCGGTGCTGAGTCTTGTGCTTCAGGCGCTAGGGTGGCTTGCCTTTTACCGGTTGGGTGCGCGCATCGCCGGCAGTGTGGCGTTGGTTAACGGGCTTCGCAATATGGCGTTGCTGCTCGGGCTCCTGATCGGCCAGGTTGATGCTTCGCTTCAGCTTCTGCTCGTGCTCGGCCAGCTGCAGCTCTTTCTGCTGCCCTCGGTGATGCGCCTCATCTACCGACGGCTCGGCTTGACGCCGGGTCTTACGGCCTCATCATGATGGGCGGCTCGGCCGCTTCAGCCGCCGAGCTGCTCGACAAACCTGTCGAGCAGCTCGGCAAATCCCTCAGGGTTGTCCTGGCTCAGTCGGTGATTGGCCGCGGCCAGGCTGGTGAGCTGTGCCCCGGGCAGTCGCGCCGCCACGCGGGCGGCCATGTCCACCGGCAACACCGTGGACGCCGCGCCGCCGAACACCAGCGTGGGTCCGCGCCAGGTGAGGTCGCCTGCCAGGTCACGCATCAGCTCGGCCTCGGTATCGCAGACGCCTGGCCCGTGGTAACGCCAGGTGAATCCGCCTGTCGGATCGGTAGCGAGCATGTGATCAAGCGTGTGCTCCACCACCTCGGGGCGCCAGCGCTCGGCAAAGGGCAGCGCGGCTCGCGCGGCGGCGCGACCGGCAAGCCGCTGCTGAGCGAGCACCTGATCACGCACCAGCAAGTTCACCGCGCCGGCGATACCGATAGCGGGCTGCGCAGCCACGACTGCGCGGATCTGCTCGGGGATGCGGCTGGCGATCATGAGCGCGAGCGTCGCGCCGGTGGCCTGTCCCACCAAAATGGCAGGCCCCTCACACATTGCGGAAATGAAGGCGATCAGGTCGTCACGGTGATCTTCCAGCCGATAGCCTGCCTGGGGCCAGTCGGTATCGCCGTGGCCGCGCAGCGCCGGCAACAGCATTCGGTTGGGCAGGCGGCTTGCGCGCACCACGAAGTCCCACACGCGGTTGGAGGTGCGGTTGGGGTGAATGAAGACGATGGGCGGCTGCGTGCCGGGCCGCTCGGCATAAGCGATGCGGATTCTCGCCAGGGCAATCAGGCCGACGGTGAGGGGCTCTGGCGGCATGGCGGGCGCGGGGATATATGTCATGGCGTGCTTGCAATCGGCATATCGGAATGGTTAATCGAAGGTTGAACGAAGCGCGACCGGACACTGCGGCATCATCAAACCCTTTTTCAGGAGTCTCCCATGAGCGACCGATTTTCGTCGCCCGATTTCAATCCCACTCGTGATCTTGCCGAGTTGGTGGCCCGGGCGCGCTTTGCCGACCTTAGCCCACGTGCGGTGGAATGCGCCAAGACTTTCCTGCTTGACACCCTGGGCTGCGGCATTGCTGGGGGAACCGGCCCAAAGGTCGACGCGCTGGTGGGTGCGGCGGGCGGATGGGGCGAGGGCGCGCAGGCCACAGTCTGGGGAAGCGATCGACGTCTCCCCGCGCCGCAGGCGGCGCTTGCCAACGGCTATCAGATTCATGCGCTGGAATGGGATTGTGTGCACGAGCCCGCGGTCGTGCACCCCATGGCCACCCTGATTCCGGCGCTGCTCGCGCATGCCGAGCGGCGTTCAGCGGCGGGCCGCCCGGTGAGCGGAACCGATCTGCTCCTTGCGCTGTCACTGGGAGTGGAGATCGCCGCCATGATCGGCGCCGCGTCGAAATCAGTGATGAAATTTTTCCGGCCGGCCACCTGCGGTGGTTTTGGTGTGGTAGCGGGGCTCGGCTCGATGGAAGGCCTGAGCGCCGACACCATGATGCATGCCTTCGGAATTCAGTACGGACAGACTTCCGGGACCATGCAGGCGCATGTCGAGGGGTCGCTCCTGCTGGGCCTTCAGGTGGGCTTCAATGGCCGCGCCGGGCTCTCGTCCATTGATCTGGCCATGGCGGGGCTCACTGGGCCGCAGCACGTCCTCACCGGCATGTATGGCTACTACAAGCTATTCGAAACCGAGCATGACATCGCGGGCTGGTGGCCTCGTCTGGGGCGTGAGTGGCAAATCACGCGGCTCTCGCATAAACCGTTTCCGAGCGGGCGGCTGACCCACGCAGCGGTCGATGCGATTCAGCAGGCGCGTGCTGAGCTCGGCTTCGGTCCCGACGATGTGCAGTCGATGTCGGCGAGCGTGCCGCCGCTCACCCACCGGTTGGTGGGACGCCCTGATATCGCCGATCCGGCGCCCAACTATGCGCGTCTGTGCATCCCTTATGTCAGTGCCATCACGCTGATCGATGGCACGTGCGGGCCCGAGGCGTTTGCGGCGGGTCGGCTGCGTGATCCGGCGGTGCATGCGCTGGCAGCCCGGATATCGGTCAGTCTCGACAACAACCCCGATGTCAATGCGCTCTGGCCCCAGCACTTCGTGATCGTGCTGCGCGATGGCCGGCGCTGGGAGCGCCGGATCGAGACGCCGATCGGCCATCCCGATCATCCGCTCAGCCGCGAACGGCATCTGGCCAAGTTCAAGAAATGCTGGGCGATCGGCGGCATGTCGGCTGCGGGGGGTGAGGCACTGATCGGTCAGGTGGATTCGCTCGAGCAGTGTCCAGATGTGGCGAGTCTGGCACGTATGCTGGCCCCGTCTGACGCGTAGAACACCGATTCTCCCGGGCGCGACCCGGGGTCTCCCGCTTGAAATTTCTGTTTTTGCCTCAATATCGCGCCTCGACCGGCGGTTTATACGCCGGCACCTGACCGGGGGATCCATGATTGAGGTTGAAAATCTGACACGCCGCTTCGGCGCCAAAAAGGCCGTTGACGACGTGTCGTTCAGTGTCAGCAAGGGCGAAGTGCTCGGCTTCCTGGGCCCCAACGGGGCGGGCAAGTCGACCACCATGCGAATGATCACCGGCTTTCTCGCGCCCACCTCGGGCCGGGTCCGGGTATGCGGCTTCAGCATTGCCGACCAGCCGCTCGAGGTGAAGCGCCGGATCGGCTATCTGCCCGAATCGGCGCCTTCCTGGCCTGATATGACCGTGCTGGGCTTTCTTGAGTTTGCTGCGCGCGTGCGCGGCTTGCAGGGCAAGGCCGAACGCGATGCGATCCGCCGGGTGGTGGCCCAGTGCCATCTTGAGAACGTGCTGGGCCAGGGCATCGAGACCCTCTCCAAGGGGTTTCGCCAGCGCACCTGCCTCGCACAGGCGCTCATTCACGATCCCGAAGTGCTCATTCTCGACGAGCCCACCGACGGACTGGATCCCAACCAAAAGCATGAAATGCGCGCCCTGATCCGCGACATGTCGCGTTCACGGGCGGTGCTGTTCTCGACCCACATCCTGGAAGAGGTTGACGAGGTCTGCACGCGGGCGATCGTGATCGACCGCGGCCGGATCGTGGCCGATGGCACGCCCGCTGAACTGCGTGCTCGCGTCCCCAGCGGCCGCCTGGACGACTTTTTCCGTTCGGTGACCCGCTCGGATCTCGAGCCCGAGGCGGGCTCGGCAGCGCCATCGGCTTCGCAAGCCGCTCCCAGTCATGACGAGAGGGTCGCATCGTGAGTTCCCCGTTCTCAGCCATTGTCCGGCGCGAATTTTCGGCCTACTGGGCCACGCCGGTTGCCTATGTGTTCCTGGTGGTCTTCCTGCTCCTCACCAGTTTCTTCACCTTTTCATTTGGCGGCTTCTTCGAGCGCGGCGAGGCCTCGCTCACTGCGTTCTTTGCCTGGCTGCCCTGGTTGTTCCTGTTCATTGTCCCGGCGATCGGGATGCGCTTGTGGTCCGACGAGCAGCGGCTGGGTACGCTTGAACTGCTCATGACCCTGCCCATCGCCCCCTGGCAGGCGATTGTCGGAAAGTTCGTTGCCGCCTGGCTTTTCATCGGGGTGGCGATCGCGGGCACCTTCCCGCTCATCGTTACCGTCAACTGGCTGGGCGATCCCGACAACGGCGTGATCGCATCGGGCTACGTGGGCGCGTTTCTGGTCGCGGGCGTTTATCTGGCGATTGCCTCATTCTGTTCGGCGCTCACCCGCAATCAGGCGGTGGCTTTTGTGCTGTCGCTCATCCTGTGCCTGTTGCTCGCGCTCGCCGGCTCGCAGCCGGTGGTCGATCTGCTTGCGCGCTGGGGCGGGGTGCAACTGATGGAGGTGATTGCCTCCATGTCGGTCATCACCCGGTTTGACGGCTTCCAGAAGGGCCTGATCGATCTGCGCGACGTGGTCTATTTCGGCTCGATGGCGGCGCTTGCGCTGTTTGCCACAGCGGCGGTGATCAGCCGGCAGCGCGCGGCGGTCAGCTCACCGGCCGCGGTGCTGATCGTGGCCATTGCGCTGGTCGGGCTTAACCTCGTGATCGTGCCGGTCAGCATCCGGATGGATCTCACCCAGGGGCGGATCAACACGCTCTCCGAGGGCAGCAAGTCGGTGCTGAACCGCATCGAAACCCCGGTCAAGGTCAAGCTCTATGTGTCAGCTGACGAGGCTGCGGTTCCCATGCCGCTTCGCGCCTTCTCTCGTCGGGTGGAAGACCTCCTGCGGCGGATGCGCGCAGAGTCGGACGGCAAGCTGATTATTGAGAGGCTCGACCCGGCGCCCGACTCCGATGCCGAGGACGCAGCCCAGCTCGACGGCATCGAGCCGCAAACCTTGCCCTCGGGCGAACGTTTCTACCTGGGCCTTGCAATCGGCGAGGGCGAAAAGCGCGTCACGTTGTCCGAGCTCAACCTGGATCGTGAGCGTCTGCTCGAATACGACATCGTCCGTGCGGTGGCGCGTGCCGGGGCCAAGACCAAGCCGGTCATCGGCCTCATGACGCCGCTTCCCGCGTTTGGTTCGCGCGGCATGCCGCAGATGGGGATGCCGCCCTCGGAAAAGTGGGCGTTCATCAACGAACTCGAGCGGGATTTCGAGATCAAGCAGATCGGTTTCGACGCCAAGGCGATCGACGCCGAGATCAAGACGCTGCTGGTGATCCATCCGCGTGGCATTTCCGAGCCGGCGCTGTTTGCGCTGGATCAGTTCGTGCTGCGCGGTGGTCGCCTGATCGCCTTCCTTGATCCGAAGGCTTACTTCGACCCCCTCGGGCCGATGATGGGCTCGCCCGGTGGTACCTCGTCATCGCTCGAGCCCCTTTTGAAAGCCTGGGGGATCGAGTACAAGGACGACAAGGTGCTCGCCGACCTGCGCTATCTGTCGGGCGCGGGGCCACGTGCCATGCCTGCAGTGCTCACGCTGCAGGATGAAGCGATGAACCCGGATGAGGTGGCCACCCAGGGCGTCGGGCGACTGCTCTTTGCGTTCACCGGCGCATTTGGCGGCAAGCCCGTGTCAGGGATCACCCAGAGTGTGTTGCTGCGCTCGTCCCAGGTCTCCATGATGATCGAGTCGGCCATTGCAGCCGAGCCGGGCGAAAAATCGGTTCGTGGCTTCAAGCCGAGCGGCGCCGAGCAGGCCATCGCGATCAAGCTGCTGGGTAAGTTTCCGACCGCTTATCCCGAGGGCATCAAAGACGGTCCCGAGCAGCGTCTGAAGGAAGCCACAGGTGAGGGCGCAGTGGTGCTGGTGGGAGACAGCGACTTCGTGCAAGACGGCGCAGCGGTGCAGATCGGCGAGGTATTCGGCCGGCGGATCGTGGTGCCCGCCAACGGCAACCTGGCCTTCGCGCAGGCGGTCATCGATCAGATGGCTGGTGCTACCGACCTCATCCGGGCTCGCGCGCGCGCGGTGGTGTCGAGGCCGTTTACGCTCATCAACGAGATGGAGGCGCGTGCAGCTCAGGACTACATCGGCAGGATCGCGGAGCTCGAGGAAAACCTGCAGAAAACCCAGCAGAAATTGCAGGAGCTGCAGAAGGCGCGCGGGCCCAACGCGAGCACCAGCACGCTTACTGCCGAGCAGCAGACCGAGTTGGATGAGTTCCGTAAGAAAAGCGCCGAAGCCCGTCGCGAACTGAAGGATGTGCGTCGCGAGCTGCGTGCCGAGAGTGAGTCACTGCAGCGAAACACCCGACTGGTGAACCTGCTCCTGGTGCCTGCGCTGATCGTCGTGGTGGCGCTCCTCGCCTGGAACACGCGCCGCCGCCGGGTGGTCACAATCTGAGGGCGGTTCCCGTTTTCTGTGCGATCGTTTCGCGCAACTGGCCGGTGATCTCCGGCCAGTTGCGAAGCGCGCTGGTTACTTCAAGACCCTGAATAGCGCGGAATAGTCGTCGGTCCAGGGGCGTAGACCCGGAATCGTCTCGAACGCAGCGGTGGCGCCTTGAAGTGCGGGCTCGCGTTCGAGCGCCGGATTGCGAGACACCAGCACCCAATCGGTATTGTTGAAGGGCGCATCGCCCTCCGGACGGTCGAACACGCGTACAGCATGGAGGCCGGCTTCGCGTGCGAGATCGGCAACCACCGGCGCAAGCTTCAGGAATCGGTTGGTGACATGGAAGGCCACGATTCCCTGTGGCTTCAACTGCCGAAGGTAGGTCGCCAGCGCCTCGCGGGTAATCAGATGAACGGGGATTGAATCACTCGAGAACGCATCGATCACCAGCACATCAAAGCCTTGTTCGGGTTCGCGTTCAAGCTGCAGGCGCGCGTCACCGGTCACCGTCTCGATGCTGGCTTTCGAATCGCGCAGAAAGCTGTAATGGGTTTTAGCGACCTCGATCACATCGGGGTCGAGCTCATAGAAGCGGAAGGTATCCCCCGGTCGTCCCCAGGCCGCCAGCGTGCCGGTTCCCAGACCTATCACGCCTACCTTGACCGGTCCCTGCCGCTGCCGCAGGGCGATGGCGCGGCCCACGCCTGAGGTGGGCCCGTAGTAGGTGGTGAGCTCATTTTGGCGCGCGGGTGCCAGGAACTGCTTGCCATGCAGGATCACGCCATGCAGCAGATTGCGCGAGGCATCGCGGTCGGTGGTTGATCCTTCATCCTTCACGCGCAGCGATCCGTAGAAGTTGCGCGACATCAGTCGCGCATCTGACACCATGGAATCGACGTACAGCCACACATACACGGTACAAACGCACACCACCGCCACCGCGGTGAGGCGGAGCGCCATCGCAGCCTGCCGAACGATCCAGAGCGCAGCGAGTGCAGTTGCGATCAGGCCGATGCCCACTTCCCAGTAGCCGCTGAAGAGTTTGGGCGCCACGATGCCGACCAGGAGTCCCCCTATCGCGCCGCCAAGCGACAGCATCAGATAGAAGCGCGTGAGCCAGCGGGGTGCCGGCCGCATCGCGGCGAGTTCGCCGTGAGCAAACATGCAGCAGACGAACAGCCCGGCCGAGTAGAGCGGAATTTCGACGAGGATGGGCAGCACCTCGCCCTCGGCGTGCAACCCCCACGCCATGGCGGCGAGTAGCGCGAAGAGCGGTAGCGCGAACACGCGGCGGCTGTACCAGCCCCGGCCTTCGAAGCAGAGGATGAAGGTGATCAGATAAAGCGTGAGCGGCAGCAGCCAGAGAAATGGGATGGACGCGACATTGATGGTGATGTGGTTCGAGATGCCGAGCAGCAGGTAGGAGCCGAGTGCCGAGAAGATGAGCCACGACAGCTGGTGAGCGGCGCCTGGGGGCGAGCCATCATTGGCCTGCATCGGCCCGGGCGCGGAGGCTGGGGCGCCGGCATTGGCGTTCGATCCGGCCTTTTCCGGCAGCCCGCCTGGGTGGGCGGTGCTGGCATCGGGGCGCGCGGAGGAGCGCAGCGACTGAAGCGCAGCCGCCACCACCAGGACGGCAAAGAGCCCATAAGCGCCACTCCAGATCCAGGTCTGGGTGCGAGTAGGAATCCAGGGCTCGAACAGGAAGGGGTAGCCCACCAGCGCGAGGAGCGAGGCGAAGTTGGATAGCGCAAACAGTCGGTAGACCGTGCCATCTGGGAAGCTGCGCGCAAACCAGGCCTGAACCAGCGGGCCGGTGGTTGAGAGCAGTAGGTAAGGCATACCGATGGTGGCGATCAGCAGGCCGAGAATCTGCCAGGTGGGGTCTTCGTCACCCAACGGTTTCCAGGCCGCATCGGGAATGATGGGCAGTGCTGCCAGACTGAGGACCACCAGCGCGCCGTGCACGATCACCTGTGTGCGGGGCTTGAACCAGCGAATGCTCGCGTCGGCGTAGGCATAGCCCACCAGCAGCGCAACCTGAAAAAACACCATGCAGGTGGTCCAGACCGCAGCTGATCCGCCGAACCACGGCAGGATCTGCTTGGCCATCAGGGGCTGAACCAGAAACAGGATGAAGGCGCTGACGAAAATCGTCGCAGCGTAAATGGCCATGATGGTGGGCAGTAGTAGGCTGCCCCGGGTCCCTGTGGCAGTGCCTGGGTCCGGGACAGCGGGGGCGATGGGATGCGCGGGCGACCAGCGGCCGGCCCGCGCGAGAACGGTCAGTCGACCGCGATGGTGTTGCGCAGGACTCCGACGCGATCAATTTCAATTTCGATCACATCACCGTCCTTCATCCAGACGGGGGGCGTGCGGCGCGCGCCCACACCGCCCGGGGTACCGGTCACGATCACGTCGCCGGCTTCGAGCGGTGCCACGGTGGACACGTAGGCGATCTGACGCGCAATGTCGTGCAGCATCATGTCGGTGGTGGCGCGCTGCATTTCCTGGCCGTTCAGACGGGCGCTGAGCGTCATGAGCGTGCCGAACGGGATCTCGTCGGCGGTCACCATCCAGGGACCGAAACCGCCGGTGCGATAAAAATTCTTACCCGGCGCGAACTGCGAGGTGTGACGCTGCCAGTCGCGGACGCTCCCGTCGTTGTAGCAGGCATAGCCCGCCACGTGCGCGCCTGCCTGCTCGCGGCTGATCCGGCGGCCGGGCTTACCGATGATGACGGCAATCTCGGCTTCATAGTCGAGCTGGATGGATTCACGCGGGCGCAGCAGCGGCTGGTTGTGGCCCACCTGGGAGTCGGCGTAGCGCTGGAAAAACGTGGGCTGCTCGGTGAAGTCGCGCTGGGTCTCGCGCACATGGTCGGCGTAGTTCAGACCGCAGCACCAGATTTTGCCGGG
>CAIPNM010000147.1 GCA_903866395.1 uncultured bacterium
AGTCCTCGTTGTCGTTTTGCCGGATGTTGCGCGTGATGTTGGTGAGAAACTTCGACATCGTCGCCTTGGCTTCGAGCTTGGCGCCGGTATCAAGAAGCTGCGACACGCCCACCGAATAATCGGTGCCGGTCCGGTCATACAACCCCAGACCCTGACGCACCAGATCTTCCTCGGGCGTGTTCTTGAGCCGCTGGCGTCCGTTGAGCACCGAGACCGACGCCTGCGGCTGAAACGCCGCGCCCGCCCGCTCAATACCGGTACCCGCGATTTCCTGCTCGGTTCGCTTGGAAAGGATGGCCTTATTCGCAGCCCGGATCTGGCGCACGAAGGGAGCGAGTTGGAGCTCGACCTCACGAGGCGGCGATGCGCCGGGAATTGCCTGAGCCCAAGACAGCGGCGCGGCAAGCGCAGTCACGACGCTGAGTGCCAGGATGGGCATCGCAAACCGATTAGCCACCAATCCGGCCATTCCGGAAAACTCGAAGTTCATCATTTCTTCCCTCTAAACAGAGCCGCGCTTAGCCTTTTTCGCGCGGTGACTTTAGGCCATTGGCTTCGGTGAATATTTCTCAGGATTTCACGCTCCGAGGCGTGCGTAACAACGCCGAAGGACTGGGCCTGAATTTCACTTTCGCGCTCAGCGGTGTTTAAACTTAGCGACCGGGAAAAAGGAGGCTGAAATCATTGCTGAGGTCACGATGGATCGTATGAACGGCCTCAGTTCCGCCTGGGTGCGCGTCTGTCTGATCTGGCTGCTAGTACTCTGGCACCTTCCCGCGATGGCGGAAGCCCCGAAGCTGGCACCAAGCTCACGGGACCAGATTAGTGAACGCGCATGGCTCGACGATCCCTCTAACGGTCTGGGGCCTGAGCAAGTGCGGGGCATGAATTGGACCCCCTACAACGGCCCCCTGCGAAGGGGCTTCCAATCGTCGACAACCTGGCTACGGCTCAAGATTGAGCCCCTCGCCGATACCGGGCGGCTTAGCCCTGATCGGGAAAAACGATTAGTGCTTCGAATACTCCCGGGCCACCTGGATGAGGTAGCACTGTTCGACCCCCGACGGCCAGACCAACCGCCGTTCCTGACCGGTGATACCCATGACTGGCGCAAAGCGGAGTATCGATCTTTCAATCAGAACCTGGTGATTGATACCCCGGCAGAGCCGATCGAGATTCTGCTCCGCCTTCGAACGACCAGCCACCACGGGATCCATGTTGAGGCCCTTCGTTGGGATGACATCGAATCGATCGATCGACTGCAACAGCTCCTTTACGGCGCCATCATCACGTTTTTGGTGGTGGTGCTGGCGTGGGCGGTCGTTGCCTGGTTAGAACGGCGTGACCGGGTGATTGGCGCCTTCGCGGTTCATCAGCTGATTTCAATACTGTTCAGCCTGATTCTTTTCGGCTTTGCTCGGGTCTATCTGTCTGGCGTGCTTTCACCTAACGCCATCAATACCCTGTCCTCGGTAGCATTTCCCATCACGGCGACGGCGGTCCTCTGGTTTCACTGGCATCTGCTTCGGGAGTTTTCCCCACCACAACTTGGCATGCGCTGCTTAGGGTGGCTGACGCTCATCACACCGAGCACTCTGGTGTTCATCCCAGCCGGGCTCACACGGCTGACCCTACAGACCACACTCATCACCACGCTGATCTACCCCCTGATGCTGCTGGCGCTGGCGGCTCTCACGCGTCCTCGCCAGCCAGCAGAGCCGCCCAGACTGTCACGACGCACCTTGATCGTGGCCTACAGCCTGAACCTCATCATTCTTTGGAACGCCACACTGCCTGCGCTAGGCATCCTGCCCAGTCCTCCTTGGACCTTATATAGCGCGACCGCCTACGGCGCCATCAGCGCACTGATTCTGCTAAGTTTTCTCAGATCGCGGGAACGTCACCAGGCGGTGGCCAGGCACGAGACTCAGACTCAACTCGCGCTCGCTGCACAATCAGTTAAACAAGAACAAGCAATGCGCCGCGACCAGGAGCAGTTCATCACCATGCTCACGCACGAACTCACCAATGCGCTCGCGACCGCCCACCTCGCGATCGGTGGACTGGATCCGTCGTCGCCTATGCGCGCAAGAGGCTACCGCGCTATCGATAACATTCGCGGCATCATCCAGCGCGTCATATCAAGTGGCGAACACGAAACCGCTGCGCCTGTGCTGCAGCTTGCGCCATTAGACGTTCAATCGTTGGGTCGCGAACTGGCAGAACAGTCCAATGCCAGCAGCGACATCGTGTTCACCAGCGACGCTCACCTTCCCAGGCTAACGTCCGACCGCCAGCTGCTAGGCGCAATTCTGGGTAACCTGCTTGACAATGCACTGAAGTATCGCGCGCAGGGAAGCCTGGTGACCGTTCGAATCAGCCCCGAAACGCGGGGAACCCGCAGGGGCATTCAAGTGGCCGTCAGCAATCAAACAGGCGAAGCTGGGCCCCCCGATCCCGAGATGGTCTTCAAGAAGTACTGGCGCGGCCCTGGCGCCTCGCGCGCCGCGGGCTCTGGACTCGGTCTGTATCTGTCATCGCTCATCGCGAAGCGACTGGACGGCGATCTGCAATGCCGCGTCGATCCGACGCATGTGAGGTTCCTGTTGTGGTTACCCATCTGAATATTGTTGTCGTCGAGGATAACGACGACTTGCGCGAATCCATTGTCGAAGTCATGGCGTCGATGGGGCATCGCGTTCTCGGCGTTTCCTGTGCCGAGGCACTCAATGATGAAAATGCGCAGGCGATGATTGACCTGCTGGTGGTGGACCTCAATCTGCCCGGAGAAGACGGCGTGAGCCTAGCTCGCAGGCTTCGCGACGCTCAACCGGGGTTACGCGTTCTAATGATGACCGCACGCGGGACCGTCCGCGACAAGGTCGAAGGCTATGGCGCGGGCGCGGACATTTATCTAACCAAGCCCGTCAGCATTGAAGAACTGACCGCTGCGGTGAAATCCCTGGAACGGCGCTTGCGAGCCCCTTTGGTCCAGTCGGGCGACGGGATGGCTTTGACCGTGAGCCTTGCAGAACTCAACGCGAAGGGACCCCGTGGTTCAACCGAACTGAGCGCCGTCGAAGCTGCTTTGCTATCGGCGCTAGCGCGTGCCCCCGGGCATCGACTCGCTTACTGGCAACTCCTTGAGGTGATGACACCACGCGACGCCAGCGTCAGCCAGGCCAACCTCGCCGTTCGCTTAACACGACTGCGAAAGAAACTCTCCGCCATCGGCTTCGAGCGTACGACCCTGCAAGTTGTACGCCAAGAGGGTTGCTATCAGCTATGTGTACCGGTGCGAATCGTCTAAGGTCTGCAACGATCGGCGGAGGCCCAGCCCATTTCCTTCGGTTATGGCTCAATGACAATTAATCACTGGACGACATGATCACGGGTTCTGATAATTCAGACACTTGAAAGGATTGGTTCCATGCGATTGTCGGATATTGCCAAGGTGATTCGCAGCAAGAACGCCGGGCCGCGTTGCACGACTCTGGACATCATGTTCGCCACCGAGGCGGACTACCAGCGCGTCGTTGACTCCAACAAGATCACTGAAGCCCTGGTGGCAAAACTCTACGACCACCCCATTGAAAATGTGAAGATCATCCACTACCCGGTCGCAATGGCCCTGAAGGTGGTGATTCCCCGCAAGGTTACCGCCGGCGATCCGGGCGACCGGGACGTCTATGGCGCCCAGCAGCACGCGCGCATGTTCGGGATCGAGATATGAGCGCAACGGGACTCTTGATTCAGGAGTTCGCCAACCGCAAGGCTTATCGCCCCCTGCGATTCCTGGGCGCGTCGGGTCAACTTGGCTACGGCATTCCGACACCCGCATTCGAGGCGGGCCTCGCGCGCAAGCCCGACCTGATCGGCTGCGACATGGGGTCGATCGATATCGGGCCCTATTACCTCGGCAGCGGTCAGCTGGCCACCTCCAGGCAATCGACCAAGCGTGACCTGAAGAAAGTGCTGCTTGGAGCGCGCCGCCTGAACATTCCCCTGGTCATCGGCTCGGCCGGGTCGGCTGGCGCCAGGCCTCACCTGGAGACAACGCTGGCGCTCATCCGCGAAATCGCCCAGGAAAACCAGCTGAACTTCCGCCTGGCCTACATTCCGGGCGATGTACCCAAGGAAGTCCTGCAACGCGCCATCGACGATAAACGTGTGGTTGGCATCGACGGCATGCCAGACCTGACCGCGGAGGAACTCGCGCTCACGACCCACCTGGTGGGCCAAATGGGCATGACTGAATTTCAGGAGGCCTACGCCCTCGATATCGACGTGCTGATCGCCGGTCGCGCCTGCGACACCGCCATATTCTCCGCGCTGGCGGTCATGCTGGGCTTTCCCACGGGTTTGTCCGTGCACATGGCCAAGATCATTGAATGCGCCTCCCTGTGCTGCACGCCGGGAGGCCGCGACTCGATCCTGGCCGAACTGCATGCTGATCACTTCATCCTGGAAAGCATGGCGCCACAGCGAAAGGCACTGCCCATTTCGGTGGCAGCCCACAGCCTGTACGAGCAAAACGACCCCTACACGATCATCGAACCTGAAGGGCGCGCCGAATTACATGATGCCGTCTACGAGCAGGTGGGCGAGCGGACGACCAGAATCAGCGGTGCGAGATGGGTCCCCGCTGCGAAGCACACCCTCAAGATGGAGGGAGCAAGAAAAGTCGGGGACCGCGCCATCCTACTGTGCGGTGCCGCCGATCCGCGTTTCATCGAACAGCACCAGTCCATTCTGGAAAACGTGAAGGAAATCGTCCGCGAGCTCGTGTGCGAGGACAGCCCCGAGGACTACACCCTGCACTGGCATGTCTATGGTGTAGATGGTGTCACCGACCGCGCGACTGACTATCCGCTTCCCGCAGAAGTCTGTCTGCTGATCGAATGCATCGCGCCCACGCTGGAGCGGGCGTCTGAAGTCGTCAAGACCATGAAGCAGTACCTGCTGCACTACGGCTACACGGGCAGGCTGTCCACTGGCGGCAACGTGGCGTTCCCGTTCACCCCACCGGAAATCAGCGTGGGCGAGGCCTACAAATTCAACGTCTATCACATCATGGAGACCGTGCTCGGCGAGAGGCTCTTCACGCCTCAGGTGATCGAATTCTGAATATCGCGCGCCAGCGAGCAGCCGCTTTTCCCAGCGCTGTTCGAGGCACCGCACGTCGACTGAAGAGTCCAATGTCAACAGGATGGCAACCATGAAATCAAAGCTGACCCTGAGTATCGCGGCCTGCGCGCTCGCAGCCTGGACCGGCGCAAGCGCTCAACAGCCCTACCCGAACAAACCGGTCAAGGTCATTGTTCCGTATGTCGCGGGTGGAGCGGCCGACATCACCGCACGGACCATCAGCCAAAAATTGGCTGACGGCCTGGGCCAACCCTTCGTGGTGGAAAACCGCCCCGGCGCCAACGGTGGGGTCGGCGCGGAAGTTGTCGCCAAGGCGCCGGCCGACGGCTACACCTTACTGATCGCCGCGAGTGGCCCCATCGTCATCAACCCGGTGCTCTATCGCAAGATCGCCTATGACCCGCTCACTGACTTCGCGCCGATCAGTCAGATCACGCGTTTCCAGTATGCGATTGTCGTCAGGGAAGCATCCCCTATCCGCAGCCTGCAGGACCTCATCGCTGCCGCGAAAGCTAATCCTGGTACGTTGAGCTACGGCTCGACCGGTATCGGAGGCGGTGGCCATCTTGCCGGCGTTCTGTTCGAGCAACTCAGCGGCACCAAGTTGATTCATGTCCCCTACAAAGGCGGCGCCGCAGTCTGGTCCGACCTCCTAGGCGGCCAGTTGTCCTTCACCTTCGAAGCGCTGGTCACAGCGGCCCCCATGATGAAGGCCGGGAAACTGCGTGCATTCGCCTCGACCGGAGGACAAAGGTCATCCACCCTGCCGCAGTTGCCAACGCTGGCCGAAATGGGCTTCACTGGCTATGACATCACCCAGTTCCAAGGCATGCTGGCGCCCGCCAAGACCGACCCAGCAATTGTCGACAGGCTGCACCGCGAACTGCAGAAGATCGGCAAGGCCCCCGATGTCGTGAAACGACTCGGCGAGGACGGTGGCAATGAGCTGATCATGAATTCCCCCGCCGAGTTTGCCAACCTGATCAGGTCAGAGTTGCTGATGTACGGCAAGCTGATCAAGGACGCCGGCATCACCGCCGATTGAACGCCCCCCGATTAGAAGCGGACACCAAAATGGCCCAACGCTGGACGCAGCGCCCCCCGGGATCTAACTGGGGCGACTTCGGCCCCGACGACCAACGCGGCCGCATGAACCTCCTGACCCCTGCACGCCGCAGGGAAGCCATGAAGGAGGTCATCACAGGCGACGTGTTCTGCCTGAGCTTGCCGTTGGACCGTCCCGGCGGGCAGGTCTTAAACGACCATCGATGCGCGCCGGTGTTCAAGCCAGTCCTGCGCAGCGGTAACCAGGTGTTCAACTTCCCGCACGATCGGATCGACCCGCGGTTTACCGATGTCAGCTCGGACGAAGCAGTGCTTCTCTACAGCCAGTACTCCACCCAGTGGGACTCCCTCGCACACAAGGGATCGCTATTCGATGTGGATGGAAGCGGGGAGCGCAAGCGCGTCTTCTACAACGGATGGCAGATCGTTGACGCCAACAACCAGGGCGTCCAGGGCGATCTCGGCGCGCGCGCGCTATCGATCGCCAACATGGCTGAGACCTGCGTACAGGGGCGCGGCGTCATGGTCGACCTGCATCGACACCTTGGCGAAGCACGCACCCACGTCGACCTCGAGATGCTGTTGAAGATCATGGAAGCCGATCGCTTGAGTGTGAGCGAAGGCGACATCCTGTGCCTGCATACCGGGCTGGGGCAGTTGATCGTCGATAGTCCGCCCGAGGGTCCGGACCCCTCGATCCGGCTGGCGTGCGCCGTACTAGACGGCTCAGACCAGGCTTTGCTGAACTGGATCACCGAATCCGGCGTTGCTGCCATTGCCGCTGACAATCTAGCCGTCGAATCATCGTCCACCCTGGGCGTGCGCAAGAATATCGGCCCGCGGGGCGCCGTCCTGCCGCTGCACGAGCACTGCCTGTTCAAGCTGGGCGTCCATCTGGGCGAGCTGTGGTATTTAACGGAGCTGGCAAACTGGCTTCACGCCCACCAACGAAGCCGCTTCCTCCTGACCGCCCCGCCGCTGCGCCTGCCGGGCGCTGTCGGCTCCGCGGTCACGCCGGTGGCCACCGTATAGACAGAACCGGCTATCTCGCAATCAGGACAGTCGGACCCCCGGCAATTGCAGCAACGCCTGCCGCAGCATTGCGATGCGCGGGTGATCAGCGGCCGCAGTTCTGTACACCAGCCCGAGGGTGGCGCAGGGCGGCGGCGACGCGATGCGGATACGGCGAATCCGGCCAGCACGCTCGGCTTCACGCGCGGTCGAGATCGGCGTGGTGCTCAAGCCCACGCCCTCGGCCACCACGCGGGCGCTTGTGACCGGACTGTCGGTCTCGCATACCGGCGCAGGGGGCTGTAAGCCGTGGCGCCTGAAGGTGTCCTCGATGAACACCCGCGCGAGCGAGGGCATGCGCGTAAGGACCCACGGCTCATCGACCAGGGCTCCCCATTCGACACTGCGCGCGCGCGCAAGCCGGTGCCCTGACGGCGCAATGACGACATAGTCTTCCTCGCCAATCGCTTCGAATCGCACGCCGTGCCCTGCCGCCTTGGACATCGAATCCGGGTTGTAGACCGTGACCAGCGCATCCAGGTCGCCATCAAGCAATGAGTCGAACAGCCTCGGCACATTGGCTTCATAAAGGCTCACGGCTATCGGCGGGCGCGCCTTGGCCAGCCGCGCCACCACGGCGGGTAACAGGCTGACGGCCAGAAAAGCCGGGGCGCCCAGGCGCAGCACCGCAGCAATTCGACCTTCGGGTCCGGCGGCCTCGGCCTCGGCGTGGAAGTGGTGCAGTTCCTTGAGCAGCAGCGTGGCGCCACGCATGACGATCGCACCCTGCGGTGTCTTTTGAAGCCCGCGCGTGCTGCGCTTGAAAAGCGCAAAGCCCAGCAGACCTTCGACCTCCTTGAGTGCCTTCGAAAGGGCCGGCTGCGTGAGGTTGAGTTTCGCGGCCGCCTTACTGAGACTGCCGGCTAGCTCGACCTCCGCCACCATCTGGAGATGGCGGAAACGCAGACGCGCCAGGAGCAGTTCTTCGCCGGATCGCATGACATATCTTCCAGTAATGGCTCAATGAGAATTTATCACTGGACGACATGAGTGAGCGTTCTGATAATTCTTTTGTTCTCACTCATCTGAGCGTGCCTCCATGCAACAGCGTTCCACCACCCGTCTGCGCGAACTTCTCGCCGCCAAAACCTTCCTGCACATGCCGTCAGTCTACGACGCCCTCACCGGCCGCCTGGTGCAATCGCTCGGCTACGAATCGGCTTACGTGGGCGGATACGTGACCGGTGGCGCGCTCGCCGTCACCGAGCCGCTCCTGACCATGACCGAGCAGGTCCGCCTGGCGGGCGACATCGCGCAAAGCGTCGGCATCCCCGTGCTGGCCGATGCGGGTGCGGGCTTCGGCGAGCCGCTCCACACCATGCGCACGGTGCGCGAGTTCATTCGCAACGGCGTCGCCGGTATCCATATCGAGGACCAGCTTTATCCGAAGCGCGCGCATTATCACAAGTATGTGGTGCACGGCATTCCCGTCGAGGAGTTCGTCGACAAGATCGAGTACTCGGTCCGCCAGCGCAACGAGGCAGACCCAGATTTCGTGATCATCGCCCGCACTGACACCTGCCGGGCTCTGGGCCTTGAGGAAGCGAGCATGCGATTGAACCGCGCCGCTGACGTCGGCGCCGACATGGGCCTGTTATTCCCGCGCAATCCCAAAGAGGCCGAGGAAGCGCCACGCAAGTGCCGCCTGCCGCTGGTTTACGTGCAAAGCCGCGGCAACCGCGACGGCCGCCCCCTCTTTACCCGCCAGGAACTGATCGACATGGGCTATGTGGCCTGCATCGAGGCACAGGTCGTGCTGTGCAGCGCATTGCACCACCACAAGAAAATCCTGCGGGAGCTTCGCGATACCGGAGACGTAACCGGCATGACCAACCAGGATTGGATCGACGCACGACAGGAAGTGGAGGATCTCATCGACCTGACGGCGCACTACGAAATCGAACAGGCGACCGTGGAAGCGCGGCCGCAGCAGAAATGAACGCCCGCACCCCGGACATTCCGCCGCCAGTTTCCCCCACCCGTAAACCGCGGGTGAAGTTTCCGGCCGGTGCGACCGACTGCCACGCGCACGTGTTCGGTCCCCAGGAGCGCTATCCCCTGCTGCCTGCCACCCACTTCGTCCCGCATGTCACCGACTGGCCGCAGTATCGCGAGATGCTCCAGAGCATCGGCTGCGAGCGTGCGGTCCTGGTGCAGCCCAGCGTCTATGGCACCAACAACGCCGCCATCGAAATGGCGCTGGCGCAAAGCGGCATTGAAATGCGAGCGGTCGCCGTGGTGTCGCCAGACATTACCGACGGCGAACTCGAGCGCCTGAACGGACTGGGGTTCCGCGGCATCCGCATCAATACCGCTTCGTGGACGCAGGGCCTCAAGCTTACAGACGCGCGCAGACTCGCCGAGCGCATCCGCCATCTAGGTTGGCACCTGCAGTTTTACGCAAACTTCCGCGAGCAGCCTGACGTCGAAGAGATCCTCGCCGCCCTGCCGGTGCCGATCGTGATTGACCACTTCGGACGAATCCTTACCTCCGAGGGAACCGAAGCTCCCGCGTTCCAGGCGGTGCTGCGCCTGCTGCGCCGTGACAACTGCCACGCGAAGCTGATCGGTCCCTACTTCATCTCCAACCAGTTCCCCCACTACCACGACATCACGCCCTTCGCGCGCGCCATGGTCGAGGTCGCGCCAGACCGCGTGGTCTGGGGCACCGACTGGCCGCATGCGAGCGCACGCGA
>CAIPNM010000148.1 GCA_903866395.1 uncultured bacterium
CCTCGCCGCCAAACTTCGTCGACAGCACCGTCGTGATCGCCGCCGTCAGCGTCGTCTTCCCATGATCCACGTGCCCGATCGTTCCCACGTTCACGTGTGGCTTCGTACGCTCAAACTTGCCTTTTGCCATCTCTACGCTCCGAATATCGTGTGAGTGTGTTGCCGGCGGACGCGAGGCCTGGCCTTGCCCGCCTGCTGGTTCTTACTTGCCGCGTGCCGAAATCACCGCCTCGGCAACGTTCTTGGGTGCTTCAGAGTACTGCTTGAATTCCATCGTGTACGTGGCGCGTCCCTGCGTGAGCGAGCGCAACGTAGTGGAGTAGCCGAACATCTCGGCAAGCGGCACCTCGGCACGAATCGCCTTGCCACCGCCGGGCATGTCTTCCATGCCCTGAACCATGCCGCGCCGCGACGACAGATCGCCCATCACCGTGCCGGCGTAGTCCTCAGGTGTTTCGACCTCCACGGACATCATGGGCTCGAGCAGCACCGGGCTCGCGCGACGCATGCCTTCCTTGAACGCCATGGAAGCAGCCTGCTTGAAGGCGTTCTCGTTGGAGTCAACGTCATGGTAGGAGCCAAAA
This sequence comes from uncultured bacterium, assembly GCA_903866395.1. Taxonomy (GTDB): domain Bacteria; phylum Pseudomonadota; class Gammaproteobacteria; order Burkholderiales; family Burkholderiaceae_E; genus SYIM01. The sequence goes on from CAIPNM010000148.1 coordinate 585, forward strand.
TGAAGCGTGGCTTTGACGTTCACAACCGGATAGCCCGCCAACACACCTGCCGGCAGCGTTTCCTCGATCCCCTTCTGGACTGCAGGGATGAATTCGCGCGGCACCACCCCGCCCTTGATCGCATCGACAAACTCGAAGTTGGGGCCGCCCGGCTCGAGCGGCTCGACCTTGAGCACCACATGCCCGTACTGACCGCGACCACCCGACTGCTTGATGAACTTGCCCTCAACCTCATCGACGCTCTTGCGGATGGTTTCCCGGTACGCCACCTGGGGCTTACCGACTGACGCCTCGACGCCAAACTCGCGCTTCATGCGGTCGACCAGAATTTCGAGGTGGAGCTCGCCCATCCCTGAAATGATGGTCTGGCCCGACTCTTCGTCGGTCCGGACACGGAACGAGGGGTCTTCCTGGGCCAGGCGACCCAATGCAATGCCCATCTTTTCCTGGTCGGCCTTCGTCTTGGGCTCGACCGCCTGCGAGATGACGGGCTCAGGGAACTCCATGCGCTCAAGCATGATGTGCGCATCGGGATCACAGAGGGTTTCGCCGGTGGTGACGTCTCTCAGACCCACACAGGCAGCGATGTCACCCGCGCGAACTTCCTTGATTTCTTCGCGCTGATTGGCGTGCATCTGGAGCAGACGACCAATACGCTCCTTCTTACCCTTTACCGCATTCAGAATGGTGTCGCCCGAATTGAGCACGCCGGAATACACGCGGATGAAGGTGAGCTGGCCCACGAACGGGTCGGTCATGAGCTTAAACGCAAGCGCTGCGAACTTCTCGCCGTCGTCGGCTTTGCGAAGCAGCTGTTTATCGTCTTCGTCGGTGCCCTTGACCGGCGGGATGTCCACGGGCGAGGGCAGGAAGTCGATCACCGCGTCGAGCATGGCTTGCACGCCCTTGTTCTTGAAGGCGGTGCCGCAAAGCATCGGTACGATTTCGCCGGCGATCGTGCGCTGGCGGATGCCGTTCTTGATGTCTTCGATAGACAGCTCGCCGCCTTCGAGGTAGCGGTTCATCAGGTCTTCATTGGCCTCGGCAGCCGCCTCAACCATTTTTTCACGCCACTCTTCACAGACATCGGCAAGCTCGGCCGGAATGTCTTCGAGCTGGAATTTCATGCCCTGTGAGGCATCATCCCAGTAAATGGCCTTCATGCGAACCAGATCCACAACACCCTTGAAGTGCTCTTCGGCGCCAATGGGAACCTGGATGGGAATGGGATTGGCGCGCAGGCGCGCGCGCATCTGATCGTGGACTTTGAAAAAATTGGCGCCCACGCGGTCCATCTTGTTGACGAACGCGAGACGGGGCACGCCGTATTTGTTGGCCTGGCGCCAGACGGTTTCAGACTGGGGCTGAACACCGCCTACCGCGCAATACACCATGCAGGCGCCATCGAGCACCCGCATTGAACGCTCAACCTCGATGGTGAAGTCGACGTGTCCGGGAGTGTCGATGATGTTGATGCGATGCTCGGGATAGGACCTGTCCATGCCCTTCCAGAAGCAGGTAGTGGCAGCCGACGTAATCGTGATGCCGCGCTCCTGTTCCTGCTCCATCCAGTCCATCGTGGCTGCGCCGTCGTGAACTTCACCGATCTTGTGGTTGACGCCGGTGTAGTAGAGGATGCGCTCAGTAGTGGTGGTTTTTCCGGCATCGATGTGGGCTGAAATACCGATGTTGCGATACCGATCAATCGGGGTCTTGCGGGCCATGATGGAGACTCTTGTCGAGGGGTTGATGCAGACGCAGGGCAGTGCAGCGAGCACACGCGCGGAACAAACCGTTCAGGATTGCGCCGCGCGATGAAGATTGTGTGACAACCGCAGCGCCCGGGAGCTCAGAAGCGGAAGTGCGCGAAGGCCTTGTTGGCCTCAGCCATCCGATGCACCTCGTCACGGCGCTTGACGGCACCGCCGCGGTTTTCGGACGCTTCCATCAGCTCGTTGGCCAGGCGCTGACCCATCGATTTTTCGCCCCGCTTCTTGGCGGCCTCACGGAGCCACCGCATGGCAAGCGCCGTACGACGTACCGGGCGAACCTCAACCGGCACCTGGTAGTTGGCGCCACCGACCCGACGGCTTTTCACCTCGACCATGGGGCGTACGTTGTGGAGGGCCTGGCCGAAAACCTCGATCGGGTCTTTGCCCGAACGGCTCTTGATCTGCTCAAGCGCGCCATAGAGCATGCGCTCGGCGACCGCTTTCTTGCCGTCCAGCATGAGAACGTTGACGAACTTGGAGACTTCCACGCTCGAGTAAAGCGGATCGGGGAGAATCTCGCGGCGGGGGACTTCGCGACGACGGGGCATATCACACCTCTCTATTCAGCTGGCAGCCGGGACGCGAACCCGATCTACCTGGCGGTGCGACCGAACCGGCGGGCTGCCGGCGGGCACTGCCGCTTACTGGAGCCAAACCCAAAGAGGCCGGACCCCACGAAATGAATCGGCAGCGGACGGCTGCCGATTCTCCTGAACCTAAAAACCTGCCGGCGACCGCGGAGCGGGCCGGGGTGCGCGCCACCAGAGCGGCGCGATGCAGTGCTCAGCCCTTCTTGGGACGCTTGGCACCGTATTTCGAACGCGACTGCTTACGGTCTTTCACGCCCTGCAAGTCGAGTGAGCCACGAACAATGTGGTAGCGCACGCCAGGGAGGTCTTTCACGCGGCCGCCGCGAATCAGCACCACAGAGTGCTCTTGCAGGTTGTGGCCCTCACCGCCAATGTAGGAGATGATTTCAAACCCATTGGTGAGGCGCACCTTCGCAACCTTACGGAGTGCCGAGTTGGGCTTCTTCGGGGTCGTGGTGTAGACGCGCGTGCAAACGCCGCGGCGCTGGGGGCAGTTGGCAAGCGCCGGGCTCTTGCTCTTGACCGCTGCAGATTCGCGACCCTGGCGCACCAGCTGGTTGATGGTTGGCATGAAAGATCCTTAACGAAACCTTGTAACTAAACCTTTTAACTTATCGACGCGCCGCGATCCTAGTCCTGCGCTGCGTCGAAAACTTTTTCTAGCGAAAAGCCTTCAAGTGTAGGACGAAACGAGCGCCCTGACAAGCGGGTGGCCGATTCGGTTGACGGTTTTACTCGGCCTCCGCTCCCTGTGGTGGTGCGAAACCCCCACGGGATACCTGAGAATACCGCGCAGCGGACGGACCGCTTTTCAGCGCGCCCGTCTGCCACACAGCATGTCTCAGGCGGTGGCGTCGCCCGCCGCCTCAGCCTCCGACCCAGCTTCAGACGGTACTGGGTCGAACAGCGCCTCAGCGGCAGCAAGCGCTGCCTGCTCCTGCGCCTCGGCCGCCTCCTTGGCCTTGCGGGCCCGATGGAAGGCGAGACCCGTACCGGCAGGAATCAGCCGGCCGACGATCACGTTTTCCTTCAGGCCGCGCAGGTCGTCGCGCTTGCCCATGATGGCCGCCTCGGTGAGCACCCGGGTGGTTTCCTGGAACGAGGCCGCCGAGATGAACGAATCGGTGGAGAGCGATGCCTTGGTGATGCCCAGCAACAGGTTGAGGTGCGAGGCCGGGCGCTTGCCGGCTGCAACTGCCTTGTCGTTTTCGTCCAGCATCTCGGAGCGCTCAACCTGCTCACCCGTGATGAACGGCACATCGCCCGGGTCGGTGATCTGCACCCGACGCAGCATCTGCCGCACGATCACCTCGATGTGCTTATCGTTGATCTTCACGCCCTGCAGACGATAGACGTCCTGGACCTCGTCCACGATGTAACGCGCAAGCGCCTCGATGCCAAGCAGACGCAGGATGTCGTGCGGATCGGCTGGGCCGTCGACGATCATCTCGCCCTTGTTCACCACCTGACCGTCGTGCACCAGCACGTTCTTGTCTTTGGGGATCAGGAACTCGTGCGCATTGCCGTCGAGGTCGGTGATCACCAGGCGTTGCTTGCCCTTGGTGTCCTTTCCGAACGACACCGTGCCGGTGACCTCTGCCAGCATGCCGGCGTCTTTGGGTGCGCGGGCCTCGAACAGCTCGGCCACGCGCGGCAGACCGCCGGTGATGTCACGAGTTTTCTGCGATTCGAGCGGGATCCGGGCGAGGAACTCGCCCACACCCACCAGCTGACCATCACGCACCGAAATCAGCGCGCCCACCGGGAAGCCGATGGTCACAGCATGGTCGGTACCCGCGATGCGCACCTCTTCGCCCGCTTCGTTGATGAGCTTCACCTGGGGGCGAACGGTCTTGACCGCACTACCGCGCCGCTTGGCATCGATCACCACCAGCGTGGACAGGCCCGTCACCTCGTCGATCTGCTTGGCAACGGTGACGCCTTCCTCGACATTCTCGAACTTCACCGTGCCCGCGTATTCGCTGATGATGGGGCGGGTGAGGGGATCCCAGGTGGCGATTTGCGCGCCGGCCTTGACGGCCCGACCATCGAGCACCATGAGCGTGGCGCCGTAAGGCACCTTGTGGCGCTCGCGCTCACGGCCGCTGTCGTCGGTGATCGTGACCTCGCCAGAGCGTGAAATCACGATCTGCTCGCCCTTGGCGTTGGTCACATAGCGCATGGTCATGGCAAAGCGCACGGTGCCGTTAGAGCGCGCCTCCACGTTGCTCACCACGGCCGCACGAGAGGCCGCACCACCAATGTGGAAGGTGCGCATGGTGAGCTGCGTGCCGGGCTCGCCAATCGACTGCGCAGCGATCACGCCCACCGCCTCGCCCGAATTCACCAGCACGCCGCGGCCCAGATCGCGTCCGTAGCACTTGGCGCAGAGGCCGTAGCGGGTTTCGCAGATGAGCGGCGTACGCACGCGCACCTCGTCGATGCCCAGCCGATCGATTTCCTCGACCGAAGTCTCGTCGAGGAGTGTGCCGGACTCGTAGAGCGTTTCCTGGGTCTCGGGATTGACCACATCGCTTGCCGCCACGCGCCCAAGAATCCGGTCACGGAGCGCCTCGATCACTTCACCCCCTTCGATCAGGGCTTTCATCGACACGCCGTTTGCAGTGCCGCAATCATCTTCGGTCACCACCAGGTCTTGCGTGACATCGACCAGACGGCGCGTGAGGTAGCCCGAGTTGGCGGTCTTCAGCGCCGTGTCGGCCAGACCCTTTCGCGCGCCGTGCGTGGAGATGAAGTACTGCAGAACGTTGAGCCCCTCGCGGAAGTTCGCCGTGATCGGGGTTTCAATGATCGAGCCATCGGGCTTGGCCATCAGGCCTCGCATACCGGCGAGCTGACGGATTTGCGCGGCTGATCCACGGGCCCCTGAGTCGGCCATCATGTAGATGGCATTGAACGACTCCTGCGGCACGGTCTTGCCCTGACGGTTCACCACCGGTTCGGTCGCGAGCTGCTCCATCATGGCCTTGCCAACCAGATCGCCGGCACGGCCCCAGATGTCAACCACCTTGTTGTAGCGCTCGCCCTGGGTGACCAGACCCGAGGTGTACTGCTGTTCGATCTCTTTCACCTCGGCTTCAGCCGCTTCCAGAATGCCCTGCTTCTGCGGCGGCACCAGCATGTCGTCGATCGCAATCGAGATACCGGCACGAGTGGCGAGCCGGAACCCGTTTTGCATCAGCTGGTCAGCGAAGATGACGGTATCGCGAAGACCGCAGCGGCGGAACGACGCATTGATGAGGCGCGAGATTTCTTTTTTCTTGAGCGCCTTGTTCATCAGATCGAAAGACAAGCCTTTCGGCAGGATTTCCGACAGCAGCGCCCGGCCCACCGTGGTTTCGACGCGGCGAAGCACTGGCGTGAGGTTTCCTTCCGCGTCTTTCTGGTGTTCAAACAGGCGCACGGTGATGCGCGAGCCGAGTTCAACGCGGCCGCTATCGTAAGCGCGGTGCACCTCGCCCACGTCGGAGAGCACCATACCTTCGCCGCGCGCATTGACCTTTTCGCGCGTGGTGTAGTAAAGCCCCAGCACGATGTCCTGCGACGGCACGATCGAGGGTTCACCGTTGGAGGGGAACAGCACGTTGTTGGAAGCCAGCATGAGCGCGCGCGCTTCGAGCTGCGCCTCGATCGAAAGCGGCACGTGAACGGCCATCTGGTCGCCGTCGAAGTCGGCGTTAAAGGCCGCGCAGACCAGCGGGTGCAGCTGAATGGCCTTGCCCTCGATCAGCACTGGCTCGAACGCCTGGATGCCCAGGCGGTGGAGCGTGGGCGCCCGGTTGAGCAGCACCGGATGCTCGCGAATCACATCTTCGAGAATGTCCCAGACGATGGGTTCCTGGTTCTCGACGAATTTCTTCGCCTGCTTGATGGTGGTGGCTACACCCATCAGCTCGAGCTTGTGGAAGATGAAGGGCTTGAAGAGCTCGAGCGCCATCAGCTTCGGCAAACCGCACTGATGCAGCTTGAGCTGCGGTCCCACCACGATCACCGAGCGGCCAGAGTAATCGACGCGTTTACCGAGCAGGTTTTGACGGAAACGACCGCCCTTGCCCTTAATCATGTCGGCAAGTGACTTGAGCGCACGCTTGTTCGCGCCCGTCATGGCCTTGCCGCGACGGCCGTTGTCGAGCAGCGAATCGACCGCTTCCTGGAGCATGCGCTTTTCGTTGCGCACGATGATCTCGGGCGCTTTCAGCTCGAGCAGGCGCTTCAGACGGTTGTTGCGGTTGATGACCCGACGATAAAGGTCATTCAGGTCGGACGTGGCGAACCGGCCGCCGTCGAGCGGCACCAGCGGACGAAGCTCCGGCGGCAGTACCGGCAGCACATCCATCACCATCCAATCGGGCTTGATGCCCGAGCGCTGGAAGCCTTCAAGCACCTTCAGGCGCTTGGCAATTTTCTTGATTTTGGCTTCAGAGCCGGTGGCTTCGAGGTCGCGCCGCAGGGTCTCGATTTCGCGACTGATATCGATGGTGCGAAGCAGCTCGCGCACTCCCTCTGCGCCCATCAGTGCGCGGAAGTCATCGCCATATTCGGTGCACTTGGCGATGTAGTCGTCCTCGGTCATGATCTGACAGCGCTTGAGCGGGGTGAGCCCCGGCTCGATCACAACAAAGGCTTCGAAGTAGAGCACGCGCTCGATATCGCGCAGCGTCATGTCGAGCACCATGCCCAAACGCGACGGCAGCGACTTCAGGAACCAGATGTGCGCGGTGGGCGAGGCCAGCTCGATATGGCCCATACGCTCACGACGCACCTTGGCAAGCGTGACTTCAACGCCGCACTTCTCGCAGATGACGCCGCGGTGCTTCAGGCGCTTGTATTTGCCGCACAGGCACTCGTAGTCTTTAATCGGCCCGAAGATCTTGGCGCAGAACAGGCCATCGCGCTCGGGCTTGAAGGTGCGGTAGTTGATGGTTTCGGGTTTTTTCACTTCGCCGAACGACCAGGAGCGGATCTTGTCTGGCGAGGCCAGACCGATCTTGATCGCGTCAAAGTGCTCTTCTTCCTGAACCTGCTTGAACAGATCGAGCAACGCTTTCATTGCAGCTTTCCTCCGTGGCTCAGTTGCGCTCGAGATCGATATCGATGCCGAGCGATCGAATTTCTTTCACCAGCACGTTGAACGATTCCGGCATGCCGGCTTCGATCGCGTGCTCGCCCTTGACCAGGTTCTCGTAGACCTTCGTGCGCCCGTTCACATCGTCGGATTTGACGGTGAGCATTTCCTGCAACATGTAGGAGGCACCGTAGGCTTCGAGCGCCCAAACTTCCATCTCGCCGAAACGCTGGCCGCCAAACTGCGCCTTGCCGCCCAGCGGCTGCTGGGTGACGAGCGAGTAGGGGCCGGTGGAGCGCGCATGCATCTTGTCATCGACCAGATGGTGGAGCTTCAGCATGTGCATGTAGCCCACCGTGACCGCGCGGTCGAAGGCATCGCCCGTGCGACCATCGTGCAGCCGCACCTGCGTCTTGCTGGGAGTAAAGCCCACCAGCTGGGTGCGCGCATCGTTGTCCGGATAGGCGATGTCGAGCATCTGATGAATTTCAGGCTCGGAAGCACCATCAAACACCGGCGTTGCGAACGGCAGGCCATGCCGCAGGTTCGAGCAGAGCTCAACCACCTCAGGATCGGTGAGCGCCTCGAGATCGGCTCGCTGCCCGCTGGTGTTGTAGATGCGGTCGAGGAACTGGCGCAGCTCGGCAGCACGCGCCTCGCGCTGCAGCATTTCGCCAATCCGGATGCCCACGCCCTTGGCCGCCCAGCCCAAGTGCGTCTCGAGAATCTGGCCGACGTTCATTCGCGAGGGCACACCCAGGGGGTTCAGCACGATATCGACCGAGGTGCCATCGGCCATGTAGGGCATGTCTTCCACCGGAACAATGCGCGAAACCACGCCCTTGTTGCCATGACGACCCGCCATCTTGTCGCCCGACTGCAGCCTGCGTTTGACGGCGAGGTAGACCTTGACCATCTTGAGCACGCCCGGGGGCAGCTCGTCGCCCTGGGTGAGCTTCTTACGCTTTTCCTCGAAGGCGAGGTCGAACTGATGACGCTTCTGTTCGATGGACTCACGCAGCGCCTCGAGCTGGCTCGCGGCAGCCTCATCGGCCAGGCGCACTTCGAACCAGTGATAGCGGTCGAGATCAGCCAGATACTCGGAGGTGACCAGCGCGCCCTTCGCGAGCTTCTTGGGGCCACCGTTGACGGCTTTACCGACCAGCAGGCGCTCGATCCGCTCGAAGGCGTCGTTTTCAACGATGCGCAGCTGATCGTTCAGGTCGAGACGATAGCGCTTAAGTTCGTCGTCAATGATGGACTGCGCACGCTTGTCGCGCTGAATGCCCTCGCGGGTGAACACCTGCACATCGATCACCGTGCCGCTCATGCCCGAGGGCACGCGCAACGACGTGTCCTTCACATCGGAAGCTTTCTCGCCAAAGATTGCACGCAGCAGCTTTTCTTCTGGGGTGAGTTGGGTTTCACCCTTGGGTGTGACCTTGCCCACCAGCACATCGCCCGCCAGCACTTCGGCGCCGATGAAGACGATCCCGGAGTCGTCCAGCCGTCCGAGCTGGCCCTCTGACAGGTTGGAGATGTCGCGGGTGATTTCCTCAGGGCCGAGCTTGGTGTCGCGGGCAAGCACCGACAGCTCTTCGATGTGGATCGAGGTGTAGCGATCGTCAGCCACCACGCGCTCGGAGATCAGGATGGAGTCTTCGAAGTTGTAGCCGTTCCAGGGCATGAACGCGACCAGCATGTTCTGGCCGAGCGCGAGTTCGCCCAGGTCGGTGGAGGCGCCATCGGCCACCACATCGCCACGCGCAATGACATCACCCTTCTTTACGATGGGGCGCTGGTTGATGTTGGTGTTCTGGTTGCTGCGCGTGTATTTAATGAGGTTGTAGATGTCGACGCCGACCTCGCCAGCCACTGTCTCATCGTCGTTCACGCGAACCACGATGCGGTTGGCATCGACATAGTCGACCACGCCGCCTCGACGCGCGGTGACAACGGTGCCCGAATCGACCGCGCAGGTGCGCTCGATACCCGTGCCCACCAGCGGCTTTTCGGGGCGCAGACACGGCACCGCCTGGCGCTGCATGTTCGAGCCCATCAGCGCGCGGTTGGCGTCGTCATGCTCAAGGAACGGAATGAGCGAGGCGGCCACCGAGACGATCTGGGTAGGCGCCACGTCCATGTACTGAACGTTGACCGGCGAGGTGAGTTCGGATTCGCCCGCTTTCCGCACCGACACCAGGTCGCCTGTGAGGCGGCCCTCGGCGTCCATCGCGGCGTTAGCCTGAGCAATGACGTAGCGGCCTTCCTCGATCGCCGACAGATAATGAATTTCGTCGGTGACGCGGCTATCCGATGCCTTGCGATAAGGCGTCTCAAGGAAACCGTATTCGTTGAGGCGCGCATAGAGCGCGAGCGAATTGATCAGGCCGATGTTCGGGCCTTCGGGCGTTTCGATCGGGCACACCCGACCGTAGTGCGTGGGGTGCACGTCGCGCACCTCAAAGCCTGCACGCTCGCGCGTGAGACCGCCCGGACCAAGCGCCGACACCCGACGTTTGTGGGTGATTTCGGACAGCGGGTTGGTCTGGTCCATGAACTGTGAGAGCTGGCTGGACCCAAAGAACTCGCGGATGGCCGCACTGATCGGCTTGCTATTGATCAGATCATGCGGCATGAGGTTTTCGGTTTCGGCCTGGCCCAGGCGCTCCTTGACCGCGCGCTCGACACGAACCAGCCCAGCGCGGAACTGGTTCTCGGCAAGCTCGCCCACGCAGCGCACCCGGCGGTTACCCAGGTGATCGATATCGTCGATCTCGCCTTTGCCGTTACGCAGATCCACCAGGATCTTGATCACTGCGAGGATATCGTCATCGGTGAGCGTCATGGGACCGATGGACTCGTCGCGGCCCACGCGACGGTTGAACTTCATGCGGCCGACCTTGGACAGGTCGTAGGCATCGGCACTGTAGAACAGACGGTTAAAGAGCGCCTCGACTGCTTCTTCGGTGGGCGGCTCGCCCGGACGCATCATGCGGTAGATCGCTATCCGCGCAGCCATCTGGTCAACGGTTTCATCGACCCGCAGGGTCAGAGAAATGTATGGGCCCTGATCGAGGTCATTGGTGAAGAGCGTACGGAACTCGCGGACGTTGGCCGCGCGTAGCTTCTTCAGCAGGTCTTCGGTGATTTCATCGTTGGCACGCGCCACGATTTCACCGGTATCGGGATCGACCGCGCTCTGCGAAAGCGTGCGGCCAATGAGGTAGTCATCGGGCACCGAGACATGCTTCAGCCCCGCGGTTTCGATCTCGCGAATGTGACGCGCATTGATGCGCTTGTCTTTGGCAACGATCACCCGGCCATCGCGATCGGCAATGTCAAACCGGGCGATGTCACCGCGCAGGCGGTCGGGCACGAGCTCGAGCTGCGCGCCGTCATTCATGAGGCGGAACGAGTCGAACACGAAGAAGTGCGCGAGGATCTGCTCGGGATTGAGGCCAATTGCCTTCAGCAGAATGGTGACCGGCATCTTGCGGCGCCGATCCACGCGGAAATAGAGGATGTCCTTCGGGTCGAACTCGAAGTCGAGCCACGAGCCGCGATAGGGGATGATGCGCGCGGAGAAAAGAAGCTTGCCCGAGCTGTGGGTCTTGCCGCGGTCATGTTCGAAGAACACGCCAGGCGAGCGATGCAGCTGCGAGACGATGACTCGCTCGGTGCCGTTGATGATGAACGAACCCGTGTCAGTCATGAGCGGCACTTCGCCCATGTAGACCTCTTGCTCCTTCACTTCCTTCACCGTGGGCTTGGCCGCCTCGCGGTCCATGATGACCAGCCGCACGCGTGCGCGCAGCGGCGCGCAGAATGTGAGCCCGCGCTGCTGGCACTCCTTCACGTCGAAGGCCGAGTTGCCCAGCGAATAGTGGACAAACTCGAGTCGCGCCATCTGATTGTGCGAGACGATCGGAAAGATTGAGGAAAACGCGGCCTGCAGGCCCTCGTCCTGCCGCTCGCCTGTGGACGAAGCGGACTGCAGAAACCGATCATAAGACTCGATCTGCGTCGTGAGCAGGTACGGCACATCGAGCACGACTCGCCGCTTGGCGAAACTCTTGCGGATGCGCTTTTTTTCGGTGAACGAATAGGCGGAAGCGTGGGCCATGGGCTCTCCCGGGGCGGGTCAGCGGGGACAACTGAGAACGAGACGAAAACACCCAGCCACCGAACCGCGCATGGCGCGGCCGGTGTCCGGGCGATTCGCTTGCTGCAAGGAATGAACCAGCGGGTCGTTACTTGAGTTCGACCTTGGCGCCGGCGTCTTCGAGTTGCTTCTTGAGCGCCTCGGCGTCGGCCTTGCTGATGGCTTCCTTGACGGGCTTCGGTGCACCGTCGACCAGATCCTTGGCTTCTTTGAGGCCCAGACCGGTGGCGGCGCGGACAACCTTGATCACCTCGACCTTCTTCTCGCCAGCGGCGTTCAGAACGACGGTGAATTCGGTTTTTTCTTCAACGGCCGGGGCCGCAGCAGCGGCAGAGGGGGCAGCCACGGCAACGGCGGCGGCAGCAGCCGACACGCCGAACTTCTCTTCCATCATCTTGATGAGATCGGCCAGATCGAGAACCGACATGCCGCCGATTGCGTCGAGGATTTCATTCTTGCTGAGTGCCATGTTGTTACTCCGAAAAATGCTTAAAGGTTTGCAGAATCTGAATGCGTAAGGTGGTTCGACTGACGCTTAGGCGGCTGACTTCTCACGCTCGTCGCGCAGCGCTGCGAGCGTGCGCACGAACTTGCCGGGCACCTCGTTGAGCGTACGGACGAACGTGGCAACCGGCGCCTGCATCGTGCCCAACAACGTTGCCAGCAGCGCCTCGCGGCTGGGCATGGTGGCGAGCGCCTTGACCCCCCGTGCGTCGAGCACGGAATTGGGCAGAGCTCCCGCCTTCAGCACCAGCTTGTCGTTGGCTTTGGCGAAGTCGTTGAGTACGCGCGCGGCCGACACGGGATCGGTCGACATGCCATAGATGAGCGGACCCGCCAGATGGTCGGTCAGCCCTTCGAATGGTGTGCCGGCGAGCGCGCGCTGTGCCAGCGTGTTTTTGAGCACACGCAGGTAGACGCCCGAATCGCGCGCCTGACGGCGCAGCGTTGTCATTGCACCAACATTCAGACCACGGTATTCGGCCACCACGATCGCGGACGCCTTCGCCACTTCGGCGGCGACCTCCGTGACAACGACGGCCTTGTCTTCTCGATTGAGACCCACGGTCTTCCCCTGGTTAAACGAGAGCACCTTCGGGACGGTGATGGGTCACGCCTTTGCGCGACCGTGCACCCGCCCCGCGAGCGCCCTCAGTTGCTACACGGCGACCGACCGGGGAACTCGCTGCAAACCCGCTTGAAACGGCTGGTCTGTTCACGTTGATCCTCGCTTCGGGGGCGCCATCTGCGCAGGGACCTTGCGGAATTAAAGGATCGCGGCAGACTGCCCGCTCACCCCCCTACGGTCTTTGATAACCCGCTGGCCCCGCGCCCCGACCCCCCGGCAACCCAGGAGGGCGATGCGCCTGGACCCACGGCCCAAAGTTCATCAATTCACTGGTTGGGAACCGGCGCAGCCAATACCAACATTAGCCACCGCGCCGGGCCCCGCTTTTCCTTAACTGGCGCTGGCCGAGAAGGCGCCCGGATCGACGCGAACGCCCACGCCCATCGTGCTCGACACGGCAACCTTGCGCAGGTAGATACCCTTCGAGCTCTGGGGCCGTGCGCGGTTGAGCGCGTCGATCAGCGCCTTGATGTTGGTTTCGAGCTGCTCGGTGCCAAACGACGCACGACCGATCGTGGCATGCACAATGCCGGCCTTGTCGGTGCGGTACTGCACCTGACCAGCCTTGGCGTTGCGCACCGCGCCCGCGACATCGGGGGTGACCGTGCCAACCCGCGGGTTAGGCATGAGGCCACGTGGTCCCAGGATTTGGCCGAGACCGCCCACCACGCGCATGGCGTCAGGCGACGCAATCGCGATATCAAAATTGATATTGCCCGCTTTCACCTGCTCGGCGAGGTCTTCCATGCCAACGATGTCGGCGCCTGCAGCGCGCGCTTCATCGGCCTTGGCGCCCTGGGTGAAGACGGCCACGCGAACCGATTTGCCGGTGCCGGCGGGCAGAACCACCGAGCCGCGAACCACCTGGTCGGATTTTTTCGCATCAACGCCCAGTTGCACGGCAACGTCGATGGATTCATCGAACTTGGCGGTGGCGCATTCCTTCACGAGCGACAACGCTGCGTTCAGGGCGTAGGCTTTCTGCGGTTCGACCTTGGAACGGATGGCCTTGGCGCGTTTGCTGAGTCGGGCCATGATTAGAGCCCCTCCACGGTGATACCGATGCTGCGGGCCGATCCGGCGATCGTGCGCACGGCAGCGTCGAGGTTGGCGGCGGTGAGGTCAGGCATTTTGGCCTTGGCGATTTCCTCGGCCTGCTGGCGGGTGATGGACCCTACCTTGTCGGTGTGCGGCCGGGGCGAGCCCTTGTCGATCTTGGCCGCCTTCTTGATGAGAATCGTGGCCGGGGGAGTCTTCATCACGAAGGTGAAGCTCTTGTCGGCGTAGGCAGTGATCACCACAGGAATCGGCAGACCAGGTTCAACGCCCTGAGTCTGGGCATTGAACGCCTTGCAGAATTCCATGATATTCAGGCCGCGCTGACCCAGCGCCGGGCCAATCGGGGGGGCAGGATTGGCTTTGCCTGCAGGGACCTGCAGTTTCACAAAGCCGACAATCTTCTTCGCCATTTGGCGTCTCCAGGTTTGAGTTCAAACGCGCGTTCGGATGACCACCCAATAAATGGTCGACTTACTTACGCTCCTCGGACCCCCGCAGCCGCTTCACTGCCGGGGATGTGCGCCTTGCGGCGCCATTCGTTACACGCTTGGATCGATGCGGGTCAGACCTTTTCAACCTGGCCGAACTCGAGTTCCACTGGCGTGGCACGGCCAAAAATGGTGACCGACACCCGCAGGCGGCTCTTGTCGTAATTGACTTCCTCGACATTGCCGTTGAAGTCGGTGAACGGGCCTTCTTTCACACGAACCATTTCGCCCACTTCGAACAGTGTCTTGGGCCGGGGCTTCTCCACCCCTTCCTGCATCTGGGCCATGATTTTTTCGACCTCCTTGTCGGAGATCGGCGAAGGCCGGTTGCCCGCGCCACCCACAAAGCCGGTGACTTTGTTGGTGTGCTTGACCAGATGCCAAGTGTCGTCATCGAGCACCATTTCGACCAACACATAGCCGGGGAAGAAACGGCGTTCGGTGATGGTGCGCTGGCCATTGCGCATTTCAACCACCTCTTCGGTAGGCACCAGAATGCGACCGAATTTGTCCGCCATGCCGGAGCGGTCGACCCGCTCCTGCAGCGCGCGAGCAACGCTCTTTTCCATACCGGAATAGGCGTGCACGACGTACCAACGCTTCGACATTTATTTCTTCCAGCCGAGCAGCAGATCGTAGAGCACCCATTCGAGCGTCTTGTCGACCAGCCAAAGAAAAAGCGCCATCACGACCACGAAGGCAAAAACAGTCAGCGTCATCTGAACTGTTTCCTTGCGCGTGGGCCAGACCACCCGCTGGGTTTCCGCCCAGGAATCTTTTGCAAACGCGAAAAACCGTTGGCCCGGACCCGAGAACCAGGCAATGGCCGCACCTGCCGCCAGGCCAGCCAGGACCGATACCACCCGCACGACAGTGGGCTGCTCGGCAAGAAGATAGAAGCCAACGATGCCGGCCACGATGGCGGCAATCGCCAACCCCACCTTCAGGCGGTCAGCTGTGCTGGAAACGGTTTCGACGGTTTGCTGAGACATGAATGACCGGTAATTCTAGGAGTCGAGGAAAAAGTGGCAGGGGCAGAGGGGATCGAACCCCCGACCTTCGGTTTTGGAGACCGACGCTCTGCCAGTTGAGCTATGCCCCTGCTGTCCTGCTCCGAAAGCGAACAATCCGCGCTGGCCCCTGTGGCGCCGGCGCGGATTGCGCGTTGCCCTGCTTACGCAATGACCTTGGCGACGACGCCCGCGCCCACCGTGCGTCCGCCCTCGCGGATCGCAAAGCGCAGCCCCTGCTCCATCGCGATCGGTGCAATCAGCGCCACCGTCATCTTCACG
>CAIPNM010000149.1 GCA_903866395.1 uncultured bacterium
ACGCCGAAAATGAACGATCGCGATGTCGGTGGCAGTCAGGTGTTCGCGCGTGCGATCGGCAATCACGCCCTGGCTCTCCTGGGCCATCTGGTCCTGCTCGGCGATGCCGCGTACGCCAGTAAACGAGGTGGTGCGCTGCTCTTCGCGCGACAGGAGGTAGTCGTTGCCGCGATTGCGAAGCGGGACATAGGCTGCACCGAGTTCAGCGAACTGGCCGTAGCCTCCCTCCGCGTAGCGTTCGCGCTCGACCTCTCCGAGCGGACGATCAGGGTGCCAGGCGTAGGTGTAGATCCAGCAGCGGCTGTCATCGATCGGCGTCCAGGTATAGCCGTAGAGGGTTTCACCGGGCATGGCCGAGGGCGTGATCGAGTGGGTGGGCAACATGTACTGGGTGAGCCGCCAATAGTGGTCTCCGGGATCGGCATGGCGGGCCCCTCCGATCAGGAACCCCACCTCATGGTCAATCAGCTTGAACCGCGGCATGGGGTCGTTACGCAGCCACCTGAGCCGTGCCACATCGGCTGCCACGGCTGGATTGTCATCGCGCAATTGCGCCGGCGCGGGCATGTGCAGAAACGAAAAATGCGCGGTATCGAGTGCGCCTTCCATGGAATGCGTCCAGTTGCACTCAACCAGCCGCTTGGTGACGAAGCGGTGAGAGGCCGGCACGAGCCCCGCTTCGAGCTGCGGCACGCTTGCCGGACGCGCGTCCTCGGGGCCCAGATAGGCCCAGACCATGCCGGCAAACTCGGCGGTAGGACAGGCCCGGATACGCATCTTGCCGTGTAGCGCCGAGCCCGGCGGCACATTGGGCATATCGATGCAAGCGCCGTCGGTGGCAAATTTCCAGCCGTGATAAACGCAGCGCAGCCCCCCTTCCTCGTTCCGACCGTAGAAGAGGTTCGCGCCGCGGTGCGCGCAGGCCGGGTCCAGGAGGCCCGTGCGGCCAGCGGAATCGCGAAACAACACCCAGTCTTCGCCCAGCACCCGCACCCGGACCGGCGTGCAATCCGCCTCCGGCACCTCTTCGCTCAATGCGACCGGATGCCAATAACGCCGGAGATACTCGCCCATGACGGTTCCGGGGCCGCTTGCAATCAGAAGCGCGTTGTCCTGGGCGGAGAGCATCAGCGTGGTCCTTTCAGAAGAGTTCGGTAGCCGCTGTTCGAATCCGGGCGAACAGTCCGGCCAATCGGGCAGATGTGTAGACCGCGTTCCGAGCGCCCGGCTCGTCACCCTGTCGGAACCTGCGATTGTCAGGCGCTGTGGCGCCCCGATCAAGCCCGCCCGCCGGGCCAGGCGTTTCAGTACCCGCCACCCCATAGTCTCTTATCATGACGCCGATACAACCGGTTTGATCATCCACCCACCCTGGCCGTCAGGCCGCCGGGAGCCCGTTCATGAAGAAACTCGCCGCCCTGATTTTGTTCTTTACCGCTTGCGCGAGCGCCTCTGCGCAGGACACCTGCAGCCATCGTGGTGACCTCGACCCGCAGTACTGCGACGAAAATCGCGACATGGTCGCCGATCCCCCCAAGGATCCCAAGCGTTACAAGAACCCCAACACCCTGGTCTTCACCTACACCCCGGTTGAAGACCCCGCCGTCTACGAAAAAGTCTTCAAGCCCTTCACCGACCATCTTGCACAGTGCACCGCCAAGCGTGTGGTGTTCTTCCAGGTTCAGTCGAATGCCGCGGAAATCGAGGCCATGCGCTCGGGTCGCTTGCACGTGGGCGGATTTTCCACCGGCCCCACCGCCTTTGCGG
The DNA here is from genome assembly GCA_903866395.1 of uncultured bacterium. Classification (GTDB taxonomy): domain Bacteria; phylum Pseudomonadota; class Gammaproteobacteria; order Burkholderiales; family Burkholderiaceae_E; genus SYIM01. Next base: position 1,768 of record CAIPNM010000149.1, read on the forward strand.
TCAACATCGCGGGCGCAGTGCCCTTTGCCGTGAAGGGCTACGAAAAAGAGTTTCAGGGCTATAACCTGATCGTGATCGTGCGGAAAGAATCTGCGTTTCAGAAGCTCGCTGATCTGAAGGGCCGGAAAGTGGCTCACACATCGCCCTCGTCCAATTCCGGCCACATGGCGCCGATGGCGCTGTTCCCGCACGAGGGGCTCAACCCCGGCAAGGACTACAACATTCTGTTCTCGGGTAAGCACGACCAGTCGGTGCTGGGTGTGCGCTCGGGCGACTACGAAGCTGCAGCGGTTGCCTCCGACGTGTTTCACCGCATGGCCACCCGCGGGCAAATCAAAGAGGATGACTTCCGGGTGATTTACCGCAGCGCCAAATTTCCAACCTCGTCGTTTGCCTACGCCCATGATCTCGAGCCGGCGCTGCGCGAGCGCATGCTCAAGTGCTTCTATGACTACCGCTTCACCGACGAGATGAAGAAGGCATTTGACGGCGCCGACCGGTTCTTCCCGGTGACTTATCAGAAAGAGTGGGCGGTGGTTCGCGAAGTCGCCGAAGCCGGTGGCGAAAAATTCAATGGAGCTGCCTACGAACGAGAGGCCAAACGCGAAGAGGAAGCGCGCCGGAAGGCAGCCGAGGCGAAGGCCAAGGCCCAGGGCAAGTAATCGTCTTGAACGCCAGTGCCGCGCTCGCGATCCGCGGGCTCACCAAAGAATACCTGCCGGGTAAGCCCGTGCTGCGGGGCGTGTCGCTCGACATCGGCTCGGGCGGGCTCACGGCCATCATTGGCGCCTCCGGCACCGGCAAGTCCACGCTGATCCGCTGCATCAACCGGCTGGTGGAGCCCACGTCGGGGTCGATCGTGTTCGAGGGGCGCGACCTGGTCAAGCTCGATCGCAGGCAGTTGCGCTTAGCGCGCCGCACGATCGGCATGGTGTTCCAGGAGTACAACCTGGTGGAGCGCCTGTCGGTAATGGAGAACCTGCTCTGCGGCCGGCTAGGTTACGTGCCCGCCTGGAAGGCCTGGCTTCGCCGCTATCCGAGCGCAGACATCGACCGCGCGTTCGAGCTGCTCGATATCGTCGGCCTGTCTGGGTTTGAGCACCGACGCGCCGATGGCCTCTCGGGCGGACAGCGACAGCGTGTAGGCATCGCCCGCGCGGTGATGCAAAACCCGCGACTTCTCCTTGCCGATGAGCCCACCTCGTCGCTTGACCCACGCACGTCGGTCGACATCATGCAGCTCCTCGCGCATCTGGGCGAAAGCCTGCGCGTACCGGTCATCGTCAACATGCACGATGTCGATCTGGCGCGGCGCTTTGCAAGCCGCATCATCGGCATGGCCGAAGGTTCCATCATTTACGACGGTGGCCCCGACGGGCTCACCGATGAGCAGCTTCGCGCGATTTATGGTGGTGAGGGTTGGCTAGGCTAGCCTTTGCGCGTAGCCCCTGGGCCGCGCTCGGCTGGGTCGCGCTCGCGATCTATGTCGTGTTCGCCGCGCAGCGCCTCGACTTCAGCGTCGAGCGTTTCGTGATCGGAATCGACAACGCCAGGCGCTTTCTAGGGCGGATGTTTCCGCCCGAGATCCTGCAGGCCGACAGCATGGTGCGCGGCCTCACCGAAAGCCTGGAGATCGCGGTTCTTGCCTCGTGCGCAGGCATTCTTTTCTCGCTTCCGCTGGGAGTCCTTGCCGCCCGCAACCTGATGCCCGCCTGGGTCAGCTGGCCTGCACGGTCGGTGGTGGCGCTTTGCCGCTCCTTTCATCCGGTGATCGTAGCCATCCTGTTTGTCAAAGCGGTGGGCTTCGGTGCGCTCGCCGGCATCCTCACGCTCACAGTCGCCTCGATAGGCTTTATCGGCAAGCTCTTTGCCGAGGCGATCGAGGAAATCTCGCTCAAGCAGGTGGAGGCGGTGCGCGCCACCGGTGCGCCGTTTGCAAGCGTGCTCGCCTACGGCGTGCTGCCGCAGGTGATGTCGCGTTTCGTGGGCTTTGCCACCTATCAGGTGGACTCCAATCTGCGTAACTCCACCATGGTGGGCATTGTCGGGGCGGGCGGCATCGGCAGCACGCTGTTTGCGGCGTTTCAGCGGTTTGACTACAGCTTCGTCTGCGCGATCCTGATCGCCATCATCGCCATGATCATGGTGGGTGAGACGCTTGCCCGCGTCGTCCGATCGATCCTGGGCATCGATGCTCGGCGCAGTGATGCCTGAGCCACGCCCGACAGCGCAGCCCGCGCGCGCATGGCACCGGCACTCGCGAAGCGAAAGGCTCGCGCGGCTGATGCTCACCCTCACCGTCGTCGCAGCGGTGCTCGCATCGGTGCGAAGCGTGGAAGTCATCCCCGAGTTTCTGCTGGATGCGCCCGAGCAGGTTCAGGATCTGCTCGTTCGGATGTGGCCGATTAATGTCGGCTTCTATCCCTCAGGCGTACACGATGCACTCGTCGACACGCTCCACATCGCCACGCTCGGTACGCTCATCGCGGTGGCGCTCGCGCTTCCGGTGGGCGTGCTGTCCGCGCGCAATCTGATCCGAAGCCGGCTCATCAATCTCGGCGCCCGCCTGATTCTGGTGGCCACCCGCTCGGTCAACTCCCTCATCTGGGCGCTCCTCTTCGTGGCGATCTTCGGCCCGGGCGCGCTGGCCGGTACGCTGGCCATTGCCTGTCGCTCGATCGGCTTTGTCGGCAAGCTCATCGGCGAAGCGCTCGAGGAGGCTGACCCCGGGCCGATCGAGGCCCTGCATGCAGCCGGCGCGCCCTGGCTATCGGTGCTTTCACAGGGCTACTGGCCGCAGCTCGCGCCCACCTTCTGGTCGGTGTTGCTGCTTCGCTGGGACATCAATATCCGCGAATCATCGGTGCTGGGGCTAGTGGGCGCGGGCGGCGTGGGCATGGCGCTCGATACCGCGCTAAATCTCTTTCAATGGACTCGTGTCTCCCTCATTCTCCTGTCGATTTTTGTGATCGTAATCCTGGCTGAAATCATCGTGACGCAGATCCGAAAACGCATCCTCTGAGCTCTGGTTCCCCCCGCATGTCATCGCTTCCCATCCCCCGACCGCTGACCGACCTGCCCATCGTGCAGCCGATCCGCGGTGTGTTCTTCGATATCGACGACACATTTACCACCGAGGGTCTGTTGCGCCCCGAGGCGCTCGCAGCACTCGATGCCTGGCAGCGATCAGGTCGGCTGTCGGTGGCGGTCACCGGTCGCCCTGCGGGCTGGTGCGATCACATCGCACGGATGTGGCCGGTCGACGCAGTGATCGGCGAAAACGGCGCCTTCTGGTTCCGCTATGACCGCGCCCGCCGCCGCATGACGCGCCGCTTTCTGCAAGACGACGCCACCCTCGCCGCGAACCGGGCACGTTTTGACGAGATCGCGAGGCGGGTGCTGGCCGCCGTGCCGGGTGTTGCGGTGAGCGCCGATCAGCCGTATCGGGCGTGTGACCTGGCAATCGACTTCGCCGAAGATGTTCAGACCGATGGGCTTCCCACCGCCGACCGGGTGGCGAGCCTGTTGCGCGAGGCCGGCATGCACGTGAAAATCAGCTCCATCCATGTCAACGCCTGGTTCGGCGAGCACGACAAGCTCAGCACCGCGCTCCGAATGGCTGCCGATGAATTTGGCATCACCCCCCAGGCACTCGCGCGAGACCATCTTTACCTGGGCGATTCGCCCAATGACGCGCCGATGTTCGGATTTTTCGAGCGTTCGATCGGGGTGGCCAATGTGCTCGACTATGGCGGCCGCATCGATCCGATGCCCGCCTTCATCAGCCGGGAGCGCTCGGCCGCGGGCTTTGCCGAGGCACTCACCCACGTGAGCGGGGACGCCCCGGGCTGATCGCGCGCCCGGCCTGACAGGGTTTGCCCGGATATTGACCGCGCGGCCCCGGATCGTGCGACACTTCCGGCCTTCGTCAAGCCCCCCGTCCAGCCTTCATAGGAGATTCGACATGATTCGTCGTCTGCTCGGCGCCGCGCTCGCGATCGCGCTCGCAGTGCCCGCTTCGGTTTCGCTCGCCCAGGACAAGCTCACCGCGCTACATTCATTTCCCGCCAACTGGGTGTATTCACGCAGCTTTCTCAACTTCGTGAAAAAAGTGAACGACGAGGGCAAGGGCATCGTCGAGATCACCGTTCGCGGCGGCCCCGAGGCCATGGGCATGTTCGAGCAGCCCAACGCAGTACGCAATGGCGTGGTCGACATGGTCTACACGCCCTGCGCTTTCTACGCAGCCGCGGTTCCCGAGTGCGACGCGGTATCGGCCTCCTCCATCGATGGTCCCACCTCGCGCAAGAGCGGCGCCTACGACGCCCTGAACGAAGCCCACATGAAACGCATGGGCGTGCATTACCTTGGCTGGTTTGATAGCGGCATTCGTTTCCACCTCTGGTCGACCAAGGAAATGAAGACCGACGCGCAGGGTAACCTCGATGTGAAGGGCTTCAAGGTACGCGGCAACCCCATCTATAACGCCTTCCTCACCAATTTCCTCGGTGCGCAGGTGTTGAATATGCCCTCCACCGACATCTACACTGCGCTCGAGCGCGGCACGATCGAAATCACCGGCTGGACCGAGATCGGCATCATGGATGCCAACTGGGACAAGCACCTCAAGTTCCGGCTCGATCCGAAGTTCTTCTCCACCGACCTCGGCGTGATCATCAACGCGAAAAAATGGGCGTCGCTCCAACCCAAGACGCGGGAGTTCCTCACCAAGATGGCGATCGAGCACGAGGTGGCGAGCATTGCCGATATGCAACAGATCCGCGATCGCGAGATCGCTGAACTGGAAAAGCGTGGCGTCAAAACCTTCGCGCTTGGCGCAGAGGCTGGCAAGCGCTTCATCGCCGGTGCGAGCGCAGCGGCCCACGCCCGCATGAAGGAACGGATGGACAAGGCCGGCGTACCCAACGATTACGAAAAAGTCGTCAAACTGTTTACGCCCTGATCCCCGCGGCCCTTGCCGGACGATGGCGCGTGACAAGCATCACGCCGCCATCGTCAGTCAATCGACCCGACCCTGGCCCTGACCTCTACCGCGCCCCGACCCGCGAACGCCGGCCGTGAATCTGATCGCCCGACTCCACACGCTTCTCATCCGCACCATGGCGGTCGCTGCCGCACTTCTGATGGTGGCGGTCATGATCACCATCTGTCTTGATGTGCTGATCCGTAATCTCGATCGCCAGCCGTCGGCTCACTTCTTTACCTTCAGCGAGTACGCGCTGCTGCTCATTCCCTGTCTGGGGGCGCCCTGGCTGGTTCGCGAGAAGGGCCATGTGTACGTGGAACTGCTGCTCATGACCCTGAACCGACCCGCGCGAAAATGGTTCCTGCGCGCGATCAGTCTGATCTGTGTGGCCATCTGCCTCACCATGGCCTGGTACGGGTTCGAGGTCACGATGCTTGATTGGGTTCAGAAAAACAAGGATGTGCGCTCATTCGACGCGCCCCGCTGGGCGATCGTCATGTGGATTCCGATCTCGTTCCTCTTCATGGGGCTTGAGTTCGTGCGCTATCTGTGGAGAGACGAGTCCCCGCTTGCCGCGCTGGCGAGCGAAAGCGGTGGAGCCTCGCACTGATGGACTGGGTCTGGCCCGCCATTGTGCTGTTCGGCGCATCGGTTGCGCTGATGCTGGTCGGCATACCGGTGGCGATCGCTTTTTTCGCGACCAACATCATGGCCGCAGTGTTCTACATGGGCGGTTCGGCCGCAATTGGCCAGGTGGTGAACAACGGCTTTGGCGCCATGACCACCTTTGCGCTGGTACCCATCCCCATGTTCCTCCTGATGGGCGAGCTCTTCTATCACACTGGTCTTGCAACCCGCTGCTTTAACGCCGCCGACAAGCTGTTGGGCAATGTCCGCGGTCGCCTCTCCTATGTCACGCTGATCGGCGGCACCGCGTTTGCGGGCCCTGCCGGCTCATCGATGGGCGCCTGTGCACTCCTCGGTTCGCTTATGGTCCCCGACATGATGAAGCGGGGCTACAACAAATACCTGTCGATCGGTCCGATCATGGGCGTGGGGGGATTGGCGGTCATCATTCCGCCGTCGGCGCTCACCGTGCTCCTCGCCACGCTGGGCCAAACCGACGTCACCGACCTGCTGCTCGCAGGCATCATCCCCGGCCTGGTGCTCGCCGTCATGTATGGCGTGCTGATCTGGGGCTGGACGATCATCGATCCCAGCGCGGCGCCCTACTACGAAGTCGAGCCCGCACCATTCGCCGAAAAAATCCGGCTGATCGTGTTTGATGTGCTGCCGATGGTCGGGCTGATCGTTTTTTCGGTGGTGCTGATGCTGGTGGGATGGGCCACCCCCACCGAAGCGGCTGCGCTCGGTGCCCTGTCGGTAGCCGTGCTTGCCGCCTGCTACCGCGCGCTCACCTGGCAGGCCATCGTGCGATCGGTGGAAGGCGCGCTGCGGGTCACGGTGATGTCGTTTCTGATCATTTTCGGTTCGGCCACTTTCGCGCAGGCACTCGCTTTCACCGGCGCTTCGAGCGGACTCATGAACTGGGCGCTGTCGTTCGAGCTCACTGCGCTTGCCATGCTGTTCGCCATGATTGGCATTCTGCTGTTCCTGGGTTGCTTCATGGATCAGCTGTCCATGATGCTCCTTACCGCGCCCATCTTTTTCCCGCTTGCCAAGACGCTGGGCTTTGACCTCACCTGGTTCGGCCTCATCATGTTGCTCGCGCTCGAGATCGGCTACACCACGCCGCCTTTCGGGCTCCTGCTCTTTGTGATGAAGGGCGTGGCGCCGCCTGAAACCACCATGCGTGACATCTATCTCGCCGCGGCACCGTTCATCGCCTGCGTACTGATTCTGATTGCGCTCATCATCATGTTTCCGCCGCTTGCCACCTGGGTGCCGGCGCTCTCGAAATAGCGCAGGCCTCAGATCACGCCTTCCTCGGCGAGCCCGGCGATGTCGGAGGCCGACATGCCGAGATAAGTGGAGAGAATGAACGCATTGTCTTCGCCATAGCAGGGCGCTCCGCGGTCAATGGGCCCGCCGCTCCAGGCGGGCGTTCGTGACAGCTTCACCGGAAATTCGCCCACCGGCCAGCGGCCAATTTTGCTGCCCGTCACTTCGGACAACCAATCGAGCGCGTGCAGTTGCGGATCGTGATCGCAGCGGTCTTCGGCGGTCTGACAGACACCCGCCGGCACCCCGGCGCGCTGCAAGCGCTGCATGCAGTCGTAGTCGTTCTGCTGGAGCGTCCATGACTGCACTGCCTGGTCGAGCGCATCCTGGTTCACCAGGCGAGCGGCGAGCGTCTCGAACCGCGGGTCCTGCGCCAATGCAGTCATGCCGCTCTCGCGGACGAAGGCCTGCCACTGGGCTTCATCGAAGCAGGAGATCGCGATCCAGCGGTCGGTGCCGCGCAGCCGATACGCGCCATGCGGAGCCGCGGGCTTATAGGGCGAGCGGTTACCCGTTCGCTGCCACACGCGGCCATTGGCCGACCAATCGAGCACCGCTACACCGGTCTGAAAGATTCCCGCTTCGCACTGCGAGGCATCGATCCACTGCCCTTCTCCCGTGCGCTCGCGGTGCCATAGCGCACCGAGCGCGGCGAGCGCAAACCCATAGGCACCAATCCAGTCGAGATACGAGTAGCCCCATCCGGCTGGCATCGCGGGCTCGGGCAGTCCGGACATGTCGGTGGAGCCCACCAGCGACGCTGCAATCGGACCCACGGTGCGAAATCTGCCGTAACGGCCTACCGATCCCATCCCCGACTGCTGGACATAGATGATGTCGGGCCGGATCGAGCGCATCACGTCATAGCCCAGTCCCAGGCGCTCCAGTACGCCGGGTGAAAAGCCCTCGGCCACGATGTCCGAGACCCGGATCAGTTCCTTCGCGATGGCGAGGCCCTTCGGATGCCGGATATTGAGCGAGAGCCCGCGCTTGCCCGAGTTCTTATTGTTGAACTGGCCGCCCATGTCGGGGTCGGTCACACCGGCAAGCGGCGCGGTGGCGCGCTCGCGCGCCTCGCGGCCGCCGACCGGCGCCATGGCTGCGAGCCGAGTGTCGGGGTTTTCCTTCCACTCCACCTTGAGGCTCTCTGCGCCAAGCGACGCCAGAATTCGCGTACCCCCAGCCGACGCAAGAAACCAGGAGAAATCGAGGATGCGAACGCCTTGCAGCGCAAACGGCAGGCCATGCGCTGAACGCTGTGGGCCGGCTTGATGCGCTTGAGCTCGATGCAGCGGGCGAGCCGCAGCGCGCGCCGGCGATTCAGCAGACGACTTGGCGGACGACTCGGGATCGGGGTCACGGTCGGCCACGCCCGGCGCACGCAGCCACTCAGCGAGCTTTGCCTGATCCTCGCCCAGCGCGGGCGCAGGCCCGCAGATCTGCCAGGCCGTCGCGGTGCTCAGCCACTTGCTCACCGGATAGCACAACGTCTGTCCGAGCTCGGGGTGTTCAATCTCTGAAAAGGTCGCACGCTGCTGCCAGTGCGGATCGGTCGCGTTTTCGTGCGGCTTTCTTACCGGCGCCCATAGCAGGCCCGCCTCCTGCGCGGCCTGCCAGGGCACGGTGTCGTAGCGCCAGGCGCGCATGAAACGCTGCACCACATCGAGGGCGTACATGGTGGCCTCATCGGTACCCGCTGAACCCGGAATGGTGCGCGCCTTGAAATCGGCCTCGTCAGCGGGCGGCTCGAGATCAGCGGCCATCTGCCAGCGATCGAGAAAGGGCACGAGCTTCGCCTTGTCGCGTGCCGACACGCCCCACGTCATGACCCAGCGGCCATCCTTGGTGTGGCTGACATTGGGCGAGCGGCTGGGCAACTCGACTGCGTGGCGTGCGGTCTGACGAAAGACCGGCGCACGCCGCATCACCCAGGACATCACATCGATCTCGGTATTCTTCGATACCGCCTCATGCACCGCGCAGCACAGATCCTGGCCCTCTCCGGTACGCGCCCGGTGAAGAAGCGCCGCCACAGTGGCCGCCGCCAGCTGATCACCTGCAATGTGATACGCATGCCAGCTCTGCGGGGCGATCGGCGGCGTGTCGTACTGGCCACTGGGGTCGGGGTCATAACCGCAATTCATCATCACGCCGCCGAGCGCCAGATGCACCAGATCACCCGCCTGAAAATCTTTCCATGGGCCGCTGTCGCCAAATGGGGTCATGCGGGCATGGATCAGCCGGGGAAAGCGTTCTGAAAGCAACTTTTCGGGCGAGAGGCTTGCCGCAAGGCGGCCGTTGGTACCATCAACCAGGATGTCTGCAGATGCGATGAGGGCGAGCATCTGTTCACGGTGCTGCGCGTTGCCCGCGTCCAGGACCACCGATCGTTTGCCCCGGTTGTAGTTCATGAAAAAAAGCGATCGATCAGGGCCCGGCTGATCGCCGACAAACGGACCGATGGTGCGCGTGGGACTGCCCGAGGGCGGCTCGATCTTGATCACTTCGGCGCCGAGCCCGGCAAGCACCAGGCCCACGTATTCGGCTGACTCGTCGGCCACCTCGACCACCCGGAGTCCTGCCAGCATGCCGGGCTTGCCGGCGGGCGCGAGGCGCTGTGCGAGAGATTCGGCCGGGGTTGAGGGCGTAGACATGGCAGTCTCGAATTAGATTCAATGAAACGTCGGGTCGGTAGGCCGCGCGATCTGGCCTACCATCGTCCGACAGCCTTGAAAGTCGGGGCGTGCGAGGCTTTCCTGATCGCATGCTCGGGCGCTGGGCATTCTAATCACCGGAGACATCCTCATGAAGCGCAGTCTTGTTGCAGCATTTCTGTTTCTGCTTGCCGGCACAGTCACCGCGCAGCCCTGGCCCAATCAATCGGTGCGGTTGGTGGTGCCCTTCGCACCCGGTGGTGGCGTGGACACCATGGCACGCATCCTCGCGCAACCCCTTGCGCAGCGCCTTGGGCAATCGGTGGCAGTGGACAACCGCGGCGGTGCGGGCGGCAATATCGGCACCGAGGTCGCCGCGCGCTCAAAGCCCGATGGCTACACCATCCTGATGGCCTCGGTCAGCCCGAATGCCGTGAACGTTCATCTTTATTCAAAGCTGCCGTTTGATCCCATCCGCGATTTCGAGCCGGTCATCTATTTCTCCCAAGTACCCAACATCCTGGTGGTGGCTGCCGGCTCACCGTACAACTCGGCACGCGAACTGATCGACTTCGCCCGCGCCAACCCGAACAAGGTGAGCTACGGTTCGGCGGGTGTGGGCTCGTCACACCATCTGGCCGGACAGATGCTTGCAACTCATACCGGCGTGCAACTCATGCATGTACCGTATCGCGGTGCCGGCATGGCGCACTCCGACCTGCTCGCCGGCACGATCACGCTCATGATGGACACCACCGCGCCGGTTTCCTTCGTGGCAGCCGGCAAGATGAAGGCGCTTGCCGTGGCGGCCGACAAGCGTTCGCCAGCGTTTCCGCAGCTCCCCACTTTCTCCGAGCTGGGCATCAAGGGCGTATCGATGTCGGCCTGGTACGGTGTCATGGCGCCTGCCGGCACACCGCGCGAGATCGTTGATCGACTCAATACCGAGATCAATGCGGTGCTGAAGGATCCGGCGGTCGTCAAACGCCTGAATGATCTGGGCGCCGACATCGGCGGCGGCACCGCGCAGGACTTCGGCCGCTTCGTCGAGGCCGAAATCAAGCGTTATGCG
>CAIPNM010000150.1 GCA_903866395.1 uncultured bacterium
ATCAGTGCCAGCGCGCGCCATGACCGCCCGAGGCGCGCCCAGAGCAGCGCGAAGGCGGGCGCCCCGTGCAGCCAGAGCCCTTCGCTGCTGAACACATGGAAGCGCCGCATGAGTGTTGCGGGATCGGGGCAATAGCCCACGCGATCGCGCGGAATATTCAGGCCAGGCTGCGACAGGTTATTCCAGACAATGTCGGCGGGGGACTGTCTGCGATAGACCGCCACCTCGCGCACGCACATCGGACAGGACCCGTCGAAAAAGACGCTCAGTGTCGGTCGCATGAGACAGAGGATAGCGCGGGCCGCAGGCCACGGACCGGTCAAACATCCTCTGTAAGAAGGGTCAATTCGGCAGGCCTCGGCGCAGCAATCGCTTCCAGCCCTCGCAAAACGTAACGGTCTAGTAGCCTCCACCAGCGTCGATGATCGACCCGGTAACATAAGACGCCGCCCCTGATAGCAACCAAATGACGGCAGCTGCCACTTCGTCGGGGTGCCCCATGCGCCGCATCGGGATCACCTGCTTCATCCGCTCCATGAGCTCAGGCGGATTCGCTGCATGAATTTCGGTGTCGATGACACCCGGACGAACCGCATTGACCCGAACGCCGTCGGCCGCCACTTCTTTGGCCAGTCCGATGGTCATCGTATCCAAGGCCGCTTTGGAGGCCGCGTAATGCACCCAAAAATTCGGCGAGCCACTGCGGGCAGATGCGGACGACACGTTGACGATGCTGCCTCCCGCCCCGCCGCGAGAACGTGCCATTCGACGAACCGCCTCGCGCGCGCACAGAAACGCACCCACCGTATTCAGATTAAACACCGCGTTGAGCTGATCGGCACTGACGTTCATGACCGTGCTTTGCCCGCCCGTCATGCCCGCGTTGTTCACCAATCCCACCAGTTGCCCTTCGCGGTCGGCTGCCTCGAAGCATCGGAGGATGTCGTCTTCTCGACCGACGTCGGCGCAGATCGCGACGGCATGACCGCCGTCGCGCCTGATCTCACTGACCAGCGCTTCGGCATCACGATGCCGGCTTTGATAGACCACCACGGGAACGCGTCCATCATGCGCAACGCCCCGGGCGATCGCCGCGCCGATGCCCCGTCCACCACCGGTGATGAGGACGACCTGGTTTGCCATCAGCGCTCCTGAGCGCCCCGGCAAAGCCCGACCCGGTTAAACGATTTTACGGATGGCATCCTCGATCACCTTCTGCGAAGGAATGACGGCAAGCTCGAGATCGGGGTTGAACGGCATGGGCACGTCGGGCGCCCCGATCCGCATCACGGGCGCGTCGAGCCAATCAAACGCCTTCTCCATCACCATGGCCGCCACCTCCGCGCCGAAACCGCCGGTTTTGACTGCCTCGTGAACCACTACCAAACGGCCCGTCTTACGTACCGATGCGAGGATCGTCTCTTCATCTAGCGGACGGATCGTTCGTGGATCAATCACCTCAACACTGATGCCCTCACGCTCCAGTGCGCTGGCGGCTGCGAGTGCGCGCGCCACCATCGCAAGCGTTGCCACGACCGTGACATCGGTACCTTCCCGCTTGATGCTCGCCTTGCCGATCGGAATCGCATAGGGCTCAACCGGAACGGGACCACTTGGCCCGTGGTAGAGCAGCTTATGCTCAAGAAAGATCACAGGATTGTCATCGCGAATTGCAGCCGTGAGCAGCCCCTTTGCGTCGTAAGGCGTTGAGGGGGCGAGCACAACCAGGCCAGGAATATGAGCAAACCACGCCTCCAGACTCTGGCTGTGTTGAGCAGCCAGACGGATCCCGCCGCCCTGAGGGCCACGAATCACCACCGGCACGCTGGGTTTGCCGCCCAGCATGAACCGGAACTTGGCCGCCTGATTGACGATCATGTCCATCATCTGGGTGACAAAGTCGAAGATCTGTACTTCGATGACAGGGCGCATGCCGGCGATGGCTGCGCCAACCCCTGCTCCGCTGAACGTAGCTTCGGAGATGGGCGTATCGCGAACCCGAGCCTCTCCGAATTTTTCCGAGAGCCCTTTTGACACCTGGAACAGCCCGCCGGTCTCGGCGACATCTTCGCCCATGACGAACACCGAGGCGTCTCGCGCCATTTCCTGATGGAGCGCTTCGTTAAGTGCCTCGCTGACAGTCAGTGTGCGCGAACCCGTGGGCCCAGGCTCGTGATGGGCAAGGTGCGGCCCGACCACGGCAGCAAACATTTGGCTCAATGTAGGTTCATCGCTCGCCAGTCCAAATGCCACCGCATCGGCGATTTCCTGCTCGGCCGCTTCGCGAATGGCAGCTCGTTGGCTCGCGAACTCGGTGTTCTCGACCGCCCAGCTTTCGAAACGATGAATGGGATCGCGGGCCAACCACTCGTCCATGGCGTCTTTGGACCGCGGATCGGGCAGGTTGACACGTAAGCTGTGCTGCGTGTGCCGCCAGGTCATCGCTTCAATGAGCGAAGGACCCTGCCCTGCCCGTGCGCGCGCCACCGCTTCGCCTGCCGCCTCATGCACGGCGAGCGCATCGTTACCGTCGATCGTCACGCCCGGAATGTCGTAAGCCGCCGCCCGCGTAGAAATTCGCTCAACCGATGACGTCTTCAAAATCGACGTGTTGAGCGCCCACTGGTTGTTCTCGCAAACAAAGATCATAGGCAGCTTCCAGACCGCCGCCAGATTGAGCGCCTCGTGAAAGACGCCCTGATTCGATGCACCATCCCCGAAGAACGCAACCGTTACCTGGTCGGTGTTGCGAATCTGAGAGGCGAGCGCTGCGCCCGCTCCAAGCGGCATGGTTGCGCCGACAATGCCGTTGGCACCCAGAATATTGAGCGCCATGTCGGCCACATGCATCGAACCACCCATGCCACCACAGTAGCCACTCGCCTTACCCATCAGCTCAGCGAGCATCCTATCCATGCGCGCGCCCTTGGCAATGCAGTGGCCGTGCCCCCGGTGATAGCTTCCGATGTAGTCGTCTGGCCGAAGATGAAAGCACACGCCCGCAGCGATAGCCTCTTCGCCCGCATAGCTATGAGCCGTTCCCTTTACAACGCCTGCCTGGAACAGTTCGAGCACTTTCTCCTCGAACAATCGGATCCGGACCATCACCGAGTAAAGCCGAGCGAGCGTCTCGGCAGGCATGAGAGTCGCCCGGCTGGTTGACATGTTCATGTCATTTTCGCGTGTTGGCCCGAGATCCCGGCGGTGAACTGGAAACCGACCTTCTTGACGTGCTCAAGTGCCGCCGAACCGAACTTCGCCTCGATGTCGTGGCCCACGCTTGGCGCGTAAATAAGATCGTTCATGTCGTGCGTGCCACCTGAGATCAGCACCAGCAGGTATGCGGTTTCATCGCCGACATTCTCAAAACGACGACTGACCGCCGCGGGTACCGCGAACGTGTCGAACGGCTCGAGTATGGTTTCGTACTCGCCTTTATCACCCCATTGCAGCTTCCACTTACCGCTCAGCGCCATGAAGGTTTCGATCGTCTTGGCATGCATGTGTAGTGGCACGCCCCCACCTGGGGGAAGTTCAGCGATGATGTTTACGTAGTCTGGGACCTTGACCCGCGCTTCACCCCAGGGCCCGTTATCGAACTCAGGCGCGGTGATTGCGAAAGCGGGCGCAGCCAACATTTTGTAGACGCCCTCAGGAATGGGGCCTTCCTTGCGCTTTTCACCGGCGCCCATGTACTTCAATTTCTTGAAACGGACGATGCACTGCTGTTCCATCTCTTCGGGCGTGTAGTGCTTGCTTTCCATGGCGATCTCCTCGTTTTTCTGGGGGTGAAAGCTACTGCGGCTTTGAAGCTTGGGTAGCGGACTCGAGCATTTCAAACACGGCCGCCACCTCGTCGTCTTGTTTGCCCTGGGACATCATTTTTCCAAACCACTCAAGCTGCGCCTTGAGCACTGGAGCCGCGAGCCCCATCCGGTCGCTCTCATCGCGAATAAATTGCAGGTCTTTCCACAAAATATGAGCTGGACCTGGCGCGGGCTTGAACTTGCGCTGCGCGATCATGGGCGCTCGAAAATCGAACACACGCGACTGCGCAGCGCTCGGGCCAATGACCTTGATCATCAAATCAGGATCCAGGCCGGCCGCAACGCCGAACACAAAGGCTTCGGCAACCACGAGACTGTTGGCACCCACGATGAAGTTGGTGACCAGCTTGATCGCCATCCCGCTGCCGAACTCTCCGACGTAGTAGTTCTTCGGCGAGAACGCATTGATCACATTGGACCATCGGTCTGCAACCGTCTTGTCACCGCTTACGAACAGCACGCAGGCTTTGTTAGCAACCATCGAGGGCGTGCCGCTGATCGGGCTGTCCAGCATGACTGCCCCTGTGGGCTTGAGCGCCTCGGCAAGTTCGGCCTTAAGCGTCGAAGCAAACGTGCCCATTTCGAGCACGGTGAGACCGGCATGCGCGCCGGCCACGATGCCATTCGCCCCGGTAAAGCCTTCGACCATGGACTCTTCAGTTGGCAGACAGGTGATGAGCAGGTCGCTCCTGCGGGCGAGCTCGGCGGCCGACTCCACCAGTTGCCCCCCGACCCCAACAAAGTCTTCCGTACTCGGGCGTCGCACCGCAAGCACCGGATACCCTTCCCTCAGAAGGTTTTCGCCCGCCGCGCGGCCGATTTTCCCAAGCCCCAGAATGCCAATGGTTGGCTTCATGTTGTCCCCTATTTTTTCGTGGACGGCCAAGGCGACCGTTTGGTGGCTGGTTACGGGATTGTTTTACTTGATTGATATTCGAAACTTGAGACGCGCGAATGGCATGCCGTGCGTTGACTTAATCGTATAACATGGCCTCGACTAGACCGAGCGTCGTCAATTTCAAAATATAAGGGGGAGATTCAAATGATCAAGCATGGTGTAAATCCGCAGCGATTGCGGGCCCTGATGTGCGTCTCGGCGCTTGCCGCAGCGGTCATCACGACCTTTGCAACGCCGGGCACAGCACGCGCGCAGCAGGCCACTGGCGAGCCCATCAAAATCGGTGCCATTCTCGCCATTACAGGCCCGGGCGCTGGCCTGGGCGGTCCGACCCGAAACGGCATCCTGCTCGCCGAAAAAGCGGTCAACGCATCTGGCGGTGTCCGGGGTCGCCCCATCAAGGTGATCATCGAAGACGACGCGAGCAATCCCGATAACGCGCGCACCAAGGCGAATGCGCTGGTACACAACGAAAAAGTGGTGGGTCTTCTCGGACCGTCACAGATTGCTCAAGCGCTTTCCACAGGTGCCATCACCGACCCGCTGAAACTGCCGCAGATTGTTCCCGCTGGGTTGTCGGTCCCTGTCGAGCGCGATCGCAAGTGCATCTATCACGTGCTCCCCTCTCAGGAACTGAACGCGCGGGCCCTCATGGAATATGCGGCCACCGCACTCAAGGCAAAGCGAGTCGGCGTGCTGCATGACTCGGGCTACGGCAACGCCGTGATGGGCGCGCTGAAATCAATCTCATCGTCCTACCCCGGTGTCGAGTTCGTCACGATCGAGAAGTTCGAGATCGGCGCCACCGACGTCACCACCCAGGCTGCCAAGGTCCGGGCAGCGAATCCCGACGCGGTGATGGTGATCGCCACCTCGGGCGTCCCGTTCCGCGCAGTCAAGCAGGTTCGGCTCGAAGCACCGGTGATTGCAGCCATCGGATCCTCTTCATACTCTTATGTGAAGGCAATGGGTGAGGGTGCCGATAACGTGGTGATCCCCGAGTTCCTGGTGGGCGAAGATCCCCTGCCGCACCAGAAGGCGTTCGTTGACATGTATCGTCAGGAGTACAAGGAAACGCCCAAGAACTTCGAAGCTGCGGGCTGGGACATGGTGCAGTTCATGGTTGCCGCGCTGCGTGCGGTCGGCCCAGAGGCGAAGCCAGCCGAAGTCTGTGAGTGGCTCCGCCGCCCGCACTCGGGCGTTCTTGCCGACTATGATTTCCGCGAGTCCGACCTCACCGGCATGAAGCTTCCGAGCTACATCTACTCGAAGCTGGTCAAGGGCGAGTACACCCGCCTGCCCTTCCGCGTCGCCAAGTAATGCCGACCCGGGGTCTTTCCCTGGGGCCGGGACGAGATTGAGCTCACCATGACGCTCAGTCTCGTCGCGCAGGCCGTCCTGTCCGGGGTCACCAACGGCGTGATCTATGCCTTGATCGGCATGGGTCTTGCCGTTATTTTCAAAGGTAGCCGCGCCATCAACGCGGCTCAGGGCGAGTTCTCGCTGATCGGCGCGGTGGCCAGCGTATTTGCCATGAAGGCGGCAGGCTTCTCATATCCTGCTGCTTTTGCGGTGGGGGCACTGGCCGGCGCTGCATCGGGTGTCCTGATCGACCTCCTTCTGGTCCGGCCCATGATCAGGCGCCAGGCGCAGGAAGACGCTTTTCTGTTGCTCACCATCGGCATTGCGTTTGCCATCTCGGCCGCGGTGTTGTTCTTTGCGGGACGCGACTACTTCACACTGCCGTCAATCGGATCCGATGGTGTTGCAATCCTTTTTGACGCCACCATCCGGTACCACGCGATCTGGGTCATCGCGATCACCGCGCTCATCGTGGTTGCACTGCGCGCGTTCTACCGCAAGACCCATATCGGGCTCTCCATGATGGCTGCGTCCATCGATGCCGATGGCGCATCCACCACAGGCATCAACGTCGACCTCATGCGCACCGCCACCTATGGCATGGGGGGCCTGCTCGGCGCACTGGCGGGCCTCCTGGTTGCTCCGCTCGTGCCCCTCAGCTTTTACATGGGGCTGGTGTTCACCCTCAAGGGTTTCTGCGCCGCCATGATTGGAGGACTCACCAATCCGATGGGGGCAATCGTGGGCGGCCTCATGCTGGGACTGCTTGAATCGCTTGCCATCGTTTTTATCGCCTCGGCTTACAAGGATGTGGTCGCCCTCTCCGTACTGATCATCATCATGATTCTTGTGCCCCATGGCATCCTCGGTCGCGCTGGCCGGGCGGGCGGTTAACACCATGATTCGGCGTCTGCTGTTTGCCATCGCGATCCTGGTCTGGGCGGTGCTGCCGCTTGTCCTGCCCAGGCATTTCACCGATCTGCTGGTATTTGCCGCAATTTATTCAGTCGCCGGCCTTGGCGTAGGGCTGCTTTTAGGGCACTGCGGCATCGTGACCCTCGCGCAGTCTGCGTTTTACGCGATCGGTGCCTACGCATCAGCGATTGTCACCGTGAATTTGAAGCTACCCATGATCGCTGGTGTCGCTGCCGGGCTCGTCACCAGCGCTGTCATCGCGCTCGCATTGGGCTGGCCTGTTCTCCGGCTTCGCGGTTACTTCCTGGCGGTAGCCACGCTGGCGCTCGCCATGATCGCAAGCGCACTGTTTTTCGAATGGGATTGGCTCACGGGCGGAACCATCGGTCTGGGTGGAATCCCCAAACTCAGCGCGTTCGGCGTGGTGCTCGATACGCCTCAGTCGTTTTACTACGCAGCATGGATCACCGCGGCGCTCGCCATGGTTCTGGTGCACAACCTGGTGAGCGGCCGTACAGGTCTCGCCATGCGAGGCATGCGTGATGCCATTGATGCGGCCCGTGTGCTGGCCATCGACATTCACAGTCTGCGTGTCCAGATGTTCGTGCTGTGCGCAATGCTGGGCAGTCTTTCCGGAAGCCTGTTCGCCCACTACACCGGCTACGTGAGCGTCGCGAGTTTTTCGATCGACAAGGCAATTCTGTTTCTGCTGATTCCAGTCATCGGCGGTGCGGGCTCCATCGCGGGCATCATCGTCGGCGCGCTCTTCATCACCTTTGTTCCAGAAGTGCTGTCGAAGATCGGAGACTTCCACGGAATCGTGTTCGGTCTCGCGCTGGTGATTGTCGTGATCGCAGCGCCGCACGGTATCGTCGGCAGCGTTGAGCGCTGGTGGCACAACCGACGCTCGAGCATCTCTCCAACGGCAGAGGTCCGGCGATGACCTCGCTCGACGTACGAGAAGTTGGCCACAGCTTCGGCGGGTTGAATGTTCTGACCAACGTCAGCTTCGACGTACCGGCTGGAAAAATTGTTGGACTGATCGGCCCCAACGGATCCGGCAAAAGCACGCTATTCAACATCATCAACGGATTTTTGGTTCCCCGGGCGGGCAAGGTCTTGCTGGACGGGACCGATCTTTCCGCCATGAGCGTTGAGGCACGCAGCCGGGCTGGCCTCGTTCGGACCTTCCAGACCCCCAAGGTCTTCGAGCATATGACGGTGATCGAAAACCTGATGGCGGGTGCGTACAAGCTCACCCGATCAGGGGTGCTCTCAGACATGTTCCGCCTGCCGGGCGCACGACGAGACGTCGCGATGATGCGTGATCAGGCTCATGAACTCTGCCGCCGATTCGGTCTTGAGCGCCTCCATGCGACTGCAGCCGGATTGCTCACGAGCGGGCAGCGGAGAATGCTTGAGCTCGCTCGAACCTATGCTGGCAAGCCCCGACTTCTACTCCTTGACGAACCCTCGTCTGGCCTCACTGCCGAAGAGGTTTCGCAACTCGGTGAGTGGCTCAAGACATTGAACAACGAAGGCATGACGCTGCTGCTCGTCTCGCATGACATGCAACTCATGAACGTGGCGAGCATGGTCCATGTGCTTTATTTCGGCGAGATCATCGCCACCGGCAACATGGACGACATTCAGCGAAACCCGAAGGTGCGAGAGGTCTATCTTGGCGCGTAACACGCACTCGCCCAGGGGTTGCCATGCTTGAGACGCATCAGCTCGCAAGCGGCTACGGCAAGATGACGATCCTGCGCGATATCGGGATTCGCATCGGTGATGGTGAAGTGGTGGCGATTGTTGGCGCCAATGGCGCTGGAAAAACCACCCTGGTACGAACGATCTGCGGCCTCATCGCTCCGAGCGCGGGAAGGATCATCAAAAACGGCGTTGACCTTACCCAGGTGCCCACCCATAAGCGGATGCGGCACGGCATCGCAGTCGTGCTTGAGAACCGACGTCTTTGGGGCGAATTGACAGTACGAGAGAATCTTCGGCTCGCCGAGGTGAACGCCCGAGCCACCTCGTCGTCCCGAATCACCTACGAAGACACGGCCAAGCTGTTTCCCATCATCGCAGAGCGTCACGCCAGTCCGGTTGAACTGTTAAGCGGCGGCGAGCAGCAAATGGTTGCTATTGCTCGGGCACTCCTGATGCAACCTGATCTGCTGATCATGGACGAACCGTCAACCGGTCTCGCGCCGAAGATCGTGAAGGACATCCTCCGGGTTTTAGGCGGTCTACGGGAACGCGGAATCAGCCTGCTACTGGTCGAGCAGAATGTTGCCCTGGTGTCCGAAATTGCCGATCGGGGTTACGTGATGTCGGTCGGCAAAATTGTTCATACCGTCGGCCCGGGAGAATGGGCTGGCTTCCTGGCCGACGAAAAGCTCGTCAAGGCCTATCTCGGCGGATAGGCTCCGCCCCCCGGGTGTCGATACGGCGCTCGCGCATCACCTGTCAGAGGACCATAGATGCCCATACCCGTGATCCTGCCGACCCTGGGACCGTCGATCGAGGAAGCAACGCTGGTGACCTGGCTCGTTCCGGTCGGAGCTTTTGTACGGCGCGGCGACCCGCTTTTCAGCGTTGAAACCGACAAGACACTCACCGATGTTGAAAGCACGGATGAAGGGTATCTGATCGAAATCAAGGCGGAGGAAGGCAGCACGATCCGGGTCGATCAGGAGATTGCGGTCCTGGGCGATCAACCTGTCGGAAGCGCTGCCGCCCAGGTGTCCGCACCGCCACCCGTCGCGGTCGCCCCACCCGAGCAGGCTGCGGCTGTCTTTGTCGAGCCTGTCAACACACCAAGGCAGGAAGCCGCCGTTACATCGAGCGAGTCAGCCGAACGTTTTGCAGCGCCGGTCCCAACCGGCAAGTCGCACGCTTCGCCACGTGCAAGGCGACTGGCGCGTGAGTCTGGCGTGTCGATTGACCAGGTTCAAGGCAGTGGCCCGGGCGGGCGAATTATCGAAAGAGACATCACCGCGTTTGTCGCACAGGCGGTCGCTGGGACATCGAGCGCGAACGCGCAGCCGTCCATGTTGAAGCGATCTGAGCAGTCCCGTGACCTTCCCCTTTCCGCAATGCGCCGGTCGATTGCGCGCCGGATGACGGAGTCCGCGCAGGGCGCGCCCGTGTTCTTCACGACCATCAAGGTCCTGACCGACCCGCTCACCGAATTCCGTTCGCAGCTTGCTCGCGCGCGTTCCGTTCAGGTGAGTGTCAATGACGTTGTGGTTCGCGCCTGCGCGCTTGCGCTCCAGCAACATCGCGAGATCAACGCGAGCTTCACGGGCGATGCCATCCGGATCTTCGAGGACATCGATATTTCGATTGCGGTGGCAATCGACGACGGCCTGATCACCCCTGTCCTGCGTAATGCCGATCAGAAAGGGCTCATCGCCGCAGCCACCGAAATTAGGGCGCTCGCCGACAAGGCGCAGCGCGGGGAATTGTTGGTGAACGAATACCAGGGGGGCACGTTCACGGTGTCAAACCTCGGCATGTTCGGTGTGGAGTCATTCACCGCCATCCTCAACCCGCCCCAGGCCGCCATCCTTGCGGTAGGTGGCATCAGCCGAGAAGTCTGGCTTGATGCGGGGACACCGCGCGAACGAGGGGTCATGAGGCTGACCCTCACTTCGGACCACCGGGCGATCGACGGCGCACAGGCTGCCCGCTTTCTTGCTACGCTCAAGGTGCTGCTCGAGAATCCCTTCAGCCTGGTTGTCTGACGCTCTAGCATTTCGAAAACATCAACCCCGCCGCGGTCACCAGGATTGCGTCCACTACGCTCACCCAGAATGCCGAAGGAGATGACGGATGCATGAACCCCGGTCTTTCGCCGATGTGTCCTACGATGAGGCAATCGGCCGCGCCACCGCAATGATTCCGGTACTCCGCGAGCGGGCCCCGGAGGCTGAGCGCGGACGAATCATCCCCGCGGAAACCATGGACGATCTTCACCGCAGCGGTCTGCTTCGGGCCCTGCAACCCAAGCGGTGGGGCGGGATGGAGCTCGACATCGTCGCCACGTTCGATATCGGTCACGAGTTGGCTCGCGGTTGTGCGTCCACTTCGTGGACTGCCGTCAACCTGCTCATTCATCACTGGATGCTCGCCCTGTATGAAGACGGCGGCCAGGAGTGGATCTGGAGTCAGGACCCTGATGCGTGCATTGCGTCGGGCGTTGCGGCCGCTCAGGGACAGGGTCGTGTGGTGGACGGCGGATTCGTCATCAGCGGCCGTTGGAATTTTTCAAGTGGCGTGAACGTCTCGGATTGGAACATGCTCGCGGCCACCATTCGCGACGACAACAACAAGGTGATCGACCACCGTTTATGCCTTCTGCACAAGTCCGAGTATGAGGTGGTCGATGACTGGCGTGTCCTGGGTATGCGTTCAACCGGAAGCATGACCGTTATCGCCAAAGACGTGTTTGTTCCCACTCACCGTGCTTCATGCATGTACAACACCCGCGGCGGCGACCACCCTGGCGCCCGTGCGAATCCCGCCGCGGTCTACCGGGTTGCACTGCCAATGATGGCGGGTCACATCGTGGGATCTGTGCTGGTCGGTAACGCCCAGGCCGCGCTCGAGCAAAGCATCGCATTCATCAAGGAGCGAAGTGGGAGCTATACCGGCGTGAAACTGCGCGACGTTCAGCCGATCCAGATCAAGATCGCTGCAGCCGCCGCCCGCATCGATGCCGCGCGTCGGATCATTCGCGGCGAATTCATGGAGGCTCAAGAGCTCGCGAACCGCCATCAGGTACCCGACCTGGAAACCAAGCTGCGGTGTAAGCGCGATGTCGCCTATGCGGTCAACCTTTGCACTGAGGCTGTCGATATGCTTCATGCGCTGGCGGGCGCAAATGGCATTTACGATGCTTATCCCATTCAAAGAATTTTTCGTGATGCCCACTCCGGCTCAAGCCATTTCCTTCTGGGCAGCGACCTACAGTTCACCAACTGGGGGTTGAGCGCGCTTGGCGGAGAGGTTGCCAATCCATTGCTCTAATTCAGCCGGTGGCGTTGCTAGCCAACGTGTTGGCTCAGAGCTGATTTTCGTGCGATAGCGTTAACCGAACCCACCGCAATAGGAGACTTCCCATGGCCATCAAGGTGCTTGAAATTCATCATCACGCCATTCGCATCGACGGCGTCCCTGAGCAGGCGATACTCGATTTCTACACGAATGTGCTGGGCATGGAAGCTGACAAGGGCCGCCCAACCATTCCGGGCATTCCAGGCTTCTGGATCAACGTGGGCGAGGTGGGGCAACTGCATCTGATCGGCGGCAGCGTTCCGTCGCCGATCGCCGGCAGACCCGACCAGGACCCCGCCGCGCCGCATGTGGCGCTCGGCGTTGAAAGCGTCCCCGAAACCAAGGCCGAGCTCGAGCGTCTGGGGATTCCCTACTGGACCACCCGCGCAGCCAACCCCGAGCTCGAGCAGTTGTTCGTCAATGACCCGCGCGGAAACATGATCGAACTCCATCAAGCGGGGAGCTGCCGCTGCACGCTCGCCAATCGCAGTCGCTGAAGTCCTGCCCGCGCTTAGCTTCGCAGATGCACCCCGGGGCGGGCTCCTGTGTCCTCCCCGTTTTCAAACACCGGTTCACCGCCCACGATCGTGTAGTGCATGCCCCGCGAGGGCATCACGAACCGTTTGGCGCCGCCGGGCAGATCAAACCGCTTGTGAGCGCGCTCGTCGGAGCCCACGGTATCGGGGTCGAAGATCGCCAAGTCGGCCGCCATTCCTTCAGCAATCTGACCCCGATCACGGAGCCCCATTAGCCGCGCTGGCTCCGAGGTGAGGCGCATCACCGCGTGCTCGATTGAGAGCGCAGCGCGCTCGCGTACCCAGTGTCCCAACAGATACGTGGGATACCCTGCATCACATAACACCCCAAGATGTGCACCGCCATCGGATAGACCGAGGACGGTTCCAGGGGTTCGGAGCAGGCTGGCCACCCCCTCCTGATTGGTATTGAGAAACGCAAGCGCAAACTCGGTCTGAAGATTGTCCTCGATCGCGAGATCGAGCAACGCATCCACCCCATCCTTACCCTGTTGCCGTGCAATCGCGGCAATGGTTTGCCCGGTGAACTGTTCCAGGTGCGGCGACTTTGCCTCCGCAACCGCCATCAGTTCCCAATTGCCGGTGAATTGCGCCGGGCCTTTCAATTCCTGTCGAAACTGATTTCGAAAGGCAGGGTCGGCATAGACACGCTTTTGCTCCTCGACTGACAGGTTGAGCGCGCGGTGCCACGATTTGAAACTCAAAAATGAATGCGGGGTCCGCAGATCCATGTCGCGGGTCAGCGGCCGGGCACAGATCTGCGGCACCGACCCCAGCGAGGTGAGGTGTGCTGCTTTGGCCAGGCTTGCTGCACACGCCTCCGGAATGTCGTCACGGTAGAGTAAGGCGAGCCACGTGACCGGCCGTCCGCTTTCACGGAGCAGAAATTCAAGCGCCTCAAGATTGCTATCCGAGAGGACCGACATCTGCTCGGTGAGGGCGATTTCAATGAACCCGCGACCGGCATGGCGAAGCACCTGTGCGTACTCGCGAAGCTCGGCACGATCAGCCTGTCGACAGGCAATAGGTCGCCCGCGATGACCCATGTGATTGGGCAACTGCGTCGTCGAAAATCCGAAGGCGCCAGCAGAGATCGCGTCACTGAGCAGTTGTCTGATCCGGCCTCGCTCTTCGTCAGTGGCAGCCCGCTCAATTGCAGCCTCCCCCATGACGTAATAGCGAAACGGGGTCAGTGGCGCGAGAAACGCAACATTGGCGGCCGGACGTCGCTGTGCTGTGGCGCGCATGAACTCGGGGAAACTTTCCCAATCCCAGGTAATCCCTGCACTCATCACGTCGTAGGGCATCCCCTCAACATTCACCAGGTCCTGCATTGCAGGAATCCGTCCGGCGGCTCGCGTGGGCGCGATTCCGACACCGCAGTTGCCCATCAGGACCGTGGTCACGCCGTGCCACGGAGAGGGGCTGAGCGAGGTATCCCAGCAGACCTGGGCGTCGTAGTGGGTATGAGGATCGATGAAGCCCGGTGCGACCACCAACCCGGTGGCGTCGATCACGCGCGAAGCCCCTTCCTGCAGCTTTCCGACGCTGACGATTCGGCCCGCCTTGATGCCAATATCGAGATGCCGCGCGGGCACCCCCATCCCGTCAACGACCAGACCGCCGCGAATCGCCAGATCGAACGCCATATTGCTTCTCCCGGCTTGTCAGGGCCGCCATCGCGCTGAGGTGAATGAAGCATGGAAGTGTAAGAACTCAAGCGCCCTCAGTCTTCGTGCGTTGCAGCATCCGGTGCCGTTTTCGGCCATCTCGAGAAACAGTTGAAACCTGCGTCGATTTGGCTACTATCTGCTGGCCATGAAAGTACAAGCTGCCATCCACGCCCTGTTTGCCCTGCTCGCGCCGCTCGCCCTCGCAGCCGCCGCGCACGCGCAAACCTTCCCCACCCGCGCTGTCACCCTCATCAACCCGTACCCACCGGGTGGCGGGGCCGACGTGGTTGCCCGCGCGCTCGCCCGTGAACTCTTCGAGATCTGGCGCCAACCGGTGCTCGTCGAGAGTAAGCCCGGTGCGGGCACGACGATCGCTGCGGGCTTCGTGGCACGAGCGCCCGCCGACGGTTACACGCTCCTGCTGTCCACCAGCCAGCACGCCATCGCGCCCGCGCTCTTCAGGAACCTGCCCTATGACATCGTGGCCGACCTGCAGTCGATCGCGGTGGTATCTGAGAGCCCGCTGTTTCTGGTCGTGCGCCCAGACCGGGGCATTCAAACACTCGCCGATCTGATCGCACGCCTGAAGGAGTCGAGCGCACAGATGAACTACTCGTCCTCGGGTATTGCGGGTTTGCCGCATTTGGCAGGCGAGTTTCTCAATCAGATGACCAGTACCCAGGCCACCCATGTGCCGTTCGCGGGCACCTCCCCTGCACTGACTGCACTTCTTGGCGGGCATGTTGATCATCTGTTCGCCGATACCTCTGCGGTCGGTCAGATTCGGGCCGGTAAGGTTCGCGCACTGGCCGTGACCTCCACCTCGCGGCTGCCGGCCTTCCCAGACCTGCCGACCATTGCCGAAACCCTGCCAGGCTTTCAGTTCACCGTCTGGACTGGACTGGACGCGCCGACAGGGACCCCCCGCGCGGTGATTGATCAGGTTCATGGAGCCGTCCAGAAAGCGCTTGCAACGCCGGCCATGACGAAACTGTTTGCCGACACTTCGCGCACCGCTTCCTCAATCAGTCCCGATCAGTTCGCCGCCTTCAAGGCAGCCGAGGTTCGGAAATACCAGGACCTGGTTCGTCGCGCCGGCATCAAGGCGGAATAGTCGGCCACGCGACGCGGTGCTTGGCCTGGCCACTTTGTATGTCCGAGGTGGACCAGGGCGCGCCCGAAACCCCGCGGGGCACATAGCCACCTGGCCTCGGGCAGTCAGAGTGGCTACCATCAGGTCCCAGTCCTTTATCTGAGGCCGAAGCGGCATCCATGAATCAGCCTGTCAAAGCACCGCGAGTGATTTCGCGCACAAAATCGGAATCCACAACGGCCCCTCGCGCAATACCGTACGGTGCCCCGGAGGACGAGATCGAGTGGCTGTCGGTCGCCCCCATACCCCAGCGCCAGCGCGCAGAAGAAGTCGTCGACGAACCGTTCACCATCGACACGCCTACTGCCCCAGACGTTACCGGGACCGTACCGATTCAAGCCGACGCAAGCGCAGCCTCGGGTGCGGTCAAGACACTATCGGACACAGCCCCAGCGCCCGCCTTAACACCCGCGGGGGTCAGTCAGGCAGGGCTGCCCGGACCACTCGTTGCACTGGGCGTCTCCTCCCTCGCTATTGCGGCGTACCGCGCCGCCGTAACCAAGCCCGACACGTTGCCGCCCAAGATCCAATCAGTCGCCGCACAAACTCAATCAACCTCGCTGGTGTTGGTGTTCGACGAAGCGATCGATGCGAGTCATTTGCCGCCGCCCTCTGCGTTTTTCGTCACCACCAACGGCCTGCCCAACCCGGTCACCGGGCTGTCTGTAACAGGCAGCAGCGTCACGCTCAAACTCGCACAGGCATTCACGGCTGGCCCTGTTAATGTCCGCTATCAGGATCCGTCCGCCGGTGATGATGCGGGCGCGCTCCAGGACCTCTCCGGTAACGACGCCCCGTCATTTCTGCGCGGGATTGTGGCCGATGGTTATGTGCGCGGCGCAGAAATATTTCTGGACACCAATCGAAACGGCCGGGCCGATGCCGGCGAGTCCACTGGCGTCTTTACCGCCGCTGACGGCAGCTTTTTGCTCCCCGCGCGCGCAGCCGATATCGCAATCATTGCCGTGGGCGGTGTCAATGTCGACACCGGTCTGCCACAGACCACACCACTCAAAGCACCCGCGGGTTCGCTGGTGGTCAATCCGCTCACTACACTCGTTCAGACCGTCATGGATCGCGCGACCGAATCGGGTCAGCCGATATCCGCTGCGACCGCGGCGGGCCGGGTTGCGTCGGCATTTGAACTGTCGATGCCGGCCGATCTCTCGCTGCTCTCATTTGACCCGCTCGCCCAGGACAATGCTGCCAGTCTCGCCGCGCAGCAGGCTGCCGCGCAGCTCGCCACGCTGGTCAATGTTGGCGCAGCGGGAGATCCGCTAATCGCCGACCGGCTGATGAAGGGGATCGCCAAGCGGATCGAGGCCCAGCCAGGCGCACCCGTCAACGTTACCAACCTCAGCATCGAGGATCTGACGGTGATGGCGACTGAACAAGGGGTGAACCTGAGTTCAGATGCGCGGGTCAAGATTCTCACGGTCGCGAATTCCATCGCTGCCGCAAACAGCCTGAGTGCAATCAGCACAGTCCAACGCCAGACCGCCAGCGACACCGTGCCACCGGCAGCACCGGTGCTGATCGGCGTTCTGGATGATGCGGGCGGCGAAAGAGGTCTGCTGCCGTCGGGCGCAGCCACCGATGACAGCCGACCCACGCTAAAAGGAACTGCAGAGCCTGGCACCTCAGTCCAGGTCTATCGCGGCAACACGCTCCTCGCATCAGAGCTCGCCAATGCTATCAACGGCGAGTGGTCTGTCTTGCTAAAAATGCTCGAGGTCGGCTCCCACACGCTGTCGGTAAAAACGGTCGATCCTTCAGGAAATATCAGCGCCTCATCCCAGTCGTTCAACGTCTCCATCATCTATGACACCACGTCACCGGCGGCGCCTGTCATTTCCAGCGCGACCAGCGACACGCCCCCCACGGTGAGCGGAACTGCGGAGCCAGGAACCTGGGTGAGCCTCTATGACGGACCCGCGCTGCTAGGCATTGGGCGCACCGACGTTTTGAGCGGGGCGTGGTCCATCACCCCAGAGACACTGTCCAACGGCACGCACACAGTCACAGCCCGAGCAACCGACCAGTCGTTCAACACGGGTCCGGTATCTGCAGCGCTGCAGATCACGGTCAGTACCGACCTCACTGCGCCGCCCGCTCCTGTGATCGGCAGCCTGTCCGATGATGTGGGCGCGATGCGCGGCCCGATCGCATCGTCGAGCACGGTCGATGACACTCAGCCCACGGTCACCGGAACGGCTGAGCCCGGGGCAACGGTCAAACTGTATGACGGCGAGCGCCTGATCGGGACTGCGCTCGCCGACTCAACCACCGGTGCCTGGACGGCTACAACCAGCGTGCTTCGTGATGGCATGAAATCCCTCACCGCCCGGGCATTTGATACGGCGGGTAATGGCGGAAATGCATCCACGGCCTTCGCGTTCTCCCTGGCAAGCGACCCGCTCGCACCTGCCGCGCCCACCATCAACGGCGCGACCGGCAAAGGACGAGTCACCGTCACCGGAATGGCCGAGCCCGGCGCTAGCGTCGACCTCTTTGAGGGCACAGTCCTGATTGGTTCGGGGGTCGCAGGCTCAGGTGGCGCTTGGAGCATCACCTCCCGACTGCTCA
>CAIPNM010000151.1 GCA_903866395.1 uncultured bacterium
GTGCTGGGTCTATCGGTATCGGCCACCAGCATGTTGACCGCGTTCATGTCGGTCGGTGCACTGGCCGCCTTTGCATTGGCTGCTGCGCGACTCCGGCAAGGCATGAACCCGCACCGACTGGCTGCCTGGGGAACGGTCGCGGGTGTGTTCGCGTTCTCGCTCGTGATTTTTGCCGAACCGCTGGAAGCGCCTTCGCTCTTCCGGGCGGGGACGGTGTTGATTGGTTTCGGCGGTGGACTTTTTTCGGTCGGTACGCTCACCGCTGCCATGAATCTCGAATCGAACGGCATGAATGGCCTTGCGCTGGGCGCGTGGGGGGCCGCGCAGGCCACCGCGGCGGGGCTTGCCGTGGCCGCAGGCGGGTGGCTACGCGACCTGGTGAGCAGCCTCGCGCTCTCCGGGGGCCTGGGGCCCGTGCTGAATTACGCGGGAGTCGGCTATAGCGCCGTCTACCACCTTGAACTGGTGCTGCTGTTTGCAACGCTGGCGGCGATCGGGCCGCTGGTACGCGATCTGCGCGCGCAGGGCGGCGATCGCCGCAATTTCGGACTGGCTGAGTTTCCGGGCTGAACGGATGCCTTTTGAGGAGATGACCATGGGAAGAGGTGCCATTACCCAATACATCGACGTAGCGCAGATGGTGCTCTACGTGTTCTGGGTGTTTTTTGCAGGGCTGGTGTTTTATCTGCTGTATGAAAGCAAGCGCGAGGGGTTCCCGCTTGAAAGCGATCGGCGCGATGGGTCGATCAAGCGCGAGCCTGGCATCCTGCCGATGCCGCGTGTGAAGATGTATCGCACGCGGTTTCATGGCGACTTCCCGTCGCCTCACGAGCGCGATTTCGACGAGCCGCGCGTGCAGGGTGAGCGTGCAGCGCCCGCCACGGGCATGCCTTTCGAGCCCACGGGCGACCCCATGACAAGTGGCATCGGACCAGGTGCCTTTACGCGTCGAACCGATGAGCCCGATCTCACGGTGGATGGCGATCTCAAGATCGTGCCACTTGCAGCGGCGCCTGGCTTTTCCCTGGTGGAAGGCGATGCGGATCCGCGTGGCATGCCGGTGATCGGCGTTGATGATGAGACGGGCGGCACGGTGGTCGAGATCTGGGTGGACCGCTCCGAGCACATGATCCGTTATCTCGAGGTACAAACTGCGGCGGGGCGTCGCGTCATGTTGCCCATCACATTTTGCCGCGTGATCTCCGATCGGGTCCATGGCCGCAAGGTGATCGTGCGCGCGATTCGCGGCGAGCAGCTTGAGGGCGTACCCGGACTTCGCCGGCCCGATCGCATCACGCTCTTCGAGGAAGAAAAGGTGATGGGCTACTACGGCGCGGGCACGCTCTTCGCAACCCCTGGCCGTCGTGACCCGATCCTATGAGCGCACACCGCCACAGCCTCGGGCACGAACACGAGATCGAGCCGCAGCACGGGCTGCCCGAGGCGCTGCCAACCGGTGAGCGTCTGCTGTGGCAGGGGTCGCCGCAGAAGCGCCGCATCGCACTCGATGTGTTCCACCTGCGCGCGGTGGCGGTGTATTTCGTATTGCTGCTGGGTCTTCGGTTCGCGCTGGTTCAACATGACACCGGTTCGGTAGCCCAGGCGCTGGCTTCCACCAGCTGGGCTGCGGCGTGCTTTGCAATCGGCCTGGGTCTGCTGTGGCTCCTTGCCGATCTCACCGCTCGAACCACTGTCTACACCATCACCGACCGGCGTGTGGTGATGCGGATCGGCATTGTGCTGAGCCTCACCTTCAATCTGCCTTATCGGCGGATTGCCTGCGCGCAGGTCCGGCGGCGCGCTGATGGCTCGGGCGATCTGGTGCTCGAGCTTTTGCCTGATGACAAGATTGCCTATGCGCACCTGTGGCCGCATGCGAGGCCCTGGCGGTTAACGCATCCGCAGCCCATGCTGCGGGCGCTGGCTGCGGTGGATGAACCGGCCGCGCTGCTGACCGACGCCTGGCTGGCCGCCCAACCGCCGGGTGAACGGGTGCAGGTGGGCGCGGGGTCGAACACGGGGGCACAGGAGTTGGTAGAAGGCGTGCCACAAAGTGTGCCTCAAAGCGTGCGAATAGGTCATGCACAGACCGTCTGACGATTCACTGAGCGCGCACCCACCGAGAGGCGGGTTGAGTGCGCACGCGCTATCGCGCCCACGCAATGGGCAAGCGGCTGCGCCTGCGCTCACTGCGCGCCCCCGGGTCGAAGGCTGGCCACTTGCCCTGGTTGGCATCGCCATGTTGGGGAGCCTTGCGTTTACCGCCTGGCATCAGTATCAGAAAGCGCACGCGCCTGAGGCGCCGCCGGTGGTGGCGGTGCTTGACTCAAGGCAACTGCTCTTTCGCGACGCGCGCGACGGCAGCGTGGAAGTGATCGACGCTCGCACCCGCGAATCGCTCGAACCGATTGTGGGCGAGGCCGGGTTTGCCCGTGGGGTGCTGCGCGGCCTGGCTCAGGCGAGACTTCGCCAGGGCGGCACGCCCGCTGATCCGTTTGAACTGCGGGCCGAATCGGCCGGCA
>CAIPNM010000152.1 GCA_903866395.1 uncultured bacterium
ATTGACAAAAGTATTGAATCGTCGTCGATGAAAGTGGGCGTAATGGCAAGGCTGACACCCACCGGCTTGTCGACCACGGTGCTCGCGCCGCCCCCAGCACCGGCCACCCCAAGAGTGATGGTTGCCCCGCTGAAAAATACCGCCGGTACACGATCGATTACTGCTAGAGCAGGGCGCGCAATGACTTCGTTTTTCGCGAAGGCCGAATTTGCAATGTTGAGCGAGTAGGCAAGATATTTCCCTGCATCGTCTCCCTTGGCAAAACCAAACGCACGCTCGCGTGAGAAGGTTCGGGCGTCGGCTTCGCGGCGCGTGGAGAGGACACTGCGGAAAACGCCGGTTAATCCTTCAAGCAGGTTAACGCCAAGGCCTCGCGATTCAGTTTCCTCGGTGCGGATCATTGTGACCTCGACCAACGCGAGCGGCACACGCTCGCCCGCGCAAGGTTTGGGCAAGACCGCAGGTGTCAGCGTTTCGTCGGTCGCAGATACGGTGAGCGCTGGCGGAAGATCTTTTTGCACAGGGATCGCCGGCGCAGGATCGCAACGGAACCAGACTTTGGAATCGGGCGCCGCTTTGGGTTCTGCGGGCTCGGCTGCGGCGGCCTTAGCCGCCTCGGGTACGGCTGCCTGGGCAAGCAGGACTCTGCTGGCGCCGGGATCCGATGCGGACAGGGAAACGAATGTCCGTAGCCTTCGTTTCATGAACTGGCCATCTCGCGTGTCGCCAGTCAACGCTTCGTATTTGGAGTATTTCTCCAGCGCTTCCGCTTCCTTGCCGGAGATTGCAAGCAACGCTGCTTCTAGTCGTAGCAGCAGCGGATCCTCCCATTTCAGTGCTCTTAAGCGTTCGACAGAATAAAGAGCGGTCTTTGAATCGCCCTCGAAAAATGCGGCGTGCGCCATTCCATAAAGGGCCGATGGGTTGTCTGGTGCGATGGCCACACCGTCCGAAAACGCTTGTTTCGCAAGCGCATATTCTTTGGCCGACAAAAAGAGACGACCCAATTGCACGAACGATTCGATGAGAGAGCCGTCTTGGCCGATGGCAGCAAGATAGCCCACGCGAGCCAGCTCAAATTTGTCCTGCTCGCCGCGCAAATACCGGAGGTGGTACGCAAGACCGTTTAGATAATGCAGGTACTGGTTCGAAATATCGAGCTTTAGCGCCGCATTGAGAGCGACGTTAGCGTCGTTCAGCTTGTTTCGGCCAACTAGGTCCACAGCGTGCAGAGCGATCGCCTGACTCTTTGGCGTGCCCCGGTCCATCGCCCGAATCACTGTAGCGGGATCTGAAAAATCAGGATTTTCAGGCGAGGCGAACCGACTTAACGAACCGCTCTGCCGGGACTCCAGTCGCTCAGGCTTGTTGGTGCCACTCGCCACACTTGAGAGCGCACTGCGCTGCTGCACCTGACCTGTTGAACCGGCACATCCGCCCAGCATGGCGGCAGTGAGCAGTACGGCGCCCAGGCAGGCACGGGAACCCATGCGGGCAGCGCAGTTCGGCGCGTTGAAAATGATTCGTTGAGACACAGACGGTTCCTTGTTCGTATTGATCTCAGATGCCAACTAATTAGTCAGGCTCCTCACGCGGGGCAGGGAGCCCTGATACGCGCTGCAAGTTGAGACTAGTTCATACGCAACCCCTAATCCCCTACTGGACAGCCTCGGTCACGATTCCGAAATGACCGGTCATAATCCCGAAATCATCGGTCACGATCAGCAGCCCGGACTCCAATCTCACCGTCCGTGCCGCGTGGCTATGACCACAGGCCAAAAGCGTGACATGCGGGGGTACGCGGCGTCCTAGTCGTTCCTGAATTTCTTCAGTGGATGAAAGTTGTACGACCTCGTCGATCGGCGTTTCGAGCAGGTACTCGACGTCGCTGCGCGGGCTATCGTGACACAGTGCCACATCGGCGCCGAGCTGGTCTGGCCAGCGTTGCCCTTGGTGCAGGTCTGCATCACAAGAATTGGCTGGGCTGTCCAGCCATCGTTTTTCGGCCTGGCTCAATTGCACGCCAGTGAAGGCGTCAGACGCGGATTGACGGTCCAGCGGCAACTGCAGCCCCTGACGCTCGTGGTTACCCGCAACGTGCAACCACGCCCCTTTTTTTGTAGCCGCTGCGCCGTCTCTGCCGGCAATAAAGGTCCACTGAGCGTGTCGCCAAGGTTGACCACCTGATCAATCTGCCGGTTCTCCAGGTCTGCAATAACTGTCTCGAGGGCCGCAAGATTGCCGTGGATGTCCGAGACCAATGGCCTTGCCCCCGAAAACCGGATCCCTTGCTGAGTGGTTCAAAATGATCGGCAAGGGGAGAGTCAATCATGGGGACTGGTACGAGGGCGCGGTACACGCTGGAGTTCAAGCTCGAGGCGTTGAGGCTGGCGAAGACGGGG
>CAIPNM010000153.1 GCA_903866395.1 uncultured bacterium
CACGCTCGAGGAGCTCGCGCAGCGCAAGCAGCGTGTAGCGCGTCTGGCATTCGCTGTGAAAGATCGCGCTTCCACCATGCGCCAGATTCGTGTTGGGGCCATACATGAGGAAGAAGTTCGGAAACCCCGGCACGGTGATGCCCAGGTAGGCGCGCGGATCATCGTCGCCCCAGCGATCGCGCAGCGTCACGCCCCCTCGGCCAGAAATCTTCATGGGCCAGGTCAGCCGATCAGCCCGAAATCCGGTGGCAAGCACCAGTATGTCGGCCGGGGTGTGCTTGCCCCCGCGCGTACGCACGCCATCGGGCTCGATTGCTTCGATGGCGTCGGTAATAAGTTGAACATGCTCTCGCCGAAGCATGCGAAACCAGCCATTGTCCCGAAGCATGCGCTTGCCATAGGGAGGATAGTTGGGCACCGCCTTCGCGAGTAGCGCCGGATCATCGCCCACCTCGGCGCGAATGTGTTCAATCAGCCGCTCGCGCATTGCATGGTTTTCAGCGTTCAACGACAGATTCGGGGTGGACCAGCCGGGATCAACCTGCAGCGACGGGTACAGGCCATCAGCCGAGGCCCAGAACAGCTGGAACCGATACCAGCTGGCGTAATGAGGGAGGTTGGCGAGCGCCCATTTTTTCCCGGGCTCGACCTTCGCGTGATAGAGCGGGTTGTGCACGGCCCAGTGCGGGCTACGCTGAAAGATCGAGAGCTGCGCCACCCGGTCTGCGATCGAGGGTCCCACCTGCATGCCGCTCGCACCGGTGCCGATCATGGCGACCCGACGCCCGTCGAGCGCAAGCGAGGGATCCCACTTCGCGGTGTGCATGGTGGGCCCGGCGAAGCGGTCGAGACCCTCGATGTCGGGAAACCGGGGCCGGTTGAGCTGCCCGACCGCACACACCAGCGCATGGGCGCTGAAGTGTCGAAGCGTGCCGTCGGCATCGCGGACAACCATCTCCCAGCAGGCTCGCGCGTCGCTCCACGAGGCCTCAGTCACCTCGGTGTTGAATCGGATATGCGGCCGCACCGCGTAGCGGTCAGCCACCCGCTCAAGGTACTGCCAGATCTCGTCACGAGGAGAAAAATAACGGCTCCAGTCGTGGTTCGGTTCGAATGAGTACTGATAAAAATGATTGGGCGTATCCACCCCGCAGCCCGGATACTGATTCTCGAACCAGGTACCGCCCACGGTCGGGTTCTTCTCGAAAATCGTGTAGCGAAGGCCAAGCCGAGCGAGCTTGATGCCCATGCCAAGGCCTGATTCGCCAGCACCGATCACCGCCACATGAAAATCGTCGATCGCCTGCGGGGCGGGGCGGGACCGCCAATCAACGTCGAGAAGCGGCGTGCCCGCAAGGCCCATCTCATGGGCAATCAGCGGCAGGTACTCATCGGGCACCGTCTGACCCACGCAGGTGCGCACCATCTCGGCAAGCAGATCCGGAGCGGGCGGCGGCGCAGCCTGCTCACGACCGCTCTGGATCGCTTCGAGGAGCGCTGCGCACCGCTCATGGAGGCGCGCCCTGAGCGCAGGCGGCGCATCTTCCATCCAGCTCCACGGCCCGCGGATGTGCGGACGGTAGCGAGCAAGCTCAGCCCGGTCGCCAGAGAGCTGCACATACATCATGAGCAGGGGTGCCAGATCGGCGCCTTCGATCAGCGTGCGAAGCGACGGAGTGGTCATCTGAAACCTGGTCCGGCACGTTCAGCCGGTTCGAAGTACACGGTGAGAAAACCTGCGCGGTTGCGCGACTCGCCCGCTGACACATGGCCCAGGAGCCCCGGACCCGCGATTGCGAGGAGCCGTTCAAGATCGGCGGGCGCGATCCGAAAGTGGGAGGCCAGCATTGAAAGCGGCCAGGCGATATCGGCGACTTGAAGGCCCGCCTCGTAGAGATTGAGGTCGAAGGCACGAATCGGTTGCCCCGCCTCGCCCAATTCGAGCCACTGTGGCTGAAAGGCGGGATGGGCTGCAAGCGAGCGTTCAAGCACTGCGTTGACCGCAACACGCACCGGTTCAAGCGTCGCGGTGGCAAGCAGTTGAGCCCCCCGCGTTCGAACCTCTTCGGCAGACAACCCGGGACGGCATCCATAACGCGTCTCGACCCAGGCATCCTCCTCACCAGGCTGCCACTTGAAACCACGAAAGAGTTCAATCGGAGCGTCGCCGGGCGAACGGTCTGCCAGACGAGCCCGGTACTCTGCATAGACCTTGAAGACGGGCGCCTCATCGCTTGACCGGGGCAACTCGATACCCTCGAATCCGAACAGCACCGTACTCGCCGTGCGAAGCGACTGCGCGAATGCATCAAGCGCGGTTTCGGGCATGCCCATCGCACGCGCAGCGGCGATCAGCGCCGCTTCCGAGGCCGAGTCGGTGCGCACACCAAGCATGTAGCGCTGTGTGATCAGACGCCCTGGCTCGAGCTTGAAGGAGCGCTCGTACTGCGCGGCAAGCCCCTGCGCCTCGAGCGCCTGAAAGGGTTTGAGCGCGGCCTGAAGCAGGGGGTCGGGTTCGCCCGGCTGATTCATGGACTCAGGTATTTCCCTGATCGCGCTTTGGAACCGCCTCGTCGGGAAACATCACAGCAACAATCGGGCCGTCGGCTCGCCAGCTATGACAGCCGTCAATGAATCGGGGTTGCACTGCGATTCGGTCCGCAATGGTCTCAAACCCTTCAGCAGTGCGTAGCGACCAGTTGCCGAGCGACTGATACGCGACCGTCGGCATCTGATAGAGCATTTCACGTACGTGCGTGCAACCGAGCGTGCCGCCTACCCGCTCATCGACCGCCCGACGCCAACCTCGCGCGAGCCCCAGCCCGAGCAGGGTCCGAAACCGTGCCTGCGCTTCTGGGCAGGTGGGATAGGGCGCGCCGGGAATCGATACATGGATGTCGCGAACTGTCATCTCGCCATCAATGGTGAGGCGTGCCCACATTTCATGCACCACATCACCGGGCTCGCGCACGCCTCGTACCGGCTCTTCATAGCGATACGCCTTGGTGTCGATGATCCGGCCTTCGAGATCGAACAGGCCATCGTCGCGAGCGAAACTGTCGTAGACGATGCGGCGCGTATGAAGCGCGCGGCGAGGGGTGGCGGCAGGCATCCCGGCCACGGGTGCTGGGGGCGGAAACAGATCGGCGCGATAGTGCCGCGAGGCGGGGAGTTTCATGGCAGACAGATACGAAGGAAGAAGCGTGGGACAAGCAGAGACCGATTGAGGGGCGAAGCCAACGGTAGCAGGACCAGGACCGCGACCCGTCACGGTATGAAACCCACTTTCCCTGACACAAACAGGGCCGGCTCGATCAACGTAGACTGTAGCAGCCGCTTCATCAAACCCGAAGCCGCCGATCCGTTTACCCTCCCGCGTCGATGCCCGCCTCCACCCTCCCCCGCCTGACCCAGGCGTCACTGCCCCTCACCCGCAGCGTGATGGCCACCAATGAACGGGGCGAACCCGTCGCCGTCAAGGTGCCCGTCGAGCGAGCGCTCACCCTCTACCTCGATCGCGCTGAAGTGGTCACGCTGATGACGCTGGGCGAACATCCCGAATGGCTGGTGCTGGGATATCTCCTCAACCAGCGGTTGGTCGAATCGGTCGCTGAGGTCGAATCAGTCACGGTCGATTGGGAGACCGGCGCAGCGGCGGTGAAGACACACCGCATAACGCGCGCCAGCACCCCGCGCGCTGCTTCCCGTGTGGTGACCACCGGCTGCGGACAGGGCAGCCTATTCTCCGACCTGATCGACACCCTGGCGCCCGTGCCCGATACGCCGGCCGGTGTGTCGCAAGACACGCTCCTCGCGATCACCGACACCATCCGACGACACGACACGATCTACAAGCAGGCGGGCTCGGTACACGCCTGCGCGCTCTTCGAAAATGACCGGCTCTGCCTGCTCGTCGAAGATGTCGGGCGACACAATGCGCTCGACAGCATCGCGGGCTGGCGCGCCCTGCAGCAGCCTGCGTCCGCCCCCGGAGAGCGTTGCCCCGTGCTCTACACGACCGGACGCCTCACCAGCGAAATGATCATCAAGTCGGCGCAGATGCAGGTGCCGGTGGTGATATCGCGAAGCGGCACCACCGAGATGGGGATCGAGGTGGCGCA
This sequence comes from uncultured bacterium, assembly GCA_903866395.1. Classification (GTDB taxonomy): domain Bacteria; phylum Pseudomonadota; class Gammaproteobacteria; order Burkholderiales; family Burkholderiaceae_E; genus SYIM01. The sequence goes on from CAIPNM010000153.1 coordinate 4,122, forward strand.
GAAGCACGGCGTTTGCGCCATCGGGCGAGCGCTCAATCAGCGGTTCACTTGTTATACGCATCCGTGGCGAATCCGCTTTTCAAGCCTGTCCGAGCCGGCCCGTCACCCCATTCCGGAGCTCCCGCAATGACCGAACAAGCCCACCCGGCACGCGTGCTACGGGGACAGTCGCCCTCCACAGACGCAGACACTCGGGTTGCCATCGTGGGGGCGGGCGCCTGCGGACTCACCGCGGCACTCGCCCTCTCACGCGCCGGCATCGACTGCGTGGTGATCGAGCGCGATGCCGTGCCAGCCGGATCGACCGCCCTTTCCTCGGGATTCGTGCCCGCAGCCGGCACCCTCGCGCAGGCCCGTCAGTCGATTCACGACACCCCGGCGCTCCTCGCACGCGACCTCGCCGGCAAGACCCACGGCACCGCCGACCCGGTGCTCGCTCAAGCCTACAGCGAAGCAGCCGGCCCGGCCGTCAACGCCCTGGAAACCGCGCACGGCATCACCTGGCAGGTGCTCGACAATTTTCTCTACCCTGGCCATTCGGTGCATCGCATGCACGCCGTGGCCGAGCGCACCGGCGCGGCCCTGATGGGCCGGCTTGCAGCGGCTGCGGAAGCGGCAGGTGTGATCGTGCTCACCGAAGCCCGGGTCACCGAACTGTGGGCAGATAGCGCAGACGCCCTGCAGGCGGTTGGTTATGTTCGCCCCGACGGCACGACCGAGCGCCTCGCCTGTCGCGCGGTGCTCCTCGCCTGTAACGGCTATGGCGGCAACTCAGCCCTCCTCGCGGAACTGCTGCCCGAGATGGCAAGCGCCACCTACGCAGGGCATGTCGGCAACGACGGCTCAGCCATTCTCTGGGGCCGGCAGCTGGGCGCGGGGCTCGCCGATCTGGGTGCTTATCAGGGCCACGGCTCATGGGCCATTCCGCAGGGCGCGCTCATCTCCTGGGGGCTCATGATGGAAGGCGGCTTTCAGGTGAATCGGCTGGGCGAACGATTTCATGACGAGACGCAGGGCTACTCGGAGGCGGCGGTGCATGTACTTGCTCAGCCCGACGGCATTGCATGGAATGTGTTCGACGATGCGATCCTGCAGTTCGCGCAGGATTTCCCTGATTTTCGCGAGGCCCAGGCGGCCGGCGCCGTACGACACGCGGCCGATGCCGGCGAACTCGCTGCCGCGATCGGCTGCGCACCCGATACGCTGGCACGTACGCTTGGCACCGTGCGCGAGGGCACTGACCCGGTCACTGGCCGAACCTTCCGCCGCGCGCTCTCTGGAATGCTTCATGCGGTCAAGGTGACCGGCGCGTTGTTTCACACCCAGGGCGGGCTCGCGGTGGACGCGCACTGCCGGGTCCTCGATACGCGAGGGCGCCCGTTTCCCAACCTGCTCGCCGCGGGCGGCGCGGCGCGCGGGGTATCAGGCAATGCCGTGTGGGGCTACCTGTCAGGCAACGGCTTGCTGAGCGCCATCGCAGGCGGTCATATCGCTGCGGCGAGCGGAGCCCGAATCGCTTAAGCCAGGGCGCAGATGCCGCTCAGCTGAGCGGCAGCGCCACATGCTGCCGGAAGGCGGGCCGCATCATCATTTGGCGGTAGTACGCATCAAGCGCAGGCAGCGTCGGGTGCTCGATCGGCAGCGCAAGCCACCGATGCACAAAGGGTGCGACCGCCATATCAGCCACCGTGAGCGCATCGCCAGACAGATGACTGCGCCGCGACAGCTCGCGATCGAGCAGCCCGAAGCAGCGGGCGGTCTCGGCCTGCGAGCGCTCAATGGCCACCGCGTCGCGCCGGTCGGCAGGGGTTCGAATCAGCTGCCAGAAGATCGTGGTCATGGGCGCGGCCAGCGTGCTGGTTGCCCAGTCCATCCAGCGCTCGGCGTCGGCGCGACCTCGGGGGTCATCCGGCAGCAGGTCATGGCGACGCTCGCGCGCGGCCAGATAGCGGACGATGGTGTTGGACTCCCACAAAACAAAGTCGCCGTCACGCAGAGTGGGAATGCGCCGGTTCGGATTCATTTCGCCGTAGGCTTCGGTGTCGACGACACCGTGATGCAGGCCGGCATCAATGCGCTGATAGGCGAGATTGAGCTCGGTACAGGCCCAGAGCACTTTCATCACATTGATGGAATTGGTGCGTCCCCAAAGGGTGAGCATCAGCGCGCTCCTTCGCTTAACCGGCGAATGGCATCGGCACGCATCTCAAGCCCTGGAAGCAGCTCAAGTCCGTGACCGGGTTTTGAAAAATCAACTGTGACCTCACCGCGACTCACCGTGGGAAGTGCGGTGACCAGTTCGGTGTACCAACCGGTGTAGAAGGCACGCACGCACTCCTGAATGAGCGTGTTTCTCGCGTGGAGCGAGAAATGGCACGAGGCCGCCCAGACCACCGGGCCCGTGCAGTCGTGCGGCGCCACCGGCACGTGATGCGATTCAGCAAGCGCCGCGATCTTCCGGGCCTCGGTGACCCCCCCACACCAGGAGAGATCGAGCATGGCAACGCCCGCCACGCCGGTTTCAAGGTATTCCCTGAAGGCATGCGTATACGAGAGCGTTTCACTGGCACAGACCCAGGCCTTTGAGTGGCGGCGGTATTCGCGCAGATCGGCAAGGTTATCGAGCCGAAACGGGTCTTCGTGCCAATAGGTGTTGAAGGGCTCGAGCTCGCGGGCGAGCCGACAGGCCATGGGCAGGCTCCAAAGCGAATGGAACTCGACCATGATGTCCATGCGATCGCCAACCGCTGCGCGGATCTTCCGGAAGGGCTCGAGTGCAGTGTCGAGTTCGCGGGGAGAGATATCCCAGCCCCGGGTGCGTTCGGCTGCAATATCGAACGGCCAGATCTTCATGCCCGTGATGCCGTCTTCGAGAAGCGACAGCGCGAGCTCGTCCGCGCGATGCAGAAAAGCTTCCAGGTCTTCGTAAGGCCCCGAGGTTTCACCCACATGCCAGTTGGCAACCGCCTGGGCCCGCGCATCGCGAATGTATTTGTAGCCTGCGCAGGTGTTGTACACCCGGATCGACTCGCGCGAGCGTCCGCCCAGCGCGTCGGCAAGCGGCATGCCGACCGCTTTACCGAACAGATCCCAGAGCGCGATATCGACCGCCGAGTTCCCGCGGGTTTCAACCCCGGCGGAGCGCCAGCCAAGATAGTTGGCCAGATCACGGCCGATCGCCTCGATGTGCAGCGGATTACGCCCGACCAGCTTGGGCGCAACCGTTTCATGCAGATAGGCTTCGACTGCGGCGGCGCCCATGAAGGTTTCGCCCAGACCGACCAGGCCTTCGTCGGTGTGCAAGCGCACCCAGATCAGGTTGGGGAACTCCCCCAGCCTGATCGTTTCGAGACCGGTGATCTTCATGCGAACCGCCTCCTCTGCGCAGCCCCGGGCCCGCTGGCGCGGGCCCGGCATCCGGGCTTACTTGCGGATCTGCGCGAGCGTGTCTTTCAGCTGGGTGATGGTTTCCTGGCCGATCGTGCCCTGATGCTTGTCGTACACGGCCTGGACCTTCTCGAACATGCGACGGTATTCGGCCTGCGAGACTTCATTGATCTGCATGCCGCGCGACTTGAGCGCCGTGAGCGACTTCTCGGAGAGCGCGCGCGAGACCTTCCTCTGCTCATCGCGCCCCTCGATGGCGCAGGCCGAAAGCGCGCCGCGTTCATCGTTCGAGAGCTTGTCCCAGAGGGGTTTGGAGTAGAGCACCATGAAGGGCGTGTAGGCGTGCCGAGTGACCGACAGGAACTTCTGCACCTCATAGAACTTGGAGGTGTCGATGGTGACGAACGGGTTCTCCTGGCCATCAATCGCGCGGGTTTCAAGCGCGGTGAACACCTCGCCAAAGGCCATGGGCACGGCGTTGGCGCCCAGCGTTTTGAAGGTGTCGAGGAAGATGTTGTTCTGCATGACGCGAACCTTCACGCCCTGCAGGTCTTCCCACTTGCCCACTGGCCGGCGCGAATTGGTGAGGTTACGAAAGCCGTTTTCCCACCAGGCGAGGTTCACCAGATTGGCCGCTGGCATTTTGTCGGAGATGAACTTACCGAAGTTGCCATCGAGCACCTTGTCGGCTTCGGCCTCATTCTGGAACAGGAAGGGCAGATCGAAAACGCCCAGCTCAGGCACGATGCCAACGAGCGGCGACGAAGACGTGATCACCATTTCCTGGGTGCCCGAGCGCAAGGCCTGGGTCGCCTGCAGGTCGCCTCCGAGGGCACCGCCCCAGAACGACTGCAGCTTCATCTTGCCGCCCGATTTCTGCGTCACGCAGGCGGTCATCTTGGCTACGCCGTTGCCCACCGGGTGATCCTGGTTGACACCGTTTGAGACGCGGATGGTGCGTTCGGCAAACTGCGCCTGCACAGGCGCTGCGAACGCTGCACCGAGTGCAACGGTCAGCGCGGCAAGCGTCGGGCGAAGCAGGGAACGGTTGGAGCGGGGAATCATCGTCTGTCTCCTGTCTTGATTAATGTGAACGAAAAATTGGTAGGCGGACTTTAACCCGTCGAAGCGTCAGCGGCCGCGCAGCCATTTCAGCGGGACGGTCACCAGTTCGGGAAAAGCCACCAGCAACAGCAATACCGCAATCTGGGCGATCAGAAAAGGGGTGACGCCGCGGATCACAGCCCCCATCGGCATCCGGGCGACGCCCGCCACCACATTGAGCACGATGCCCACCGGCGGGGTCAGGAGCCCGATGGCGTTATTCATGATGAAGAGCACGCCGAAGTAGACCGGGTCAATGCCGGCAGACTTCACCACCGGCATCAGCACCGGGGTGAGAATCAGCACCGTAGGCGCGAAATCAAGCGCGGTGCCCACCACCAGCACGAGCAACATCATGATGAGGAGCAGTAGCTTCGGATGCTCCCGAAATGGCGCGAGCACCCCGGCCAGTTCCGCCGGAATATTGGCCTGCGTGATGAGCCAGGCTGACACCAGCGCTGAGGCCACCAGAAACATCACCACCGCTGTTGTCTTCGCGGCAATGAGCATCACCCGGTAGAGCTGCGAGAGCTTCAGTTCACGGTAGACGAAGAGCCCCACAAAGAGCGCGTAGACCGCTGCGAGCACCGCCGCCTCCGTGGGTGTCACCACGCCGAACTTGATGCCCCCCAGAATGATCACAGGCATCGCGAGCGCCCAGATGCCGTCGAGCGCCGCGCGCAGCCGCTCGCCCCAGGAAGCCTTTGGAAACACCGCTACCCGTTCGCGCCGCACCACCCAGGCCCAGGCGATCACAAGCGAGACGCCCATCAACAGGCCGGGAAAGACACCGCCCAGGAAGAGCTGGGTGATCGAGACATTGGCCGCGACACCAAAAATGATGAAGCCGATGGACGGAGGAATGACCGGTGCGATCACGCCCCCGGCTGCGATCAGCCCCGCCGAGCGTGGCAGGTTGTAGCCAGCTTCCCGCATCATGGGGATGAGGATGGAGGCGAGCGCTGCGGTATCGGCCGCGGCTGAGCCCGAGAGCGATGCCATCACCACCGCGGCAAAGATGGCCACATAGCCGAGTCCGCCATGCACATGGCCAACCATGGTGACCGCTACCCGAACGATGCGCCGCGACAGCCCGCCCGCATTCATCAATTCGCCCGCCAGCAGGAAAAAGGGCACGGCGAGCAGCTGGAAGTTATCAGCGCCGATGATCAGGTTTTGCGCGACGATCTGGCTGTCGAATCGATCCAGATGCAGCATGAGGGCAAGTGCACAGACGATGAGCGCAAACGCAACCGGCATGCCGATCGCCATGGCACCCAGCAGCGATACGAGAAACACGGCGACGGTCATTCGAGATGCCTCTTGAGCGAGGCGGCATCGCCCGAGTCGAGTTCGCCCGCGAATTCAGCCAGCTCGCGCTCGGCCAGCCGCCCGGTGAGCGTACGCCACAGCCGTGCGAGCGTGAGGAGCGCAATGCCAACGCTGGTGAAAAAGCCGATGCCGTAAATCCAGAGCATCGAGATGCCGGTGATTGGAGCGATGTTGGAAGCGTTGAGCGGCGCCTGCCGCCAGGTGCCCCAGAAAAATACCGCGCAGCAGACCAGCACCAGCGCATCGGACACGATCATGCAAAGCCTGCGACCGGAGGGCCCGAATCGGACAACCAGCGTCTCCACCCCCATGTGTGCGTTTTCGCGGGCCACCACCACCGCCCCCACAAAGGTGAGCCAGACAAACAGAAACCGCGAAAGCTCCTCGGAAAGCGCGATTCCCGAGTCGAAGGCGTAGCGCAACACGACATTGCCGAACACCATCACCACCATGGCGGCGAGGCAGGCCACGATGAAGCCTTCACACACTCGAAACAGGGAATCAATCAGCCGGAGACGCACGCTCATCGCCCGAAACCGCGGAGCCGCGATGCTACACCGCCCATCAGGCGGCAGTCGACCGGGCCTGGCGGCCCGGGGCTCGGCACAAGAGGTTTCATCTCACACATGATGCCGGCCCAGCGCGAGCGGCCGCTATCATCAGCGGCTAAATCCGTTCCTACCCCGACAAGAGACCCATGATGCAGCAGTCGATTCAACTCGGCCCGGTCACCGTCTGGCCTGGCCAGTTGGCCGGAAAGTATCCCGACGGTAATCAGGTGATCGTGCACGGCAGCGATTCGATCGCGGTGTTCGACACGCCGCTCGTCGCCCAGACGCTTCCTGAGGCGTCCGGCTTCGCCAGCGCCGACCTCGTGATCCTGGGGCATGTGCATGAGGATCACATGGCGGGGCTGGGGATGCTGCAGCAGGTGCCGCTCCATGTTCATCACGGCGATCTCGACGCCGCGCGCAGCTGGGCTGGGCTTGCAGCCCACTATGGCTACACGGCCTCCGTGCTCGATCCGCTCCATGACAAGATCGTGCGCGAGTTCCGCTACACGCCGCGGCCGGATGCACTGGGTTATGACGACGGGGCTGTCTGGGATCTGGGGGGCGTGCAGGTGCGTGCGGTCCACATGCCCGGCCATACCTCGGGCCACTGCGTGCTCCTGGTCGAGCCGCACGGCATCGCCTTCATCGGCGATATCGATCTCTCGAGTTTTGGGCCCTACTACGGCGACGCCACCTCGAGCCTTGCAGCTTTTCGAGTCACGCTTGAGCGCATCGCTCGCCTACCCGCTTCATGCTGGATCACCTCGCACCACAAGGGCGTGATCCGCGAGCGCGCTGAATTCCTGCAACTCCTCGAAGCGTTTGCCGACCGGCTCCGCGCCCGCGAGGCGCGTTTGCTGTCCCTGCTCGGAAACGGGCCGCAGACATTGGCACAGCTTGCGCAGTCGCGTGTGGTGTATCGGCCGGAGGCCTCAGAACTCTGGATCAACGCGGCCGAGGAGCGCAGCATCGCGCAGCACCTCGATGAGTTGCTGCAGTCCGGTCAGGTGCGTCAGGACGGAGATTGCTTCATGCTGAGCGCCTGACACGGCGCATTCGGCTTGGCGTGGCTGCCAGCATCGAACGGATCGAAGCGATCGGCCTGGCAGCTGCCGCCACGAACGGGGTCATCGAACCGCCGCGCGCGGAATCGGCTCAGCGGCAGAGTGGCAGACCCGTCCCAACAACCAGCAACCTAGCCTTCCTCACCCGGCACCAAAAAAAAGGCCTGTGGCGACTACTCGCCACAGGCTGAACCACCATTTTGGAGGTGGAGGAGACAGCGGTACGGGCGGGACGCCTCAGCGAACGTCGTCTGACGTCATGCGCTGGGCGGCCGCCTGAATTTCTGCGCGCACGCGGGGATCCTGGAGGGCGATCGCTTCCACTCGGGCGAGGGCCCAGGCTTCATAAGCAGTCGCGAGGCGAGACCAACCCTGCCAGCCACGAACGGTAGCGATCGAGCGTACGGCGATGTAAGCCATCGCGTCGTAAGAGCGCCCAAGCCGGTCGAGTCCGGGGTGAGTCAAGGAGTATTGCGCGGCCATGATGGAGATCCTTTTGGTTCGAGGCAGGAGGAGTTTTTTTGTGTTGAACGGATTGTGGGGTGGGTTAAAACATATTTCCAATTGATGTTTATGATGCTTACCATCACGGAACCTGATAATTAGCATGGCCAACTTCAGAACGCTGGACCTGAACCTGCTTCGCCTCTTCGATGAACTCATGGCCGAGCGCAATCTCACCCGCGCCGCCGACAACCTCTCGATGACCCAACCTGCGGCCAGTAACGCGCTGAAGCGCCTGCGCGACGCGTTGGGCGACCCCCTGGTGAACCGCTCGGGCTATGGCGTGGAGCCCACTCCTTACGCGACCGCACTCTGGCCCGCCATCCGTGCGGCGCTCGATCAGTTGCGCTCCGCCGTGGCACCCGATGCCTTCGACCCCGCCACCGCGCAAAGCAGCTTTCTGCTCACCATGGCCGACTCAACCGCCACCATGCTGATTCCGCCGCTCTTGAAGGTGATCGAACGCGAGGCACCACGCATCAACCTGCGCGTGCTGCCCCTCACCACCCGCGACCCGCGGGACTGGCTGGAAGCCAAGCGGATCGATGTCGCGATCGGCTATTTCCCAGCGGTCATCGCCGGGCTCGCGCTACAGCAAATGGAGGGCAGTTCGCAGGAGTTCGGTCACAGCCGTCTCTACACGGGCGAGTATGTGTGCGTGATGCGTCGCGGACACCCGCTTGCCGCGAGCGAGCTCACGCTCGATGCCTACTGCGAGGCCAACCATCTTTTGGTGAGCTTTTCGGGTCGCCCGATCGGGTTCGTCGATGAGGCGCTGTCAGACCTCAAGCGAAAGCGCCGGGTGATGTTGACCGTCAATCAGTACGTCACGGCAGGCCAGGTCGTGGCCCGTTCGGATCTGCTTACTGTGGTTCCGAGGCACTTCGTCGCGGCCACCGGCTTTCAGCGCGCACTGGCCGTTCGAAGGCTGCCCTTCGAATTGCCACCCGTGCACGTGGACATCCTGTGGCAACGTCGACAGGCGCAGCGCCCCGGCCATCGGTGGCTGCGCGAACGAATCGAGGAGGCGGCTGCCCGGGTGTTCAGCCAGACGGCGGCCGGGCAAGCCTGAGCGCTTCGCTCAGCGTGTCACGGTCGCCCACATGGTTTGCCAGGAGCAGCACCAGGCGCGCGTTCATGAGCGCAGCCGACTGCTCATCCAGGTCGCGCTGACTATCGATAAGTTCTTGATAGAAGCCATCCGGATCGGCGATGTTGGGGGCGAGGTTGAGCGGCATCGTGACTCCGGTCGCAACAGGTTCAGTGCAACGCAAGGCTGCGGGCAAGCGCCGCACGAATCTGGTCTGCCGACGGCGAACGCCAGCGCGCGGCGATGAACTGATCGGGCCGAATGAGATAAACCGCCTGCTCGCGCGCATCAAGGCGTGCAGCCAGAACGCCTTGGCGATCATGAACATCATGACCCACCCGCACGCATGCGAGCGGCACCGGCCACGCGGGCAAGTCATGAAGCGGGGGAACCTTGCCCACGACCAGCAGCGTAAAGCCCGCGCCCAGGTGTTCGATTAGCCAACCAGGTCGGCCATCGGGTAGCTCAACCGGTGCGTCCGGACACGGCGCACCGGGCGCAGCCGACAGCGCCTCAAAACGGTCGACGTCCGGGGTGATCACAGGCGAGTCGGAGTACCGCGTGGGCAGCGACAGCCGCCCGCTGTTCACCAGTGGCCGCGCAAACGCATGGTCGCGCGCGAGGCCCAGTACGGCATCGCGAAACAACCGGCTGGGGGCATTCTTGGGCGTGATGAAGTCGGTCGAACGCGTGGAATTGCGGATGTTGTCGTCAGCGGCCAGCGCGCGCTCGTCGTGATAGGAATCGAGCAGCGTCTCGGGTGCTACGCCCGCCAGCACGTACTGCAGTTTCCACGCGAGGTTATCAATATCCTGCACACCGGAATTGGCCCCCCGGGCACCAAACGGCGAGACCTGGTGCGCGCTATCACCCGCGAACAGCACCCGCCCGTAGCGGAACCGATCGATGCGTCGACAGGCAAACTGGTAGATCGATACCCACTCAAGCTCAAAGTCGGCATGAGGCCCCAGCATCTGGCGCACCCGCGCCTGCACCCGCTCGGGCTTGCGCTCTTCAACCGGGTCAGCATCCCATCCCAGCTGAAAGTCGATCCGCCAGACGTTATCGCGTTGTTTGTGCAGCAGCGCCGACTGGCCAGGATGAAACGGCGGATCGAACCAGAACCAGCGCTCGGTGGGAAACTCGGCCTTCATCAGCACATCAGCGATCAGAAAGCGATCCTGAAACGCCTGCCCGGTGAAAGGCGCACCCACCATGGCGCGCGTGTCGCTGTTGGCGCCGTCGCAAGCGATCACCCAAGAAGCGGCCGCCTGGTAGCCCCCTTCGGGCGTATCGACGCCCAGCCGCACCGACTCGGCATTCTGCTCGAGCGAGACCACGCGATGACGCCAGCGCAAATCGATGAGGTCGCTCGCAAGACAGCGCTCGACCAGGGTCTGCTCGAGGTGGTACTGCTGCAGGTTCACCATGGCCGGCATCTTGTGATCGGGCTCGGGGAGAAGGTCGAAGCGATAGACCATCTCATCACGGAAGTACACCTTGCCCACCTGCCAGCGAACGCCGGCTGCCGCCACGCTCTCGCCACACCCGAGGCGGTCCCAGACTTCAAGCGTGCGCTTGGCATAGCAGAGCGCGCGCGAGCCTGTGCTCACGGTGTCGTTGTCATCAAGCACCACCACGCGTACGCCGCGCGCGGCCAGATCGAGCGCAGCCGTCAGCCCCACCGGCCCGGCACCCACCACGATCACCGGGTGCGTCTGCGCGAGGCCGCCTGCCTGCTCGGGCGCGGGCCGCCACGCGTAGCGGGGCGGCGTGAACGTCTGCGACACCTTCGCTCAGCCGGGTGAAGCGGTGGCGAACTCGGGCTCATGCAACCAGGCCGCATGCTGAGGCGCACGCCGGGTCCGAGCCCATTCATCGAGCATGTCCCACTTCACTGCATCGAGCCGCGCCTGCATGGCGGCACTGGTGGTGTCCACTGCGAGCTCGAGCCGATGACCGTTACAGTCAAAAAAATAAATCGACTGGAAAAGCGTGTGATCCACTGGCCCGATCACCTCGATGCCACCGGCCACGAGCCGCTCACGCATGGCCTCGAGCGTGGCCAGGCTGTCAACCTTGAACGCAATGTGCTGCACCCAACGCGGCGTGTTGGGATCAAACCCCATCTCGGGCGAATTTGGGATTTCGAAAAAAGCGAGCACATTGCCGCCGCCCGCATCCAGGAACACATGCATGTAGGGGTCAGGCGCCTTGGTGGAGGGCACCTGGTTCTCGGCAATCGCAAGCACGAAATCCATGCCCAGGTGATCGCGATACCAGTGCACGGTTTCGCGCGCGTCGCGGCAGCGGTAGGCCGCGTGATGGACGCCTTGCAGTTTCATGATTGGGTCTCCTGGGGGCGCTCGCCTGAAGATCACTTCGGCGCGACAGAACGCGGATGTTAACAAGGCCCTCAACCGACGCAAGCGCACCTATCCGTCGGGGCTTCGCGAGTTGAGGCAAATCAAACTTTGTTCGGACGATTTCCGGCAGCCTCCTGCGGTGATTCGCTCCCGCGATATGCGATCGAGTGATACGCTCGTCGCACTGTCTGATCTGTTGGAGCCGCCCATGACTTCTCCCGCACCTGCCGCCGGTCCCCCATCGTCTGGAGAGGCAGCGCCGCCGCGCCGCTGGTGGATCTGGGTCATTCTGGTTGTTGTGGCGGGAGCGCTGATCGCTGCCGCCTGGATGCTGATGAAACCGGACCCCCGGCGCAATGCCCCCGGCGCGGTGTCGTCCGCACCCAAGGCGGGGCAGACGCCATCATCGGCGGGTACGGCAACCGGTTCGGCGCCAGGCGCGGTAACGCCTGGCTCGACCGAGGCGTCCGGCACGGCGGCATCGGGGTCACCCGCTGGAACACCCGCTGCCCCGGCAGGCGCGGGCAGCCCACGCTACCCAGTCGACCGCATTCTGGGCGCCGACAGCCCGATCGATCCCGCCAGCGCCGCACTGGATGCCGCCGCCTCGGACAAAGCAATCGCCGCCGCGCTTGGCAATTTCCCGGGCCGCGAGCAACTGCTTCGCTTCGTTCTTCCCGCTGACCTCGTCCAGAAGATCGTGCTCACGATCGACAACCTGCCGGGTGACAGCATGTCCATGCAGTACCGTGCGGTCGTTGCCACGCCAGGGTCGTTCCAGATCGAGCGGCGCGACGGTGAGCCGGCGATCGCTCTGCAGAACGCGCGGCGCTATGACGCGTTTGTGGCGTTTGCAAGCGGGCTAGACGCACGCCGACTGGTGGCGCTCTACAAGCGCTTCTATCCGCTCTTTCAAAAAACCTATCGATCGATCGGCTACCCGGAGGGTCATTTCAACGATCGGGTGGTGCAGGCCATCGACGACTTGCTCGCTGCGCCCTCGCCCGCCGGTGCCATTTTTCTGGAGCAACCGCGGGTGCTCTATGAATTCGCCGAGAGCTCGCTTGAGCGCCGCTCGGTCGGGCAGCGCATCATGATCCGCGTGGGCCCCGAGCACGCCGCCAAGCTGAAGGCAAAGCTAAGGGAACTGCGGGCGGTGCTCACCCAGGAGAGCTGACATGCAAGCCTCGCGCGTCCGCACCCAGCTCCGATCACTCATCGCGGCGGCGTCTGTGGGGATGGCGCTTTGGGCGAGCGCGCCCACTGGCAACGCTCAGACGCTCGCCTGGCGCGAACAGGAAGCCATCGGGTGGGCCTGCGGCGGCATCGGTCTGGAAGAGCGGCAGGCGCTGAAAACCCTGGAAGCAAAGGCCAACGCCGTCATGCTCTTCGTGGCCGGCGGCCGGGGAACGTTGGTGGCCGACGTCAGGCTTCGCGTGGTGTCGGCGAGCGACGCCACCCGGGGGCTGGAGATTGTGGCTGACGGCCCGGTCTGCGTGCTGCAGTTACCAGCAGGCAGTTGGGATATCGAGGCCCGCCACGGCGAAACCGTGCGCGCACGCACCGCGCTGCTCAAGCCGCAGGACACCGGCAATCCGCAGCGCCTTCAGTTCGCCTTTCCTGAGCAATCCAACGGCAGTCCGAAGGCGAGCCAGGAGGAGTCTTCGGGCGTGAGTGACTGGGGTCGGGTGGGACGCTAAAGCACGCCGTAGCGGCTTAACCCTCAGCGCACAGCGGCCACCACGCTCGCCACCGCCGTGGTGAGTTTCTTGGCGTAGCCAATATCCAGGAATTCATTGGGCCCGTGCGCATTCGATCGAGGCCCAAGCACGCCCGTGATCAGAAACTGCGCCTGCGGAAAATAGTTGCCCAGCATGTTCATGAAGGGAATGGTGCCGCCCTCGCCAAACCATGCCGGATCGCGGCCGAAGGCGCCCTGCGACGCCTCTCTCAGCGCGCGTTCGAGCCAGCCCGCGGTGGCGGGCGCGTTCCAGCCGGAAGCCCCCCAGTCGGCCTGAAACCGCACCCTCGCCTGGTAAGGCGCATCACTCTCCAGGGCCTCCCGCATGGCAAGCGTGGCCGCCTGCGCATCAAGCGTGGGGGGGATCCGCATCGAAAGCTTCAGAACGGTTCGCGGCCGCAGAACATTGCCCGCCGCATCCGGCATGGGCAGCCCGGCCGCGCCGGTCACAGATAGCGCTGGCCGCCAGGTTCGATTGAGAATGGCCTCCACCGGATCGGTGGTGGTGGGCATGGCATGCGCCTGCGGCTCGGGCCCATGACTGCAGCCGACCCAAGGAAAGTGCTGCCAGACCGAATCACCGAGAATGTCGCCTGCCGCGCGCGCCTGATCCAGCCGCTCGGGCGGAATATCGGCGTGCAGGCCAGGCAGAAGCACACGGCCAGTCTTGGAGTCTTCGATGCGTGACAGCAGATGCCGGGCGATCCGGAACGACGAAGGTACGATGCCGCTTGCCATACCCGAGTGCACGCCCTCGTCGAGAATTTCGACGCTCAGCACGCCGCCCACCAGCCCGCGAAGCGATGTGGTGACCCAGAGCTGTTCATAGTTGCCGCAGCCCGAATCAAGCCCCACGACCAGTTGCACCTCGCCCAGCCTCGGGACCAGCTTCTCGAGATAGGCAGGCAGGTCGGGACTGCCGCTTTCCTCGCAGGTTTCAATCAGCCCGACACAACGCGGGCGGGCAATGCCCTGACGGTCAAGCGCCGCGATGACGGTGAGCGCTGAGTACACCGCATAGCCGTCGTCGGCGCTGCCGCGACCATAGAGCCGGCCGTCTTCGATCACCGGCGTCCAGGGCCCGAAACCCTCACGCCAGCCGACCATTTCGGGCTGTTTATCCAGATGGCCGTAGAAGAGCACGCTGCGATCATGACCCAGCCCCTGCGTGGCGGGTACGTCGAACAGCAGGCATGGCGTGAGCCCATCGATCGAGACGATTTCAAGCTTCATGCCCTCGATGCCCTGAGCCTGGCACCATGCATGGGCCGAGCGGATCACCGCCTCAAGGTGCCCATGCGCGGCCCAGCTGGCATCGAATGCGGGCGACTTGGCCGGCACCTTCACATAGTCGACCAAGCGGCCAACGATGTCCTCGTCCCAGCGGCGCGATACGAATGACTGAAGGTCGGCGAGGTTCATGGCAGTGGCGCTCCGATTCGGGGGGTGTCTGCGATTGCGGGCAACGATTGCAGGCGCTTGGCTCACGAGTCTAGCGCAGACGTGCCAGAATCAGCCGAGGAGCCCAGCCATGATCTCGCCCACGCAATCTTCGTCTGCCGCAACCTATGCCGCTCAGCCGCTCGCCCCGCTTGGCCACGGTATTTTCGCGCTCGATTCCGGCTATGTACGGCCGCGTTTTGACGCGGTTCACCTGGTCGTTGAGGCCGGTCGCGCCGCCATCATCGATACCAGCACGCGGCACTGTGTTCCGCAAATTCTGGCCGCGCTCGCCGCGCTGGGGCTCGAGCCCGCCGATGTCGACTGGGTCATCCTCACGCATGTTCACCTGGATCACGCGGGCGGCGCGGGCACTCTGATGGCGGCGCTTCCCTCGGCCCGGCTGGTCGTGCATCCACGCGGGGCTCGTCACGTGATTGATCCGTCCAGGCTGTGGCAGGCCACTTGTGAGGTGTATGGCACGACCGAAGCGGAGCAGATGTACGGCCGGATTGATCCGATCGACGCCTCGCGGGTGATTGAGGCCACAGACGGACAGGTGATCACGCTCGCCGGACGCCGCCTGCATTGCATCGATGCGCCGGGCCATGCGCGCCATCACATCGTGATCCACGACGAGTCAAGCGGCTGGATTTTTGCCGGCGATACATTCGGCATTTCCTACCGCGAGTTTGACGTGGAGGGCCGAGCCTTCGCGTTTCCCTCTTCCACCCCGGTGCAGTTTGAACCCGAGGTGCTCTGTCAGACCATCGACCGTATGCTGGCGCTCGAACCCGAGGCGGTCCTGCTCACGCATTACTCGCTGGTGCGCGACGTGCCCCGGATCGGCGCAACGCTCAAGCGCCTTACGTTGCGCTACGCGCAGATCGGTCTTCTGCACGAGCATGCGGGTCGTGAGCGTACCGCGCGCATCCGTGCCGACCTGGCGCATGTGCTCTCAACGGAACTGCGCGCGCATGGCGTCACGCTTGACGACGCTCGGGTGTCCGAACTGCTTTCGCTTGATGTGCCGCTCAACGCCGACGGGATTGTCAGCTGGCTTGATTCACGATCGCGTCGATCACCCACGCCGCCGCAGCCAGTCCCATCGTCGCCGTCACCGTGACGGCCGAGCCGTAGCCGGCGCAGGCAAGCGGAGCGCCAGCCTCTCCCCCGCGCGAGCGCCCGCTCGCGGGCTGCTCCCGCGAACAGATGGCGATCACGCCAAAGCGGCGACCGGCTTCGCGCGGAAAAGCATGATCTCTACGCAGACGCGCGCGCACTGAGGCGAGGAGCGCATCACCACGGGTCAGCGCAAGGTCTTCTCGCGAGAGCGCGAGCGGATCGGTGCGCGCACCCGCCGCGCCACACACCACCACTGACTGCCGGCGAACCCGCGCAAGCGCGATCATCGCGGCCTTGGCTCGCGGCTGGTCGATGGCATCGATCAGCCACGCATCAGCCGGAATGAGCGCGGCTGCGTTTTCAGCAGTGATGAAGTCATCAATCAGCCCGACCGAGCAATCGGGCGAGATGTCGGCAATACGCTCACGCATCACCTCGATTTTCGCCGCACCCAGCGTGCTTTCTAGTGCATGCACCTGCCGGTTGATGTTGGACTCGGCCACGTGATCGAGGTCGATCAGCGTGAGCCGACCGATACCGCTTCGCGCAAGTGCCTCCGCGCTCCAAGACCCCACTCCGCCGATGCCCACAACACAGACGTGTGAGGCTGCAAGCTTTGAGCAGCCCGCCTCACCAAACAGACGGGCCATACCGCCGAAACGGCGCTCATTGACCGACGAGCGTCCGGGCTCGCCCGAAGGGCAGGCAGGCGAGGCCTCGGACACGGTCAGACAGCTCAGGGCAGCAGAATGGTGCAGCCGGTGGTGCGGCGGGACTCGAGGTCGTTGTGCGCCTTCACCGCTTCCGACAGCTTGTAGCGCTGATCGATCGGGATCCGCACCTTGCCGCTTGCCACCATCTTGAACAGGTCGCCCGCGATCTCCTCGATGTTGGAACGGCTCACCATGTGCGCCATCAGCGAGGGCCGCGTGATGTAGAGCGAACCCTTCAGCGCGGTCAGCGCAAGTGGTGGCACCGGGCCGGAGGCGTTGCCGAAGTTCACCAACAGGCCGAAAGGCTGCAGACAGTCAATCGACGCCTGATAGGTGTCCTTGCCCACTGAATCGTAGACCACAGGCACCATGGCGCCCTTGGTGATCTCGCGCACCCGCTCGACGATGTTTTCCTCGCGATAAAGGATCGTGTGATCGCAGCCAAAACTACGCGCGAGTTCGGCCTTGTCCTTGGACCCCACCGTGCCGATGACCTTCACGCCAAGCGCCTTCGCCCACTGCATGGCAATGAGGCCCACGCCGCCCGCAGCAGCGTGAAACAGGATCGTTTGGCCCTTCTGGACCTTGTAGGTACGGCGGAGCAGGTACTGAACCGTCATGCCCTTGAGCATCATCGCAGCGCCGGTCTCGAAGCTGATCGACTTCGGCAGCTTCACCAGCGTGTGCGCGGGCATGTTGCGCGCCGTGCAATACGACCCCGGGGGCCCGCCGCAGTAGGCGACGCGGTCGCCGGGTTTCACATGGGTGACGCCCTCGCCCACGGCGGTGACAATCCCCGCGCCTTCCTGCCCGACGCCCGCAGGCATGGACTGGGGGTAGAGGCCGCTGCGGAAATAGACGTCGATGTAGTTGAGGCCGATCGCATGGTGCTCAACCTGCGCCTCGCCCTTGCCGGGCGCACCGAGCTTGACATCAACCAGCTTCATGTTCTCGGCTGGGCCAGCTTTCTCAATTTGAATCGCTTGGGGCATGTTGACTCCTGTCAGGTCAGGTCGGGGGCGGGAGGCCGTAAAAGTGCCTGGATGCTAAGATTTTGGGTTGCGCCGCCGGCATTTGATCATCAGACAATGTCCGGCCAACCACAACACGTTTCACAGTTTACCGACAGGGCAGACAGAGGCATCCAATGGCCGGTCATTCCAAGTGGGCCAATATTCAGCACCGCAAGGGGCGGCAGGACGCCAAACGCGGCAAGCTCTTCACCCGGCTGATCAAGGAAATCACGGTGGCGGCCAAGCTCGGCGGGGGCGACGCCACCGCCAACCCCAGGCTGCGGCTCGCCCTGGACAAAGCGTCCGAGGCGAACATCCCCAAGGACACCCTGCAACGCGCCATCCAGCGCGGCGCGGGCGGCCTGGACGGTGCCACCTACGAAGAAATCCGCTACGAGGGCTATGGCATCGGCGGCGCAGCGGTCATCGTCGACTGCATGACCGACAACCGGACCCGAACCGTTGCCGAGGTAAGACACGCCTTCTCCAAGCACGGTGGCAACCTCGGCACCGATGGCTCGGTGGCCTTCATGTTCAGGCACTGCGGCCAGTTGCTGTACGTGCCGGGCACCTCGGAAGACCGTGTGATGGAGGCAGCAATCGAGGCTGGCGCCGAAGATGTGCTGACCGATGATGAAGGCGGAATCGAGGTCATCTGCCAGCCAGGCGATTTTCACTCGGTCAAAGCCGCGCTGGACAAGGCCGGGCTCAAGGCCGAAGTCGCCGAGATCACCATGCGCGCCGAAACCGCGGCCCCGCTCGCCGGCGAAGACGCCCAGACAATGCAGAAGCTGCTGGATGCCCTCGAGAACCTCGATGACGTCCAGCAGGTCTATACCAACGCCGAGTTCGACGAAACCAGCTGAGTCCGCCTGCATGCGGCCACCGACCGATCATCCGTTAACACCTATCTCATGAAACTGCTCGTTGTCGGCTCCGGAGGCCGTGAACACGCACTCGCGTGGCGCCTGTCTCAGTCACCAGGTGTCACCCAGGTGTTTGTGGCACCCGGCAACGGGGGCACCGCCCGCGAGCCTGGGCTCAAGAACCTGCCCATCACGGACATCGCCGAACTAGCCGAGTTCGCTCTACGCGAGAAGGTCGCCTTCACGGTAGTCGGCCCGGAAGCCCCGCTTGCCGCGGGCATCGTCGACCTGTTTCGCGAAAAACGCCTACGCATCTTCGGACCCACTCGCGCGGCCGCGAGGCTCGAATCCTCCAAGGATTTTGCGAAGGCCTTCATGAGCCGACACGGCATCCCCACCGCTGCCTATCAGACCTTCTCCGATGCCGGGCAGGCCCGCGAATGGGTCACGGAGCGCGGCGCGCCGATCGTCATCAAGGCCGACGGACTCGCGGCGGGTAAAGGCGTGGTGGTTGCCCAGACGGTCGCCGAGGCCCACGCCGCCATCGACGCCATGCTGGTCGACAACCGCATGGGCGACGCTGGTGCCCGGGTGGTGATCGAAGATTTCCTTGAAGGCGAGGAGGCGAGCTTCATCGTCATGGTGGATGGCCGCAACATCCTGCCGCTTGCCAGCAGCCAGGACCACAAGCGGCTTGCCGACGGCGACCAAGGGCCGAATACCGGCGGCATGGGCGCCTATTCGCCAGCGCCTGTCATTACACCCGAGGTGCATGCGCGCGTGATGCGCGAAATCATCCGCCCCACGGTCGAAGCAATGGCCTCCGAAGGCACGCCCTACACCGGATTTCTCTACGCTGGCCTTATGATCGATGCGGCGGGCAAGCCCCGTACGCTCGAATTCAACTGCCGGCTGGGCGACCCGGAAACCCAGCCCATCATGATGCGCATGCGGGGCGACTTCGCCCGTATCATCGAACATGCCATTGACGGCGAACTCGACCGGACCGATATCGAGTGGGATCGACGCACTGCGCTCGGCGTGGTGCTCGCAGCCGCCCACTATCCGGAAGAACCGCGGCGGGGCGACCCGATCCACGGCCTGCCCGCACAGGGCAATGCCTTGGGCGACGATTGCATGGTGTTTCATGCCGGGACGGTCGAGGGCGACGGGCACACTACCGTGACCGCAGGCGGGCGTGTGCTCTGCGTCACCGCGCTCGGCGACTCGGTACGCGTGGCGCAAACACGCGCCTACCGAGTGATCGAAACCGTCGGATTCAACGGCATGCAGCTGCGCCGTGACATCGGCCACCGCGCAATCGGCCGCTCGGCACGCGGCTGATCGGCCATCGATCCGCATGCCAGTTCCGCATCGTCTTCCTTCGAGGCGCATCCCATGACTGCCAACGCCCCTGCCGCGCAGACTCCCGACATCGATGCGGTGCGCACCTACCTCACGGGTCTACAGACCCGGATCGTCACCGCGCTCGAGGGCTGCGACGGCAACCGGTTTGAAACCGACGCCTGGCAGCGTCCAGAGGGCGGTGGCGGTATCACCCGGGTGATCGAGGAAGGCCAGGTCCTCGAGCGGGGTGGCGTGCTGTTTTCGCATGTGCGGGGCGACCGGCTGCCGGCATCGGCCAGCGCGCACCGCCAACAGATCGCCGGCCGCCCGTTCGAGGCAATGGGCGTCTCGCTGGTCATCCACCCGCGCAACCCCTACGTACCCACGGTTCATCTCAACGTCCGTTTTTTCATCGCGTTTGCCACTAACGCACCTGGGCAATCCGAGCCCATCTGGTGGTTCGGCGGCGGCATGGATCTCACGCCCTACTACCCTTTCGAGGAAGACGCACGCCATTTTCACCAGGTCTGTAAGGCGAGCCTCGCGGCATTTGGCGACGACACCCATGCCCGTTACAAGAAATGGTGCGATGACTATTTCTTCCTCAAACACCGCAACGAGGCACGGGGCGTAGGCGGCATCTTTTTTGATGATCTGAGTGAGCCCGGGTTCGAGCGATCGTTCGCCCTGATGCAAAGCGTGGGCAACGCGTTCACCGACGCCTATGTCCCCATCGTCGAGCGACGCAAGCACCTCGCGTGGGGCGAACGCGAGCGCGACTTTCAAGCCTACCGACGTGGCCGCTACGTGGAATTCAATCTGGTCTTCGATCGCGGTACGCTCTTCGGTCTGCAATCGGGCGGTCGCACCGAGTCGATCCTCTGCTCCATGCCGCCGGTCGTACGCTGGCGCTACAACTGGCATCCCGAACCCGGTACCCCCGAGTCAAAGCTGTACGATTTTCTAAAGCCGCGCGATTGGGCATGAACGCCCGCCCCACTCGGATCGGGCTGCTGGGCGGCACCTTCGATCCGATCCATGTCGGCCACGTGGCGCTCGCCCGTGCGGCGCAGGCGGCCTATGGCTTTGATGAGATCCGCTTCCTACCCACCGCTATTTCCTGGCAGAAAGGCGAGACCAGCACCGACTCGCAGCACCGGCTGGAAATGGTGCGGCGCGCGATCGCCGGTCATCGCGGCTTCGTTCTCGATGACCGCGAGGTACGCCGCGGCGGCAACACCTACACGGTCGATACGCTGAGCGAACTGAGAAACGAGCTAGGGCGAGACGCGGTGCTGGTTCTGCTGCTGGGCAGCGATCAGCTGCGCAATCTAGCCACCTGGCGACGCTACCAAGAACTGCTCACGCTGGCGCACATCGCAGTCACCCGACGAGAGCAGATCAGCCTAGCTCGGCTACCGGAGTCGGTCGAATCGCTGGTCGCCGAACACGGGCGCGACACCTTACCCGAGGCGCCAAGCGGTGCCATCGTGTTCTTCGGCATGCCTTTTGTGCCAGTATCGGCCACGCGTCTGCGCGAACAGCTGCTGGCTGGCGAGCGGCCGGCCGCGGTGCTCCCCGCAGGCATTCTCAACTATATTGACCACCACCAGCTGTACCGCCCGGCGCGCGGCCAGCCCTGACACAGGCACTGCTCATGGATTTGCGAAAGCTGCAGCGGGTTATCGTCGACGCACTCGATGACATCAAGGCCCAGGATATCCAGGTCTTCAACACCATCGGACAGACGGAGCTCTTCGATCGCGTGATCGTGGCCACCGCCTCATCGAACCGACAGACACGCGCGCTCGCAGCGCATGTTCGCGACAAGGTGAAGGCGGCGGGCGGCCAGGTGGTGTCGGTCGAAGGCGAGGAAAGCGGCGAGTGGGTACTGGTCGATCTGGGTGATGCGGTAGTGCACATCATGCAGCCCGCGATCCGGGCCTACTACCGGCTCGAAGAGCTGTGGGGCGCGAAGCCAGTCAGCCTCAAGGTTGGGCCGGTGAAGAAAACCGCGGCGCCTCGCACCGGGCAACAGAAGCGACCCTCCTCATCGGCGGGTGCCGCACCAACGGTTGGCACGGCCCAACCGGCCAAGCGAGGCGCTGCCACCGGCGCAAAGCGGGGCGCTACCGCTTCGGACACGAAGAAACCCAAGCCAACCCAGGCCGCGTTGACTGCGGGCGGAGAGCGAACTGCCTCATCACCGGCGACGCGCGCAAGCGCTTCCAAGCGAGCCGCCCCCTCATCCGCCGCGCCGGCCAGCGCCTCGCCACGTAGCCCTCGTGCCAGCGCCGCTGCCGCACCCGCAAAACCTGCAACCCGCACAAAACCTGCCGCAGCACGCTCAGCGCCCAGCCCCCGCGCAGCGCGTTCCGCTACGCCCCGAGCCGGCAAGCGCACCGGCAGCACCTGAGCTGTGCGCATCCGGGTGATCGCGGTCGGCACCAAGATGCCGGCCTGGGTCGACACCGCCGCTTCCGATTACAGCGCCCGGCTGCCCGCCGAGCTTGCGCTTGAATGGCGTGAGGTACGCGCCGAGCCCCGCAGTGCGAGCGGCTCGCCCGCGGTCTGGATGCAGCGCGAAGCCGAGCGGATCCGCTCAGCCATCATGCCGGGCGCCTGGCGGGTCGTACTGGATGAGCGCGGCCGCGATCAGACCACACGGCAGTTCGCGCAGCGCGTGGGCGCGTGGCGTGATCGCGGAGCACCGGTTGCGCTGGTCATCGGCGGCCCTGATGGCATTGATCCTGCGCTTCGTGACGAAGCCGATGAGCTGGTGCGGCTCTCCAGCCTCACCCTGCCCCACCCTCTAGTGCGCGTGGTGCTTGCCGAGCAGCTCTTTCGCGCCTGGTCTATTCTCACCGGACATCCCTATCACCGCGACTGACCTGATGCCGCTTCCCGAGTTCCCCTTCATCTACCTTGCCTCACGCAGTCCGCGCCGGCAGCAGCTGCTGGAGCAGATCGGCGTGTCCTTCCGGCTGCTGGCACCGGGTGCCGACGAAGACGCCGAGGCGCTTGAGCGCGTGCGCCCGGGCGAAGATCCTGGCAAATACGTGCTGCGCGTGACACTCGCCAAGGCTACGGCCGCGCGCGAGCGGCTCACGCGGCTCGCGCTGCCGGCTGCCCCGATCCTGGTGGCCGACACCACGGTCGCCATCGGCGGCACGATCCTCGGCAAGCCCGCGCATGCGGCCGAGGCACTCGACATGCTCACGCGCCTGGCGGGACGCACGCACCGGGTGATCACAGCGGTCGCCGTCGCGCGCGGCAGCACGCGTACCGACTCCATGGTCAATGTTTCGCGGGTCACCTTTGCTCGCATTCCCAAGGCCGAGCTTGAGGCCTATGTCGCAACCGGTGAGCCCATGGACAAGGCGGGCGCCTATGGCATTCAGGGTGCGATCGCGCGCCATGTTCGGCGAATTGAAGGCAGCTACAGTTCGATCATGGGACTTCCGCTTTATGAAACCGCACGGCTGCTGGGCCACGCAGGTCGCGCCGCACCATGACCGAAGAAATTCTCGTCAATCATCGCGCGCACGAAACGCGCGTAGCCATCGTGCAGCAGGGGGTGGTGCAGGAACTTCTGATCGAGCGGGCGGTATCGCGCGGACTGGTTGGTAATCTTTACCTTGGCCGCGTCTCGCGCGTGCTCCCGGGCATGCAGTCAGCCTTCATCGATATCGGCCTGGAACGCGCCGCATTCCTTCATGTGGCCGACCTCTGGCAGTCGCGTCACTCCCACGCGCCCACCGGCGCCCAGCAGCCCATTGAGAAGCTGCTGTTTGAGGGGCAACCCCTTCTGGTTCAGGTCATCAAGGACCCACTTGGCACCAAGGGCGCCCGCCTGTCCACCCAGGTGAGCATCGCTGGTCGGCTGCTGGTCTATCTGCCGCATGAGCCGCACATTGGTGTTTCACAGCGCATTGGCGATGAACAGGGACGTGAGGCGCTTCGCAGCCGGATGCAGGCGCTGGTGCCCGCCGACGAAAAAGGCGGCTTCATCGTGCGTACGCTCGCCGAGGATGCGAGTAGCGACGAACTCGCCGCCGACATTGCCTATCTCAGGCGCCGCTGGCAGCAGATTCTGGACGGATCCCGCACGCGCACCGCCCCCTCGCTCATCTACCAGGAGCTCGCGCTCACCCAACGGGTGCTGCGTGATCTTGCCGGTGAGACGACCAGTGCCGTGATCGTTGATTCCAGCGAAGCGCTCGCCCAGATGCAGGAATTTGCTTCCGCGTGGATGCCTGCGATGACCCGCAGGCTGAGGCTTCACGCCTCCGAGCGGCCGGTGTTCGAACTTCACGGCGTCGAACAGGAAATCGAGCGTGCACTCTCCCGTCGCGTGGATCTGAAGTCTGGCGGCTACCTGATCATCGATCAGACCGAGGCCATGACGACCATCGATGTGAACACCGGCAGCTTTGTGGGCGGCCGCAATTTCGAAGACACGGTATTTCGCACCAACCTGGAAGCTGCCCATGCCATCGCGCGACAGCTCCGCCTGCGAAATCTGGGCGGCATCATTGTGGTTGACCTGATCGACATGCGAGACAGCGCGCATCGCGACGCAGTGCTTGCCGAGCTTCGCAAAGCCGCGCAGCGCGACCACACCCGAATCGGAATCAACGGCTTCACCTCGCTGGGGCTGGTCGAAATCACCCGCAAGCGCACGCGCGAGTCGCTCGCGCGTGTGCTGTGCGAGCCTTGTCCGACCTGCTCGGGCACTGGGCAGATCAAGACGGCGCGCACCGTGTGCTATGAAATTCTGCGCGAGATTCAGCGCGAGGCCGGGCAATTCAATCCGCGCGAATTCCGGCTGGTTGCCGCGCAATCGGTGGTTGATCTGTTTCTTGAGGAAGAGGCTCAGTCGCTTGCTTCGCTTTGCGATGCAATCGGTCGCCAGATCTCGCTGATGGTGGAAACCAGCTATGCGCAGGAGCACTACGACATCGTGCTGCTCTAGGCCCACGCTCGCCTGACAGCCTGGGCCTGACCGTAGGGCCAGCCCGCCTGCTCCCAGCTGCTATTTTTTTTCGCGCGGCAGTCGTCCAAGCAAATGGAACTCCGGGTTCGGCATCATCGAGACCAGGTTCGCCATGCGGTTCGATAAGGCGAAAAACGCAGCGATCGCACCAATGTCCCAGGCATCTTCATCGGAGAACCCCTGGGCGTGAAGCGCCTGAAAGTCGGCCTCGCCAATTTCCGCCGAGCGGGTGGCCACCTTGAGTGCGAAGTCGAGCATGACGCGCTGGCGCACGGTAATGGCGGCCTTGCGATAGTTGGTCGCGAGTTGATCAGCAATCAGCGGATTTTTTTCGTAGATGCGCAGGATGGCGCCATGCGCCACTACGCAATAGAGGCAATCGTTGGCAGCGCTGGTGGCCACCACGATCATTTCCTTCTCGCCCTTCGACAAGCCGTTCTCACGCAGCATCAGTGCATCGTGATAGGCAAAAAACGCCCGGAATTCATCGGGCCGACGCGCAAGCTTCAGAAACACATTGGGAACGAATCCGCTCTTTTCCTGCACCGCAACGATCTTGTCGCGAATATCGGCAGGCAGCTGATCGAGTTCGGCAATCGGAAAGCGGTCGGTGGCAGCAGGCAAGTTCATCGTGAAGGCTCCTGCGCATCGGGTGCGCGTTGCTGGATCTGGTGGAGGCGCGCATAGAGTCCGCCCGCGCGCAGCAGTTCGGCATGCGAGCCGAGCTCAACCAGCCGCCCGGCTTCGAGCACAGCGATGCGACTGGCACGTTCGATGGTTGAAAGCCGATGCGCAACCACCAGCGTGGTGCGACCGGCCATCACCCGCTCCAGCGCACTCTGAACCGCCCGCTCGGTTTCGGAGTCGAGCGCAGAAGTGGCCTCATCGAGCAGCAAAATTGGCGCGTCTTTCAGCACTGCGCGCGCGATCGCAAGTCGCTGGCGCTGACCGCCCGACAGTTGCGTGCCGCGCTCACCGATCTCGGCATCGAGCCCAGCAGGCAGCGCGCGAACGAATTCATCGAGCGCCGCCACCTCGAGCGCATGCCAGAGCCGGGCGTCATCCGGTGTGTGCGGCACCGCAATCGCAAGATTGGCGCGGATGCTGCCGTTAAACAGCACGGTCTCCTGCGACACCAGCGCAAGCTGACTGCGCAGACTGGCGAGCGTAAGCGAGTCGATCGGCACGCCATCGATCAGCACCTCGCCGGCCTCGGACTCAATGAAGCGCGGCAGCAGATTGAGAAGCGTGGTTTTCCCGCCGCCCGAGGGCCCGACCAGCGCGAGCATTTCGCCGGGCTGAATATCAAGCTGCAATTCGCGCAGCGCTGGCTGACTGGCACCGGGGTGTCGTACCGTCACGGCCCTGAAACTGACCGCCCCCCGCGCGCGTCCAAGCACCTGCGATCCGCTGTCCGCTTCCGCAGGCCGATCGAGAAGCTCGAACACTTTCTCGGCCGAAGCAAGCCCCCGCTGAATCACCGCGTTGATGTCGGCGAGGTGCTTGAGCGGCGCGAGCAGCATCAGCATGGCGGTGATGAACGACACAAAGCCACCGACAGTCTCGCTGTCTGTTTCCGCCTGAAGGAGCGCAATACTCACCACCACGGCCACCGCGATCGCCGCACACAGTTGTGTAACCGGCGTGGTGGCGGCGGTTGAACTGATGATCCGGATCGCCACTCGCCGCAACCGCGCCACGGTGTCGGCAAACCGCGCCGCCTCGCGTTCATGCGCATCGAACACCTTGATGACCTTGTAGCCCTGCACGGCGCTTTCGACAGTGCGCGTGAGCTCGCCCATCTGCTCGAGATTGCGTCGGCTAAGCCCGCGCATCCGACGGCTGAACTGGGTGAGGATCAAGGCAAGCGGCGGCACCATGCCCATCACCACCAGGGTAAGTTGCCAATTGAGATACAGCAGCCAGCTGAGCAGCCCGATGATCACCAGCGTGTCTCGCACCAGCACCGTGACTGCGTGGGTAGCCGCGTCGGTAAAACTGTTGACCTCAAACACAATGCGCGAAATCAGAAGCCCCGAGGCCTCGCGTTCGAAGTCGCGCGCTGGCAGGCGGAGGGTGTGCGCAAACATCTGCCGGCGCACTGCGGCAAGCACACCCGCCGATACCCAAGCCATCGCGTACTGCGCACAGAACGTAGCGCACCCACGCACGACAAAAATTCCGATGATGGCCGCCGGCACCCACCAGAATGGGAAATCGCTCCGCGCGACAAAGCCGCGATCCAGTAATGGCTTCATCAACGCCGGAAACAGTGGCTCGGTGGCAGCAGCGACCACCATGGCGACAAGCGCTACCGCAAAGCCACGCCAGAACGGACGCACCCAGCCGAGAAGGCGTAGCCAGATACGAAGGGAATCGCGCAAGTCGGAAGTCCGCCGCTCAGTACTCGACATCAACCGCGATCGGCTTCAGACGCTCACCGATGGCTGCAAGCAGACTCTCCTCGGGACGCACTCGCCAGGGCGCGCCAAGCTCAATGGCACACTGCGCCACTGCGCTGGTGTAGTCGATGACCACTGGCAGCGCAGGCGCATCACCCGTTGCCGACGGATCGCCTGCAGCAAACGGTGTAATCACGCTACGGAGCGCCGCGCCATCGGCGTTGCCATTCAGGCGGATCCGAAGGCGTTTGCCAAACTCGCGGCGCGCTCCCGCCAGATCGAGCAGCCGCTCGGCAACCACGCGCTGCCCGCCGGTGTAGTCATCGCGACTCACCTTGCCGAGCACCACCAGCAGTTCATCTTCGCGAACAATTCGGCGATTGGCGTCATAGAGTTCATTGAAGACCGATACATCAACCCGGGCCGAGCCGTCGTCCAGTGTGACGAACAGCATCTTGCCGCGCCGCGTCATCTGCGTGCGCTGCGCCGCCACCACACCCGCCATCCAGATTGGCTGAGGTGCGGGTTGAAGATCAGCAAGCCGCATTCGCACGAAGCGCCGGATCTCATGTTCATGTGCGGTAAACGGGTGCCCGGTAAGAAAGAAACCCAGCGCGAGCTTTTCTTCCTGTAGCCGCTGACGCTCCGACCACGGGGCGACCGGCAGCCAATCGGTGACGAGTGCGCTGGAGCCTGTGGATTCGCCAAAAAGACTCGCCTGATCGACCGCGGCTCCCGCAGCGTCGGCCGCGTCCATGGCGCGCGGTGTATTAGCGAGTAACTTGGCCCGGTCAGGGTCCAGGCTGTCAAAAGCCCCTGCCCGCACCAGCGCTTCGACAGTGCGACGGTTGACGAGACGCCGGTCGACCCGGGCGCAAAAATCGAACAGATCGCGAAACGGCCCCTCAGCCCGGGCCGCTACGATCACTTCAACAGCGTTATGACCTGTGCCCTTCACCGCGCCCAGGCCATAGCGAATCTCGCGATCGCCGACCGGCTCGAACCGGTAGGCCGACAGATTGATGTCAGGCGGGAGTACCCGGACGCCAATGTGAGCTGCATCGGCCACAAACAGCTGCACCTTGTCCGTGTCATCCATATCGGACGAAAGCGTGGCCGCCATGAACTCGGCAGGGTACTGCGCTTTCAGCCACGCGGTCTGATAGGTGACGACCGCATAAGCGGCGGTATGCGATTTATTGAACCCGTATTCGGCGAACATCGCCATCAGGTCGAAGAGCTTGTTAGCCAGATCAACCGAATAGCCTTTCTTCTCTGCGCCTTCCACGAAGAGGCCACGGTGCTGAGCCATTTCTTCGGGCTTCTTCTTGCCCATGGCGCGCCTCAGCAGATCGGCGCCACCGAGCGTGTAGCCACCGATAATCTGCGAGATCTGCATTACCTGCTCCTGATACACGATCACACCATAGGTGGGCTCGAGGCAGGCTTTGAGGTCGGGGTGAAAATAATCGATCGACTGCTGACCCTTCTTGCGCAGAATGAAGTCATCGACCATGCCGGAGTTGAGCGGCCCCGGACGATAGAGCGCAAGCACCGCGATGATGTCCTCGAACCGGTCGGGCTGAAGCTTTTTCAGAAGCTTCTTCATGCCGTCGCTTTCCAGCTGGAACACGGCGGTCGTGTTGGCCTCGCGCAGCACTTTGTAGGCGGCTGGGTCATCGAACTTGAGCGTGGCCAGATCTAGCCCCAGACCCGGATGCCGCGCGTTGATGAACTCCTCGGCCATGCGAATGATGGTGAGGTTGCGAAGTCCGAGGAAGTCGAACTTCACCAGACCCACCGCCTCGACATCGTCCTTGTCGAACTGGCTCACGACGCCGCCCTCGGCGCCCGGCTGTTTGTAGAGCGGACAGAAATCAGTCAGCCGGCCAGGCGCGATGAGAACGCCGCCCGCATGCATACCGACATTGCGCGTGAGGTCTTCAAGCCGCCCGGCGAGCGCAAGCAGCTCACGAACTTCGTCTTCGTTACGCTCGCGCTCGGCGAGCGCGGGTTCGGCCTCACGCGCCTTGGCAAGCGACAGCGGCTTGTTCTGCACTACTGGCACCAGCTTGGAGAGCTGATCGCAGAAGGTGTAGCTCATGTCGAGCACGCGGCCGACATCGCGGATGACGGCCTTGGAGGCCATCGTGCCGAAGGTGGCGATCTGCGAGACCGCATGCTCGCCGTATTTGTTGCGCACGTACTCGATCACGAGCTGGCGCTTGTCCTGGCAGAAGTCGATATCGAAGTCGGGCATCGACACGCGCTCGGGGTTCAGGAACCGTTCGAACAGCAGCGCGTACGGAATGGGGTCGAGATCGGTAATGCCGAGTGCCCAGGCCACGATGGAGCCCGCCCCCGATCCTCGCCCCGGGCCCACAGGAACATTGTTCCGCTTTGCCCAATTGATGAAGTCGGCCACGATCAGGAAATAACCCGAGAAGCCCATCTTCTCGATGGTGTCGCACTCGTAATCGAGCCGGCGGCGATACGACTCCCATCGGTCGGCCGCGACATCGGGCCCGAGGCGACGCTGCAGGCCCTCGAGCGACAGGTCGCGCATGTGCTGGTCGAGCGTGACCCCGTCGGGTACCGGATAGAGCGGCAGGCGAGGCTTGCCCAAGGTCATGGGCACGCTACAGCGCCGGGCAATTTCAACACTGTTTTGCAAAGCGGAGGGGAGATCTGCGAACAGCTCGGCCATTTCCTGCTGCGACCGGAAGTGCATGGCCCCGTCAAAGCGCCGCGACCGCCGCGGATTGGCGAGGATCTCACCCTCGGCGATACAGACCCGCGCCTCATGCGCGCGGAAGTCATCGGTGAGGAGATACTGGACCGGCTGCGTGGCAACCAGGGGTAGATCAAGCCGGGCGGCCAGGCGCGCAGCAGCAATCGTTTGCGTGGCCGACTCGGGCTGCTCGGTGCGCTGTACCTCGAGATAGAACGCGCCAGGGAAACGCTGCGCCCAGCGCAGTGCTGCCGGGGTGGCCTGCGCGAGACTGCCGGTGAGGAGTGCCTGCCCAACCTCGCCGTGATGCGCACCCGACAGTGCAATCAGGCCTTCGCCCGCGCGGCCCCCATCAGCGGCCGGCTCGTCAAACCACTCGGCCCGGATTTCGCCCCGACCACGGTATTCGTTCTCCAGCCAGGCGCGACTCAGCAGAGCGCACAGGCGCAGATACCCGGCGGCGTTGCGCGCGAGCAGCAGCATTCGGTAGGGCCGGTCGCGCTCGGTTTCGTTGGTGATCCAGGCATCGACCCCGCAGATCGGCTTGATCCCGGCGGCACGCGCAGCCTTGTAGAACTTCACCCAGCCGAACAGGTTGGCGAGATCGGTCATGGCAAGCGCCGGCTGCTGATCGGCCTGCGCAGCCTCCACCAGCGCGTCGATACGAACGATCGAGTCGCCGATGGAATATTCGGTGTGGACGCGCAGGTGGACGAAACGGGGGGCGCTCATCGCTAAAATTCTACCCGCCTGGCCGACCAACGGTGTGGCAACATCCATTCGATTCGCATGCCGGGTCGCGGCTGCAACCTCATTAATTTTCAATGGGTCTAGAGAAAGCATGCGCTCACGTTCCAGCAACCGCCCCGCGGTTTCCCCACTTCGGTCCGGAAAAATCAAGTGAGTTTCCCCGCCTCACCCCGTGGCGCCGCGTGGCTGATGGTGGGTTGCGCCGTGCTCTGGAGCAGCGCCGGGGCGCTCACTCGCATGTTGGAAAACGCCCGCGGGTTCGAACTGAGCTTCTGGCGCAGCCTGTTCTGCGCCCTCGCCATGCTGGCGATCCTATCCATTCAGGAACGCGGCCGGCCGGTTGGGACGGTGCTCAGAATGGGTTGGACCGGCCTGTTCTCCGGGCTGATGTGGGCGGTGATGTTCACCTGCTTCATGATCGCGCTCACGCGGACCAGCGTCGCCAACACGCTTCTGGTGATCGGGTTGGCGCCGCTCCTCGCGGCGCTGCTTGCCCGCATCGTTCTCGGCCAGACCATCCGCCGCATCACCTGGGCAGCGATCATCGCAGCCGGCGCTGGCATTTGGTGGATGGTGCACGAGGCGATCTCAGCCGAGGGGCTCACAGGCATTCTCATCGCGCTGGGTGTGCCGCTTGCGTCCGCCATCAACCTGGTCACCCTCAGACGGGTGCACGCCGAGCTCGATCTCGCACCGGCGGTTCTGCTGGGTGCCCTGATCTCATGCGCGGCCATGCTGCCGCTCGCCTGGCCGCTCACTACCGGTGGACGCGACCTCCTCATTCTTGCCTTCCTTGGCGCGTTTCAACTGGCGCTGCCATGCTGGCTGATGGTGCGTGCGCTCGCCTGGTTGGCGCCCCATGAAGTGGCGTTGATCGCACTCCTAGAAGTGGTTCTGGGCCCGCTCTGGGCCTGGCTGTTCGTGGGTGAGGCCACACCCGCCGCCACGTTGCAGGGCGGCGTGGTGGTGCTTGCCGCACTGGTGGTCAATACCCTGGCCACGCGCAGTTCGCCGCGCTAATCGTTGCCTCGCGCGGTTCGCGTACAACCAACCGTAACGGCCGCCGCTGACTTCGCGCGGGCTTAGCGCACGCGCGCACGCGCAAACATTGCGATTCGCTCACCGTAGGCACGTGCCGTATCCAGATCGCCCTGGGGCGGGCTCTGCTCGGGTGGCAGGTTGTCCGCCTGCGCCATGACGCCAATCGTCGAACCAATTCGGTTCATCTGCTCAGGCGCACCCGCTGTCGCAGAGGGCATCATGGCGTTACCCACCCAGACCATGCCGTGTTGCATCGCAAGTGTGACGAAATACATCAGCGTGGAGTATTTGTCGCCGCTCATGGCAAGCGAGCACGTAAAGCCGCCCGCCAGCTTGTCCTTCCAGGCTTGAGAGAACCATGCCCGGGAAGTCGCGTCAGCGAAGGTCTTGAAGACGCCCGAGGGCCCGCCCATGTAGGTGGGCGCGCCAAAGACAATCGCGTCGGCTTCAGCCAGCAACTCCCAGCCGTGATCGTCGACAGTGCTTACATCGAGCCATTCGGCGCGAGTTCCGGTGACCGATGCGGCGCCCTCCCGGAGCGCCTGCGCAACCCGGCGCGTGTGGCCGTAGCCGGAGTGGTAGGCAATGACGATAAGCGACATGATGGCTGGTTCCTGGGTCAGGGCAGATCGAAAACCAGCACTTCGGCCGCATTGCCCGATTCGAGCGTCAGTTCGGGTTCGTCAACCAGCATCGCCGCATCACCCGCCACAAGCGGCCTGCCATTGACATGAAGCGCGCCTCGAGCCACATGCACATAAACCCGACGGCTAGCATCGAGCATACGCCGCTCCTGCTCGGCATCATTGAAGCGCCCGGCCCACAGACGCACGTCCTGGCAAATATGCACCGCTCCATCTTCCGTGTTGCCCGAAGCGATGAGCGCGAGTTGACCGCGGCGCGACGTATCGTCGATCAGACGCTCCTGGTAGCCAGGCTCGACGGCCAAACGATTCGGCGTGATCCAGATCTGCAGCATGTGGGTGGTGATGGCGGGCTCGCGATTGTGTTCAGAGTGCATCACACCCGTTCCAGCGCTCATTTTCTGGATGCTGCCAGCCCGGATCACAGACGAATTGCCCATGCTGTCACGATGCGTGATTGCGCCCTCCAGCACGTAGGTGATGATCTCCATGTCACGGTGACCATGCATGCCAAAGCCCGTCCCAGGCGCGATCCAATCTTCATTGATCACCCGCAGTGGACCAAAATTCATGTGCGCGGGGTCTTGGTACGAAGCAAAAGAGAAGCTGTGCCGCGATTTCAGCCAGCCCAGGTCGGCCTGGCCACGCTCGTTGGAACGTCGGATCGTGAACATAGGAGCGCACCGTTCATGAGTCCGGAACGTGTTCGTTCCGGAATGCGAGGGTTAAAGATTGCATCAGTGTAAAGACCAGCGGATCTTGATCGGAAAGAAGCCGATGATGCGAACGCTGATTTACCGGACCCCCGACGCATGACCCCGCTCAGTCCATCGACAGCCCCCCAACCGATAGCGGCCGCCGGCTACATCGGTCGGTTCGCGCCTTCGCCCACGGGTCCACTTCACGCAGGCTCGTTGGTTGCGGCACTCGCCAGTTACCTCGATGCCCGCGCGCACCAGGGTCGTTGGCTGCTGCGCATTGAAGATGTTGACACCCCTCGCGTTCAGAAGGGCGCCACCGAAGCCATCGTCGCGGTTCTCACCCGCCTGGGCATGGAGCCCCATGGCGAGCCCAGCTTTCAAAGCGCGGGGCGCGCCCGCTACGCGGCAGCGCTCGATCGACTCCGAGCGGCCGGGCAGGTCTACCCATGCGGGTGCACGCGCGCTGAACTTGCCGATTCGCGCCTGAACTGGGGAACCGAGGGTACCGCCGACCGGGGCGCGGCCGCCAAACGGTCGGCGCATGCGGGCGATGAGCCACCGGGGCGCGAGCTGATCTATCCCGGCACCTGTCGTCATGGGCTGCCCAACGGACGAAGCGCTCGCTCCTGGCGGGTTCGTGTTCCGGTCACCCCGATCCTCTGGCATGACCGTAGCGGTCGCACGCATCGGGACGATCTTCAGTCGAGCGTCGGAGATTTCGTCGTCTACCGGGCCGATGGCATCTGGGCCTATCAACTGGCAGTGGTGGTGGACGACGGCTTTCAGTCAGTCACTGACATCGTGCGCGGTTGTGATCTGGAGGGGTCAACGTCACGCCAAATCCACCTGCAGCAGCTTCTGGGATTGCCTAGGCCCCGCTACCTGCATATCCCGGTGGTCCTTGCCGCCAACGGTCAGAAGCTTTCCAAGCAGACCGGCGCAGCGCCTATTGACCTCTCTCAACCTGTTCGGGCGCTCAACGACGCCCTGAGGCACCTTGGGCTCGAGCCGGTTGAAACCGATTCGTTGACCACATTCTGGGACCGCGCCACCGAGCGCTGGGCAACGAGCGCCTACCTGCAGTCGGCCTCTTTCCCAGCGGCATCACCAGGTGGCATGCCCACCAGTTAGCGCTTGAGGGGTTCCCCCCCCAGGAGCACAGCAACCCGTCGCGCAGGTCGACCCGCGGTTCGAGCAGGTGCCGCCGGCGGTTGCTCCGCCGCTCCAGCGGCGGGCGCAGCAGGCTCATAGGGCTTGAGAAAGAAAGGATCAACGTTGACCGCAGAGGCCGTTGATGCCCGGCGATCGGGGGACCGCGTCACGCGTTCGTCGCGGCCGCGACGGGGAGGACGGTCATCAGAGTCCCGTTGACGTCCGCTGCGCTCGGTGTCATCAGAGACCGGCCGTTCAACGGTGAGCGTGCGCACCTCGAGCTTGCGCTTGAGGAGCTTCTCGATGTCTTGATGCAGCCGTTCGTCATCGCCCGTCATGAGCGACAACGCGAGCCCGCTTGCGCCTGCGCGACCCGTGCGACCGATTCGGTGCACATAGTCTTCGGGGCTGTAGGGCAGGTCATAGTTGATGACCGCGGGCAGTTCGGCGATATCGAGCCCGCGCGCAGCCACATCGGTTGCCACGAGCACGCTCACCTCGCCCTTTTTAAAGCCTTCCAACGTGGCGAGTCGCTCCTGCTGCGACTTGTCGCCGTGGATGGCGCTGGCGTTCAGCCCGTCGCGCTCGAGCTGACGCGCCAGTCGGCTGGCGCCGATCTTGGTGTTGGTGAACACAATGACCTGGCTGATGCCACGATCGCGCACGAGTTGTGCCACAGCCGCGCGCTTGGACTCTGTGTCGGCCACCCGATAGACCACCTGCTCAACGGTGTCAGCAGCCGCATTGCGGCGCGCCACTTCGATCGAAATCGGATGCTTCAGAAAACTGCCGGCGAGCTTACGGATATCCTCGGAGAACGTTGCCGAGAACATGAGGTTCTGCCGCTTGGTCGGCAATGCATTGATGATCCGCTGGATATCGGGCAGAAAGCCCATGTCCAGCATTCGATCCGCCTCATCAAGCACCAGGATTTCAGCCTGCGCAAGGCTGACCGTGCGCTGGCCCAGGTGGTCGAGCAGCCGCCCCGGCGTGGCGATCAGCACCTCGCACCCCTGGCGTAGCGCTGCGATCTGCGGCGCGATGTCTACGCCGCCGAATACCACCGCACTGCGCAAGTGGCTGTGGCGCGCGTATTCGCGAACGTTCACATAAATTTGGTCGGCGAGTTCGCGAGTCGGAGCAAGAATCAGCGCCCGTACCGGATGACGCGCGGGCGAGGCGCTCGCGTTGGCATGCTGCAACAGAAGCTGAAGGATAGGAAGCGCAAATCCCGCTGTCTTACCGGTACCCGTCTGTGCAGCCCCCATCACGTCATGACCCTTCATCACCACCGGGATGGCCTGCGCCTGAATCGGCGTGGGCTCGCGGTAGCCCAATTCATGAACCGCTCGCAGGATGGGCTCGGCCAACCCAAAGGACTGGAAGGTGATGGCTGGCGCCAGGTCTGCGGATGGGGCAGCCGGCGCGGGCTCGCCAGGTAGCGGCGGGGAGGGTTCTTGAGCGACGGAAGGGGTGGTATTCACGCAGGGTGGCCTTCGCCTGGAGGTGTTCGGGTACGCATTGGCGCTGATCGTTCGCTGGTCGTTCGCTGATCGATCGCGCCTCTGCTGGCCGCGCCTCAGGTCATCGACCTGACCAACCGACCGGGTCAACCACCCAAGGCAAGTGACTCGGGCTATTGCGCTTGACCGAACGGACCCGACTCGGGGCTCGGTTAAATTGAACTAACCCGCTATTGTGCGCCCAGATCGACGCCAAACAAAACGGCTACCTGATGATCGGGCGCGCCGCCACGGTTGAGTGATGGCAAGCGCATCGCTGATCACACGCTTATCCACTGCGCGAAACATCGCATGATCGGGCAATGGCGATTACTCTCTCGCGTTACCGGCGCGCCCGCGTCTCGATGGCGCTGCTGATTTGTCTCGCCCTGCCAGCCTGTGGTTCGCTTTTGCCGCGCTCAAGTGACGAGACCCGAATGGCCTGGCAGGAGTTCGACCAGGCCCGACAATCGATC
The DNA here is from genome assembly GCA_903866395.1 of uncultured bacterium. Lineage (GTDB taxonomy): Bacteria > Pseudomonadota > Gammaproteobacteria > Burkholderiales > Burkholderiaceae_E > SYIM01. The sequence continues at coordinate 40,163 of CAIPNM010000153.1, forward strand.
GAACAGATCATTCCCTACCAGACCCACCGCGCCGAGTTACTGGCAGATGGATTTGATCCCTATCGGAATCCGGCAGTGACCATATTGTCGTGGCCCGAGTTATTGCAGAAATTTGCCACGGCTGATGTGTTGAAAACGGGAATACTCGATTCAGGACTGCAGGCGTGCCTCGCCGCCGGCCGACGCTGCACCGGGTTATCAATCAGCGTTCGACGAATTGCCCGCCAGCGCCAGGGCAATTTCTGGCTTGATTCGCTTTCTTTTCGCAGGGAAGTGCTGGTGACAGGCTGGACATTCAACGCCGTGATCGTGTTTCTCGATGATCTGGCGATTTATCGTGCGTTCGGAGGACAACCAAAAATCGAAGAGGTATTAATCACCCGTAACCCGCTCGGACCGATTCAGGCTTGGGGGGACTCGGTAGGCGGACTACTGCTCCGATAGTGTTCTAGTAACAACAAATCAAAATATTGATGAATCATAATATTCATATAAATCATGGCCTTGTAATAACACATTAAAGCCACAACCAATAATTCATCGCGAACAAAAAACGGCGGCCGCTTAATCTGAGATTTTTTCTATTCATCGAGTTATTGCATAGAAAAACATAAAACTGATAAATTCACGGTTCTGTCATTTTCAGTCCGGATTAAATAGCCATGGCTCGTAGCTACGAAGCAATTAAGAAGCAGATCGCGCGTCTTGAGGCGCAGGCAAAAGCGCTCGAATCCGCCCGCGATAACAAGAAGGTCCGTGCGGTGGAGCGCGTCAAGGCCTACATGAAAAAGCTGGGTGTTTCGGTTCAGGATCTGGCTGCCGCAGGCCCACGCGCGAAAACCGCAACCAAAGGTCGTCGTCGGGGTGCCGCCAAACCCAAATCAACCGTAGCGCCGAAATTTCGCGATCCGGACAGCGGCGCCACCTGGACCGGCCGCGGTCGCCCCCCGGTGTGGCTCGCGCAAAAAATCGCGCAGGGCGCCACCAAAGATCAGTTCCTCATCACGCCGAACTCAACCCCGGCCTGAGCGGCGGTCGCCCCCGCTTGTCGAGGGCTCATCCCCGCTAATGGGGAAGAGCCCTCGCTCGGGTTTCTGGTGGGCCCCCCGGGAGTCGAACCCGGCACCAACGGATTATGAGTCCGCTGCTCTAACCAAGCATGAGCTAGAGGCCCGCAACGCGAATTGTAGACCGGCGGCTGATTCTCGAACTCACCGGGTGCTCACAGGCACGGATCGAAGTCGGCGCTGATGCAGATTGTTCGCCCCCAGGGCAAGCACCACGAGCGCCGCACCCACCAATTCAGCCAAGCTGAACTGAGCTCCCAATACCGCCAGAAGGGCAAACGCTACCACTGGTGTGAGGTTACTGAGCAGCACCGAATTGAGTGTCCCGATTCGGCGCAGGCTGATGTTCCAGAGAAAGATCGCCACCAGCGCTCCGAATATCGCGAGAAATGCGATTTTGCCGATCAGCGCACCATCCAGACTCGCCGGAAAATAGGTGGCGCCCGCAGCATGCGCGACCCACCAGACGGGCGTGGCAGCCGCCACACCGAACAGGCAGGTGAGTGCTGAGATTCGCGCGCTCGACCAATGCGAAATCGAGCGCGTCGACACTGAATACGTCACCCAGGCAATCGAGCCCAGAAACACCAGCGCATTGCCGAGAAATTCATCGGCCGTGATCGCCATATCGGTTGCAAATACCGCCCCGCCGCGCGTCACCACCAGCAATACGCCAAAAAAAGCGACTGCGATGCATGCCAGGGTGAAACGTTCGGGACGTCGGCGTTCGAGGAGCCACTGAGCCAGTACGGCAATGGCGGGTTGCAGCGCTCCGATAATGGCCGCCGACTCAGGTCGGGTGAGTGACAAGCCGGCAAACACCAGCATCACAGAACCTGCGATACCGACCCCTCCCGCCACCGACAAAACACGGAAATGCCCAACGGGTGAGACGGCAGCCCATCCCTCTTTCCAGACCAGAAGCGCGACAAAGCCGAGCATGGCGATCACATAGCGCAGCAAGCCCAGCGAAAAGCCGTCGAGTTGCTCGAGAACCTGTTTGCCAAGGGGAATCTGGAATCCCCAAATCAGCACCGCGCCCAGAGCGGCGGCAACGCCTGCACCGAAATGCCCGCCGCTGATCACCGCTCAGCAAGCCGCGCCATCAAACGCCAGGCAAGCACAGCGCAGCCGCGAACGCCCGGGCGGAAACGGGAGGCTGCGCCCCGCCTGGGCGAATGGCTGATACCGATCGACTTACTGACCTTCAAGAAAGCTTTTCAGCTTGTCGGCGCGAGTGGGATGACGCAGTTTGCGCAGCGCCTTAGCCTCGATCTGGCGAATACGCTCGCGCGTGACATCAAACTGCTTACCGACCTCTTCCAGGGTGTGATCGGTGCTCATTTCGATGCCGAACCGCATACGAAGCACCTTGGCTTCGCGAGGGGTAAGCGAATCGAGCACTTCCTTCACGACGTCGCGCATCGAACCGTGAAGCGCTGCGTCGGCTGGCGCAAGGGTGGTGGTGTCTTCGATGAAATCACCAAGGTGCGAATCATCATCGTCACCAATCGGCGTTTCCATCGAAATCGGCTCTTTCGCGATTTTCAGGATTTTGCGGATCTTGTCTTCCGGCATTTCCATCCGCGTGGCGAGGGTGGCCGGATCGGGTTCCTGACCCGTTTCCTGAAGAATCTGTCGGCTGATCCGGTTCATTTTGTTGATCGTTTCGATCATGTGAACCGGGATACGAATGGTGCGCGCCTGATCAGCAATTGAACGCGTGATGGCCTGCCGAATCCACCAGGTTGCGTAGGTGGAGAATTTGTAGCCACGCCGATATTCGAATTTATCAACGGCCTTCATCAGGCCGATGTTGCCTTCCTGAATCAGATCGAGAAACTGTAGACCGCGATTGGTGTATTTCTTGGCGATTGAGATGACCAGCCGCAGATTGGCCTCGGTCATTTCGCGCTTGGCCTTCCGAGCGCTCGTCTCGCCGGTGGTCATCTTCCGATTGATGTCTTTCAGGTCAGCCAATGGCAGAACCACCCGCACCTGCAAGTCGATCAGTTTCTGCTGCAGATCCTGAATGGCGGGCACGTTGCGCGTGAGCACCTGCTGCCATGCAGAGGCCTTACTCAGCTCGGAGTCGACCCAGCGCAGATTGGTTTCATTACCCGGAAACGAAGCGAGGAAATGCTCGCGTGGCATGCCTACCCGACGAACGCAGATTTCGGCGATAGAGCGCTCGAGCTTGCGAACCTCTTCGACCTGGCTGCGCAGGGTGTCGCAGAGCTTTTCGACGATTTTCGCGGTGAAGCGGATCGTCATCAGCTCGTCTTGAATTTCACTTTGCGCATTGAGGTAGGGCTTGCTCTGGTAGCCGTCTTTCTCAAAAGAAACCCGCATCCGATCAAAGCCCGAGCTGATCAGTTCGAACTTTGCGAGTGCATCGCGCTTGAGCTCCTCGAGCCGGGCGGTGTTGGCACCACCACCATCGCCCCCCTCTTCGTCTTCAAAATCAGCTTCTTCGGCAGGCGCGGCGGGGGCCGCTGCAACGAACTCAACTTCCTGAGCATTCGGATCGATCAGCCCATCGACCACTTCATCGATGCGCATGGTTCCGGCCCGGATACGGTCGGCGTGGTCGAGAACTTCCTTGATGGTGGTAGGACAGGCCGAGATCGCAAGGATCATGTGCTTGAG
>CAIPNM010000154.1 GCA_903866395.1 uncultured bacterium
CCAACCCTTATCAGCGAAATAGACCGTTGCAACGTATACGTCATCGCCCGCAACCGAGTAGATGCGTTCTCGCCCATCAGGGAAATACTCGAACGATCGCTGATCCTGCCCCCCTTGTAAGTTGGAGTCAGCTTTGAATCGCAGTCGTATCCCCGACTCGGAACTGGCCAGTTCAAAAAACTTCCCATCGGGGCCCGAGATGTGGTTGACGATTTGCGCATTTCCGTTGGCGATAAATACGTCACCGCGCTCTCCGCGTTTAATGAATCCCGCAACCGGCAATTCTCCGCTGCGACCGTAAACCTTGAAGATTCCTGGCTCCCACATCTCCACGTTCGTGCCCAACGTGAATTTCGGAGCAACCTCCAAACTTGGCGCACTCGAGACCAACTCCGAGTTACCAGCAGAGTCTGTAAAACGGATTGCTACCGTGAGTGGCTTACCCACCTGCTCCGCTGTCGGGGTGAATGTCGCCGCACTCGCACCCGGCAAGGCAGCATCTCCAGCAAACCACTGATACTTGAATGCTCCCGACGGAACGCCGTCCGCGTCCGAAATCGACTGGCTGACCGAAAGAGCCTCACCTTCACGAGGCTTACCCATAACAGTGACAGTGCCCGTTGCGGGGCGATTGTTTGACGGCTGACCCACTGTGATGGGAACGGTATCCAGATCAAATTGCGTCCCACCGCTTCCGAATTGACCGAAATCCGTAGTGGTCATCGTGAGCGAAGCAGAACCCGGTGTCGTTGAGAGGTAGGTGAGTCCTGTGGCGAGAGCAAGCTTCAGGTCAGGCACGGTCCCCGTCATTTGCAGGGTCGGCGTCCCATTACCCGCGACCACCAGGCTGGCTGCATGACCCTGGACCGTCAGCGCGCCTTGATCAACCGCCAGCGTGACCCTGATGTTTTGCGCCTGTGCGTCAATGTCAGTCACGGACAGACCGCTAATCGAAAGCGGATTTCCCGCCTTCGCAGCAAGCGAAGCAGGCACCGTGTTGACCGGCGCATCGTTGACCGCGTCAACGGTAAATGTGAGCGTATTGGGAGACGGATCGTAGACCGTCGTGTCGCGGACGCTGAAATTGAATGAAGCGATCGCATTGCCGTTTAGATTGGCCGCTGGAACAAACGAGAGGGTTCCGATCGCCGAAAAGGGCACCTCCGCTCCTGCAACAGCGGGCGTTGCTCCAATCTTCAACATACCCGCGCTGGGTGAAGGCAATGATTCAATGCGCACGGCACCCAGCGTGTCACCGCCATCGGGGTCTGTGAAGCCGAAGTCACCCGCCGCGAAGGTGTACGTGCCATCCTCCGGCATGCTGACCACTTTGTCGGAGCCTGACGGTGGATCGTTTTGATTCAGTACCGTTAGCGACGGAGACGAGGTCAGGCTCTCGGCGTTACCTTGCTTATCAACGTACGTGGCCACAACGCGAACCGATCTGCCAACATCAGTATTGCTGAGCGTGTAAGTTGCTCCGAAAGCCCCGGGAATATCAGAGAAAGCAGGTGTCGTCGATGCTCCGGAGTCACCTGACACTGATCGCTGCCAACGGAAAGAGACAGGCCCCAGCCCATCTGGATCGGCGATTTGCGACGATTCCGCAGTAAGCGTGATGCCCTCAGTAAAGTGAGCGTAAGTAGTTGCTTGGGTCACCGTCTGGCTGGCGGGTGATATGACCGCTGGACCGCTGTACTCCACCACATACCTCGGAAGCACCGTGGTCGATGCGCGTGCATAGAAAATCGCAGAATCGCTAAGCGACACGACATCAGCATTTGCGCCGTTTTCAAACACCTCCCAAGAGGCGGGGTTACCCTGTTCAGGACCCGCTGCCCATTTCCACTGGCTCTCAGCATCCGCGTCCGACAGGCCGACCCACACCTCCGGCGACAGTCCCAAGGCATGAACGAAGCTACGCTCCGCCTGATCCGCGATCGTGACCAAGTGCCCGCTCGCACCCGCGAGCGTACGCGCCGAAGCGGCCGATAGCGACTGCGACCAGGTGAGGGTCGCAGAAACAACCTCGTATACGTGACCATTCGCTGGGTTGAACGATTGGGTCGCAACGTTCGTGAGATCCGACGCCTGGAGAGGTCGTGTGACCGCCGGCGATGCGACCAATACCATCATCCGCGGCGAGCCAGCGGGTGGATCATTCGCACCCGTGATGCTCATCGTAATGTTGTTGGGCGTCGGGTCAAACAGTACAGCGTCGCGAACGCTGAAGCTAAACGTCGCGGCCGACAAACCGCTCACATCAGCGCCAGGCTCAAACCTCAACAAGGTCAATTGTGGCGCCTCAATAACCTGCCCTTGGACCGCTGGAACTGTTCCAACCTTCAGAACACCCGCGCCCGAAGCGGGAAGCGAATCAAGCCGAAGTGCGCCCAGCGTGTCGCTTCCATCAGGGTCGGTGAAACCGAAGTCCGCCAGCGAAAAAACATAAGCGGTGTCTTCGGTCATCGTGATCGTTTTATCGGCTCCCGACGGCGGAGAGGCCACCCGCACATCGTTCACCGTGACCGACGCGGACGATGTGGTGCCGACCAGGAGCCTGAGCGTTTCAACGCCTTCAACTAGCTGATCAGCGGCAAGCTCGACTAAAACCGTCACGCGTCCGCCGGTACCTTGGGGCTCGACCGTTACCGTGCCTGATAGCGCACCCCTCGACAGATCGGATTGGCTGATTCCGGTCAGCGAATAAGACAGTGCGCTGCCCCACTCAACGTTCTGCGTGTCAATCGTGAAGGAAACGGATGAACCTTCGTCGACGGAGGTGGCTGAGGATGTGATCGTATAGGCCGCTGGCAAGCCCCCATACTCGACCAACAGCAGAGGTTGGCCAGAGTAGCCTGCCAACTCGCTTCGCCGATCGCCCCACGTTCCTGTGGTGATGGCCATCTCGGCAAGGTCTTCCCCTAACCGATCGTTGGGTTCGCTGGGACGCCAATTAAGGTAGGTTGCCGGGTTGCCTGCGGTGGGGCCAGTTTGGATAAGCCACTGCCCCTCCTGTGCGGCGTCGCTAATTCCCAGCCAAAATTCGCTAGAGGGGTGAGTTTGGGAGAAAGCGGATGCTACAAAGCTGTTCTCCGCCGCATCGTCCACAACCAGCATGTAGCCTTGAAGACCAAGATGGAAGAGACCCTGCGCGGTTTGCTTGGCCTGCTCCCATGTGGACGGCGACGCTGCCCCCAAACCATAGTAGTGCCCATTGCGAGAGGGAAAAGCGGCCGCTGAAGCGGTGATCTCGCCATCAGCAAACCGCAACGTCTCGACGCCAGAGAGGATATCAACCCCCTCGTTCAGGCTCCATGTTCCCTTCACAGGATCCTGAATTTGCGCCGCACGGTTATCCGTCACCGTGAACTGCCCGCCCGCGCCAGCCGTCACCGTGTAGTCGGTGCGCTTGCCCGCGTACACCGCCACATCCTGACCCGCTCCTCCGTTGAGCGTGTCATTGCCCGCTCGACCTTCAAGAATGTTGTTCGCGCCATCGCCTGTTAGGCTGTCGCCAAACACCGTTCCTGTCACGCGGTTCACACCGCTCATTTTATTAGTACCGATACCACGGTCATCGGTGATTTGCCGCTCGGACTCCAAACGCGCCCGACCGTACCCTTCAGTCAGATTCACCTCAACCGCCAGCATCGATACGTCGTACAGGAGGTGCGTCTGGCCGTTACCGACCACCACATCATCTCCGCCCGACGGCCGGAATGCGTTGTACGAGCCCTGGTCCCCCACATTGACCGCTTGCGCCGTTCCAAACTCGCTTGCGTCGTATAGGTCTGCATGCACCGTCCCGGTCACGATTTCGATCCGACGGAACGTATCCGCTCCGTTCGATGGGCCACCCTGCGCCGTGCCAGCCGCCATGTCGACCGTGACGGGGTCGGCCTGCCGCCAGTAGTCCAGCGTGTCGATCCCTCCACGGCCGTCAACATAGTCGCTGCCGTCTTCCGTACGGAAAAAATTGTCCCGCTCATCCCCCAGCATCGTCTCGTCCTGCGACGAGCCGTACAGCCCCTGTACGCCGCTGAACTTCACCGCACCCGCCCAGGTGTTGAAGCTGAAGTTGCCACTTGTTGAGTTAGACGTGTTCGTCAAATAGGTCTCGAACGACCCGGTCGTCAGATCCACCACCACCCGACGCGTGAAATCCGGCGTCGTCAAGAACGATCCGGTGTTCGGCATCCCTGCGCCCAACGAGTAGCCGGGCAACACCAACCGCGTGTGACCGTTGCCGACGACCTCATCGCCCGCAGACACACCAATGATGTTGGTCTTTGTGCCTGCTGCGTTGGTTCCGAAGCGGGTCATATCAAACAAATCGGCTGCGCCCGTGCCTAATAAAGCCACGACCCGCTCCAACGTGTCACCGGGTGCTCCGGAGAATGCCGGCGAGGTCACCCGACCGACCCCCTGCTCGTTGTAGCTGGCTGAAATACCCGCCGACCAGAAACTCCCCCGCCCATAAGACACGGATATCCCAGGATTCCATGGCTGATCCAAGCTCAGCGCAAGACTCACCTGGTCGCTACCGCTCGGGAAGTACTGGAACCCCGAAGC
>CAIPNM010000155.1 GCA_903866395.1 uncultured bacterium
GCCGTCATGCGTTTGGCGCGTCTTATGCGGGGCAGCCACTGGTGACAGTGAGCATTGAAGCGACGCCGGCAGGCGCTGGTGCTGCCGCCAAGGTGACGTTGGCGGTGATTGACAACGGTGTCGGCTTACCTGAGGCGCGGCGCGCCGATATGATGCAACGCTGGCGCCGAACCTCGCGCGAGCCCATGCTCCGCGAGGGTGCGGGGCTGGGGCTTGCCATTGTTAGCGAGTACGCGCGGCTGCTAGGTGCGCGACTGTCGCTTCAAGCCGGGCCGGACGGCACCGGCCTGTCAGTGGGCATTGAACTCGACCGTGCCTGAGGACGTGCGCGCCGGCGGGGAAGGTCAGGCAATTCTGCCGGTGCGTGCGAGCGATACTGCGGCCGCCACGATCACCAGCAAACAGCCTGCGAGTGCGAACACTGCCGTCACTTCGGTGAGCTGACGGCGTTCGAGGGTCAGCCGGGAACTGAGCTCTTTGTAGATTCGGCGCAGATCGAGCGCATCGTTCGCGCGAAAATAGTCACCCAGCGTGATGTCGGCGATCTTCTTGAGTGCTTCTTCATCGAGCCGCACCCGCATCGACATGCCCTGCGCATTGAGCGTGATTCCTTCTGGCGTGCCCACCCCTACGGTGAAGATCCGAACGCCGTGCTGCGCTGCGAGTTCTGCCATCTTGAGCGTGTCGGGCCCGGTGTTGCCCTGGCCGTCGGTGAGCAGGATGATGGCCGCGCTGCGGTTGGAGCCCGGCTCCGCGGGGGGGCTGGTTTTGGGTGGCTCCTGGGTGCCTGAGCGGGCGCCCGATGCCGTGGCGCCAGGAGCTCCGGCGCCATCGCGTCCGGGAGCGCCCCGCAGTGGCGTGCCACTCGTGCCCGGGCGAGGCGCTTCGCCCGAGGCCTCGTTGAGGATTTTTTGTACGTCGATGCCCGCGCCCGGCAGCAGCTCGGCGAGGCTTACCAGGATGCCGCTGCCGATGGCCGAACCGCGCTGGAGTTGCAGTGAATCGATTGCCTGATAGAGATCGTCCCGCTCAGTGGTGGGCGACTGCGTGACCGCGGCCGTGCCGGATATGGTGACCACACCGACCCGAAGCCGCGATGGCATGCCGTCAATGAAGCTGCGTGCGGCAGCCTGAGCGGCTTCGATACGGCTGGGTTTGACGTCGGCGGCCCGCATGCTGCCCGACGTGTCGATGGCCAGGATCACTGACTCGACTGCCGTGGGCATGAGCAGCATGGCCCGTGGACGAGCTACAGCAATGAGCAGCAACGCGAGTCCAATGAGTGCGATCAAGCCCGGACCATAGCGACCGAGGAAACCCCACACGCCCGAGTGCGTGAGCGCATGCGGGACCATGCCAGGGTAGCGGGAATGGGCGCGCGAACGGGTGAAACGGAGCAGCAGCATGGCGAGCGCCGCCAACGGCACGATCGCGAGCAGCCATAGAAGTATCGGCCAGAGAAAGCTGAGCGTGCGCAGATCAATCATGGTGCGCGTTACCGTGAGGCCGAACGCGCTGCGGCGGCCGCACCGAACGCGCCGGCCGATAGCTGTGAGCGGCGCTTTCGCAGCTGCAGGAAGCGGAGCAGCGATTCATCGAGCGGCTCATCGGTGGCGAGTTCCAGGCAGTCGACGCCGCTGCGGGCCAGTGCCTCGCGGAGCTGCGTTTCACGTTCGCCCGCAACCTTGGCGAAGCGCTCGCGAAAGCGGCGGTCGCTACTGTCCACCCACAGCAACTCGCCGGTTTCGGCGTCGCGCAGCGCGATCATCCCGAGGTCGGGCAACTCGACTTCAAGCGGATCGAAAAGCCGCACCGCCACCACATCGTGGCGTCGGGCGAGTTGCGACAGGGCCTGATCCCAGCCGGGAAGGCTGATGAAGTCTGAGACGACAAACACCACCGACCGCCGCTTGATCACCGCCAGCGCATCGGACAGCACCGCACCGAGTTCAGTGGCATCGTGCGGCGTGCCACCGGTTTGTGCCGCTTCAATGCTGCGCATGAGGTGGAGCACGTGCCGACGCCCCGAGCGCGCCTGCACGAAAGCGTTGTCATGATGACTGCCCGCATGGATCAGCGCGCCGATTCGGTTGCCGCGCCGGGTGAGTAATCTGGCCACGACGGCGCTGAATTCAAGTGCCAGCGTGCGCTTGGAAACCTGCCCGGATCCGAAGTCAACCGAGCCCGAGAGATCAAGCAGCAGCCACGCCGCCACCTCGCGGTCTTCCTGATGCTCGCGGACATGCGGAACCTGAAGCCGCGCTGTGACGTTCCAGTCGATATGGCGCACATCGTCGTGCGGCATGTATTCGCGCAGATCGGCCAGATCGAAGCCGGTGCCTCTGAAGAGCGTGCGGTAATCGCCCTGGAGAATGCCGTCCAGCCGGCGCACGACCGTCCACTCGAGCTTCTTCAGCAGCCGCTCGGGATCGGTTCTTACGGTTTGCAGAGCCGGGCCGCTCGAAGCCGTTGCTGTCCCCGGCGCGGTCGCTTCAGGGCCCGGGGCTGCAGCTCGCTTGCGAAACCAGCCAAACATGGGAGGGTGCGTTCCGAAGCCGGCCGGATCAGGCCGACTCCCCCAGCCTGACATGGGTGGAGAGCGGCGTGTCGGGCGCAGGAATGGCGCGCAGCAGCTTACCGATCAGTTGGTCGGGGGAGAGGTTTTCGGAGAGCGCCTCATAGCTCAGCACCAGGCGGTGACGAAGCACATCGGCCACCAGGTCGATCACATCGGCGGGCAGCACGTAGCTGCGTCCCCTCAGCAGGGCGAGGGCGCGGGCCCCTTCGATCATGCTGATCGTGGCACGCGGGCTGGCACCGAAGCCGATGTAGCGCGCGAGTTCCGGCAGACCGCAGGCGGCAGGGTTCCTGGTGGCGGCAACGATTTTCACCGCGTACTGCACCAAAGCCGGATCGACGTAGACGCGCCGGCATTCGGCCTGCAGCGCGGCCAATTCCTCGGTGGTGGCCACCGGCGAAACATCGATCGCCGGACCGGTGACGCGCTCGACGATGACGAACTCTTCCTCCTCGGTGGGATAGCCCACCAGCACCTTCATCATGAAGCGGTCGACCTGAGCCTCGGGCAGCGGGTAGGTGCCTTCGGTTTCGATCGGATTCTGCGTGGCCATCACGAGGAAGGGGTTGGGCAACCGATGGGTTTCGCCAGCGATGGTGACTTGGCGTTCCTGCATCACCTCGAGAAGCGCGCTTTGCACCTTGGCTGGCGCGCGATTGATCTCGTCAGCGAGCAGGAGGTTGGTGAAGACCGGCCCCAGCGCCGTAGAGAACTCGCTGGTTTTCTGGTTGAAGACGCGTGTTCCAACCAGATCCGCAGGCAGCAGATCGGGCGTAAACTGGATGCGCTTGAAGGTGCCGCGAAGGGTGCGCGCGAGCGTATTCACGGTGAGCGTCTTGGCGAGCCCCGGCACCCCTTCGACCAGCAGATGGCCTCGGGCCAGCATGGCCACCAGCACGCGCTCGAGGAAGGCATCCTGTCCCACGACAACGCGTTTGACCTCATAGAGCACCTGCTCCATTCGGGCGGCGACTTCATTTCGCAGTGGGGCGGTGCCCGGCCGGTTCCAGGCGGGGTTCGATTCCTGGGCTTGCATGGGACAGACTTCCTGTAGGTTCAGAACGGGGGAATGCCGATCGCGGTGCCGGCACTTTCTATGGTGACAGCAAAGCCGATGCCGACGAATGTTCGCGCTGAAGTGGGGTTGAGAATGGCAGTGACGATGCCCACCACTTCGCCAGACAGGGTGACGAGCGGGCCGCCGGAATTACCGGGATTGGCCGCTGCGTCGAACTGGATGAGGCCTTTCAGCGGACGCTCGCCCTCTTCGGATTTGAACTCGCGATTGAGGCCCGACACCACGCCCGCGCTGACTGATGGGCCAATACCGAACGGAAAGCCAACGGCCACCACCTCGTCGCCCGGCGCCAGGCGGTTGCTCGCGCCTAGCGTGGCGGGCGGCAAGTCATCGGGAATTTCCTTGGGCTTGAGCACAGCGAGATCGTTATCAGGCTGGGCGCCCGCGAGCGTGGCTGTGGTTTCGCTGCCGTCAAAAAACGTGACACGAAGCTCTTCGGCGCCGGCCACCACATGCAGATTGGTGAGCAGCGTGCCGTCTTCCATGATGACCACGCCTGTGCCCGTCCCCCGTTCTTTGAGGCCTGCCTCGGGCTCGCTGGGGTCCACCGCATAGCCCCGAATTCTGACCACCGATTGCCGGACGGCCTCGGCTGCGCGCGCAGCGCGCGATGGCAGGTCGCGGGTTTCGAGTGTGTGGAGCACCGCTGCGTCGATGTCCTCCTGGGTCAGCATGACCTGGGGTGGGGCGAGCGCGTCGCGGATCAGAACGATTGCCAGGGCGAGCACGATGCCGGCAAAAAATGCCGAGGCCTGACCATAGCGTGCGAGGCGCGACCGGAGGCGGGCTCGTAACCCCTGCACGCGTGGGGCTTCCAGGGGGCTGCTGGTGTGGAGGCGTTCGCCGGGTTGGTTTGAGCCGTTGGGGAAGGCCGCACGACTGGGCTCCCGCGCGGCTGGGTGCCGAGGCGCCCAGCTTTCCGGGGAGCGGTCTTCGCTGGGACGTGACCGGCTGCTGTAGAGCGAACCGCGGCGCATGGCTGGAAGCTGACCCTGGATTGCTGTCGGTGGTAGAGTGGGACATTAGCATTGAATCCAAAAGCCGTGCGATTCATCTGGCCCGATTTCCTCTGGGGTCTGCTGGTGCTGCCGCTCCTGGTGGCACTTTATGTATGGCTCCTTCGCCGTCGTCGGCGAAACGCTGTGCGCTACGCGAGCCTGACCCTGGTCCGACAGGCGATCAGTCCCGGCCAGCGCTGGCGTCGTCACGTGCCGCCCGCGTTGCTCCTGGTCAGCATTGCGTCAGGCCTCATCGCGGCCGCGCGCCCGGCGGCCAATGTGGTGCTCCCCGCCGATTACATGACGATCGTGCTGGCGATCGATGTGTCGCGCAGCATGCTCGCCAACGACGTCGAGCCCAACCGCATCCACGCGGCCCAGGTTGCAGCGCGCGAATTCATCCGCGAACTTCCCGACGGCATCCGGGTGGGCATCGTCACCTTCGCCGGGTCGGCCCAGGTGGTGCAGGGTGTCACCGACCGCAAGGAAGACCTACTGGCGGCCATCGACCGGTTCCAACTGCAGCGAGCCACCGCCACCGGTAGCGGTCTGCTGGTGGCGCTTGCCACGCTCATGCCCGAAGCGGGAATCGACCTCGAGTCGTTGCTCTATGGCCAAGGATTCGGTCGAGACGGCGGCCGCGCCAAGGGGGCGATTGAAAGCCGAGCCGCGCCGCCACCTCCCAAGGCCGCGCCCAAGGCGCCGGCGGCGGCGCTGGCTCCAGGTTCTTACACCGGTGGCGCAATCGTGCTGCTGTCCGATGGTCGGCGAACCAACGGTCCCGACCCGGTGGTGGCCGCCCGCAAGGCCGCCGAACTGGGTGTGCGCGTGTACACCGTCGGATTCGGCACCCCAAATGGCTCCATTCCAGGCTATGAGGGCTGGTCGTTTTACGTGCGATTGGATGAAGAAGCGCTGAAAGCGGTCGCCAAGGTCACCGAAGCCGAATACTTCTACGCCGGTTCGGCGGTGGATCTGCGCAAGGTCTATCAGCACCTCACCTCGCGGTTTGCGCTCGAGCGCCGTGATACCGAAATCGGTGCGCTGTTTGCGGCTGCGTCCGCTCTGCTGGGGCTCTTTGCGTTCGGGCTGTCGGCGATCTGGTTCCGACGCTCGGTCTGAAGAAGCTGCCCGGTTTCTAAGAAGCGGCTCTCGCAAGGGCGAGGGGCCCGCCGCCGGTCAGACCGGGTCCACAAACTGCGCTGTACGCTTTTCCAGTTGCGCGCGTACCGCCTCGCGTTGATTCGGGTGTTCCATGATCGCGACCTGAGCGTCGGACTCGCGTTGAAGGCGAGTGGCCTGATCCGCGGAATAGGCGGCCGCCACCAGCGCCTTCGTGGCGCGAATGGCGTCTGGATTTCGCGAGGCGATGTCGCGCGCCATGGCAAGGGCCGCTCCCAGCGGGTCGTCGCTCAGTTGGGTGGCAAGCCCCATCGCGACCGCCTCGGCGCCACTGACCGTGCGGCCGGTGTAGGCAAGATCGCGAATCCGGTCAGCGGGCATGAGTTCAGGCAACACAATGAAAGCACCCATGTCGGCAACGATGCCCCAGCGGATTTCCAGGAGCCCCAGCTTTGCCTCCGGCGATACGATCCGGATGTCGGCGCCGAGCGCGATCTGCAGACCACCCCCCAGGGCGGCGCCGTGAACGGCGGCGATGACAGGTACAGGAAGGCTCCGCCAGACCATCGCTGCGTACTGCGGCACATTGCAGTCTCCGTGCGAGCGGGGACCCAGCCGCAGTGATGCCGCGCTATCGGCCTGGCTCGCCATGGCCTGGAAGCGTCCCATGTCGAGCCCAGCGCAGAATGCCTTGCCCGCACCCGACAAAACGACCGCCCGCAGGCCATGCATGGTGCGCAGCCGATCGCCCGTTGCAATCAGCGCATCGAACATGGCGCTATCGAGCGCATTGAGCTTGTCGGGACGATTGAGCCGAACGTCGGCCACTCCCTGGTCGATGGTGACCTGAACCCGCGTGTCGTCGGTTGCTGACATGTACGGCTCTCCGGCTTCGCTGGTGAGGGAGTCAGTATAGGCCCGCGCTCAGCCGCCTGCGGTAGGTGCCCACGAGCGGAGGATCGCCGCACAACTCGAAGGCCGCCAGCATGACTTTGCGCGCCGCGTCCTCGCGAAATTTTCGGTCGCGGCCGATGATTTCCAGGCACAGATCCATGCAATCCTGCCACCGCCCCTGCAAAAGAAGCGATTGAGCGAGGAGAAGTCGGGTCTCCAGGCTGTCGGAGGCGGTAAGTGCGCGCCGCAACGCACCGTCCTCGCGGCTGCCCTCGGGCAGCTCAGCGATGGCTTGCGCTGCGTCCAGCAGTTGCCCCACGGCCGCGAGCGCAAGATCGCTTCGGGCTGCGGCGCGAAGCGGCTCGAATGCCGTGGCCGCGTCGGTTGTTCGATTCATCGAGATCAGCAACCGGACGTAGTCGGCACGGACCTTGTCCTGCGCCGGATTGATGGCCAGTGCGGTGGAATAGGCGGAGGCCGCGTCCTCCAGGCGCCCCGCCGCCACTGCATCCTGCGCTTCACGCACCTGATCGTCGCCCGGGCGGGGCAGATGCGGGGCCAGAAAGGCGTGAATCTGGCCCTCGGGTTTAGCGCCGACAAAACTGTCTATCGGTGCGCCATCGCGAAACAACATCACCAGGGGGATGCTCCGTACCCGAAAACGGGCTGAAAGCTGCGGGTTCTCATCGGAGTTGATCTTGACAAGGCGGATCTGGCCCTCCAGCGCCTTTTCCACCCGTTCGAGCGCGGGGCCGAGCATCCGGCAGGGGCCGCACCACGGCGCCCAGAAGTCCACCAGAACGGGTTGCGTAAAGGAGGCGCGAATGACTTCGATTTCGAAAGATTGTTCGTTGACGTCAATCATGGGGGTGTTGAAGAAGACGGGTTGATGGGCCGAGGTGCTGCGGCATCCTTGCTGATTTTAGGGCGAGCGGCGCAGCCTTCAAGTGTCCCGAGTATGCTCCGAGACAATCCCATCATGAACGACCTTTCGTTATCACTTCGTCTGGCAGCGCGCGACTGGCGCGCGGGTGAACTTCGCCTGCTTATCGCTGCGCTGGTGATCGCGGTCGCCGCGATCGCGAGCGTTGGTCTGTTCGTTGATCGGATGCGCACAGCCCTGTCGCTTCAGGCGCGCCAGTTGCTGGGCGCCGATCTGGTGCTCGCATCGGGCCGCGAGCCCGATGCCGCCCTGTTGCGCGAGGCCGCCTCGGGTTCGCTCGCGGCGGTTCGCACCGTGTCCTTTCCAAGCATGGCGTTGGCGGGTGAGCGTTCGGTTCTGGTGTCGCTCAAGGCGGTCGAGCAGGGCTATCCGCTGCGTGGCGCCGTTCGGGTGACCAGCCAGCCGGGTACGCCGGATGCGCCGGCTGAGTCAATTCCCGCGCTCGGCGAGGCCTGGGTCGACGCGTCGCTCCTGGCACCACTTGCGATCAACGCGGGTGACCGAATTGAACTCGGTGATCGATCATTTCGGGTCACCCGGCTCGTCACCCTCGAACCCGACCGTGGTGCGAGCTTCGTCAACTTCGCCCCGCGGGTGCTGATTGCGCTGGATGATCTCGCGGCCACAGGCCTTGTCCAGCCGGCGAGCCGGGTCAGCTGGCGCCTGCTCGTGGCAGGCCCGGCCGAGGCGGTTGGGCGGTTCGAGCAGCGTATCCGTGAATCCGCCAGTCAGAATCTGCGAATCGAAACGGTCGACAACGGACGCCCCGAACTCGGCGCCACGCTAAACCGGGCGGAGCGCTTTCTGTCGCTGGTGGCGCTCCTTACCGTACTGATCGCTGCGGTGGCGATCGCTTTGGGGGCGCGACGATTCGCTGAGCGGCATCTGGACGGCTGCGCGGTCATGAAAGCAGCCGGTCTGGGTCAACGGCGGCTGGTGCGGCTCCTTCTGCTCGAGTTGCTCTGGGTCGGAGCAGTCGGCGCGCTGGTTGGCGCCGCTCTGGGTGCGGTGTTTCAGCAGTTTCTGGCGGGCGCGGTGGCGCCTGTGCTGGGGGTGAAGCTGCCCGCGCCGGGGTGGGTGCCGTTTGCGCAGGCGCTGATCACCGGCCTTATCCTGCTACTGGGCTTTGGTGGCTGGCCAGTCCTGAGACTCGCCGGCGTGCCGCCTCTCCGTGTGCTGCGACGCGAGTACGCGCCGGCGCGGGCGAACCTGTGGGGCGCCGTGGTGGTGGCGGTGCTGGCGTTTTCGATGCTTCTTGCCTGGCTCGCTGGTGATCGCCAGCTTGCCCTGATCGCTGCAGGCGGGTTCGCGGCGGCCACCCTCGTGTTCATTGCGGTATCAGCGCTGGCGGTCTGGGTGGTCACCCTGATCCGGCGCGCTGGCCCAGTGGCGCGTCGTCCGCTGCTCCGTCTTTCAATCGCGTCGTGGAGCCGACGGCGCGCGCTTGCCATCGCCCAGACGGCTGCGCTGTCGGCCGGCATCATGGCGTTGCTGCTTCTTACCATCACCCGCACTGACCTCATCGATGCCTGGCGTCGCGCCAGTCCGGCCGATGCTCCCAACCGATTCGTCATCAATATCCAGCCTGATCAGCGCGAAGCGGTCGAACAGGCGCTGACGGCCGGGCGTATTGCGGCCGACCTGCAGCCCATGGTGCGCGGCAGGCTGGTCGAGGTGAATGGAAAAGATGCCACCCAGCATGTGCCGGCGGGGGAGCGCGCGCAACGTCTTGTCGAGCGCGAATTCAACCTCTCCTACGGCGCCCGGCCGCCGGCCCACAACACGGTCGTTGCTGGCCGCTGGTTCGATGCGTCGGCCATGGAGGTGTCCGCCGAGCTGGGCATCTTGAAGACACTGGGCCTCAAGATGGGCGACATGGTGGTCTTCGATGTGGCCGGAGAGCGGGTCGAGGTACGCATTACCAGCGTGCGCAAACTCGCCTGGGATTCCATGAGGGCGAATTTCTTCATGATCCTGTCGCCGGCTGCGCTCGACGATCGGCCCACCACCTTCCTCACCGCGTTCCATCTGCCCGAGGCGTCGCCTGCGTTAGATCAGCAGCTGGTCCGTCGGTTCCCCAACCTCACGGTGTTCGACACGGGGCATCTGGTGCGGCAGGTGCAGCTGATGCTCGATCAGGTGGTTTCAGCCGTGCAGTTCCTGTTTGTGCTCACGCTCGCGGCAGGACTCACCGTGCTCTGGGGGGCTTTGCTGTCATCGAGAGACGAGCGCATCCGTGAGGCCGCGCTCATGCGATCGCTGGGCGCCTCGTCGCGTTTCCTGTCGCGTGCGCAGCATGCGGAGCTTGCGTTCGGCGGTGCGCTGGCCGGATTGCTGGGCGCGGTCGGCGCTATCGCGGTGGGCTGGACGCTAGCCGAGGTGATTTTCGAGTTTGAGTATCAGCCGCGCTGGCAGGTCATTCCTGCCTCTATGGCTGCAACCGCATTGCTAACGGTGCTCGCAGGCTGGCTTGGGTTACGTGGGGTGCTGCGTGCTCCGGTTCGCACGAGTCTTTCGTCATGAGTGACACGCCGACGGCGTTTGATGCACTGGGCGGCGAGTCCGCTGTGCGGGCGCTGGTTGACCGGTTTTACGATCTGATGGATCTGGAAGCCGACTACGCAGGCATCCGCGCACTGCATCCGCCCGAGCTCGACACTTCGCGAGACAAGTTGTTCTGGTTTTTGTGTGGTTGGTTGGGCGGACCATCTCATTACATCGAGCGATTCGGCCATCCGCGGCTGCGCGCCCGTCATCTGCCGTTTTCCATCGGCATCAGTGAACGTGACCAATGGCTCGCCTGCATGGCGCAGGCGATGAGAGAACTCGACATTGACCCTGCGCTCAGCGACCGGTTGGTCGAAGCGTTCCATGGCACGGCCGACTGGATGCGTAACCGTTCGGGCTGATCACCCGCCCCCGGGTTTGCAGTGGCCTATCGAGTAACGCCTCCCCAACTGCTGTGCGCCGACGGGGTGGGTTGGGCACAGACTGGGGATGAAGCGTTTGCTTCGATCGCTGCTTAGCCTGCGCCCTTGGCGAGCGAATACACCGTTGTGCTTCGCGCGCCCGACCGACAATAGGCCAGAATCGGCCGGGGTAGGCGGGCGAGCTCCTGCTTCAGCGTGACCGCTGCCCCCTCGGCCGGGTAGGCTGCTCCGACCGGCAGGTAGACATACTGCATCCCTGCTGCCTCGGCTGCCGCCTGCATCTGCGCGCTGGGCGTCTGCGCGGATTCTTCGCCATCGGGGCGATTGTTGATGACGCTGCGAAAACCCGCGTCGGCGAGCTGCTTCATGTGTTCGGGGGCCAACTGGCCGGCAACCGCATAGTCGCTGTCGATGTAGCGAATCATGATGGTCCTGTCGCGTGAAAGTCAGCCTTTATTTTACCGGGTGAAGCGAAGGTTTCGCATCGTGAAAAATCGATGTTGCTTCGCAGCGTTGATTTTTCTCGTTGTGAAAAACAGATTTTCATTATACGAAAAACAATTCTAACTAACTGATTTTTTGAAGATAATTTCATACCTGGGTTTTTGTCTTTCATCCCGCTTCGCAGCATCCGCCCCCATAAGCTGAAGGCTGTCTTGAACCTTCCTCCTAAGGAGTACCAGCATGTCCTCCCGTGAACTCGAAGCTCAGAAGCTACAGAAAGATTGGTCTGAAAGCCCGCGCTGGCGCGGCATCAAGCGCGGCTACAGCGCTGATGATGTGGTCCGCCTGCGGGGCTCCACCCCGGTTGAGTATTCGTTGGCCCGCCGCGGCGCTGACAAACTCTGGCGTTTGCTGCACGAAGAGCCGTTCGTCAACAGCCTGGGCGCGCTGACCGGTAACCAGGCGATGCAGCAGGTGAAAGCGGGCCTGAAGGCGATTTACCTGTCGGGCTGGCAGGTGGCTGGCGACGCCAACCTGTCTGGCGAAATGTATCCGGACCAGTCGCTCTACCCTGCCAATTCGGTGCCCGCGGTCGTCAAGCGCATCAACAACACCCTGACGCGCGCTGACCAGATTCAATGGATGGAAGGTAAGAACCCGCATGAGCCCGGCTACGTCGATTATTTCGCTCCCGTAGTGGCCGATGCCGAGGCTGGCTTCGGTGGCGTACTGAATGCCTTCGAACTGATGAAATCGATGATCGAGGCGGGCGCTTCGGGCGTTCACTTTGAAGATCAGCTTGCTTCTGCCAAGAAGTGTGGCCACATGGGTGGCAAGGTGTTGGTACCCACCCGCGAGGCGGTGGCAAAGCTGGTGGCTGCCCGTCTGGCCGCCGACGTGCTGGGCGTGCCCACGCTGCTGCTCGCGCGCACCGATGCCGAGGCCGCCGACCTGGTTACCACTGACGTCGACGAAAACGACCAGCCTTACCTCACTGGTGAGCGGACCGTAGAGGGTTTTTTCCGTACACGCAAAGGTTTCGATCAGGCGGTGTCGCGAGGCCTTGCCTACGCACCCTATGCGGATCTGATCTGGTGCGAAACCGGAACGCCGGATCTTGAGTTCGCCCGCAACTTCGCAGAGGCCATCCACCGCCAGTTTCCCGGCAAGATGCTGGCCTACAACTGCTCGCCGTCATTTAACTGGAAGAAGAACCTCGACGAGTCAACCATCGCCAAGTTTCAGCGCGAACTCGGTGCCATGGGCTACAAGTTCCAGTTCATCACGCTCGCGGGTTTCCATTCACTCAACTACTCGATGTTCGAGCTTGCGCACGGCTATGCACGCGACAACATGTCGGCTTTCGTACGACTGCAGGAAGCCGAATTTGCAGCCGCCGATAAAGGCTTTACCGCAGTGAAACACCAGCGTGAAGTGGGCACAGGTTATTTCGACGCCGTTACCACCACCGTTGAGCGCGAGGCCTCAACCGCAGCGCTGAAGGGTTCGACTGAAGATGAGCAGTTCTTTGACGAGCACGGACAGCATCGTAAGGCTGCCTGATCAGCGCTTGTGATCTTATGCCGCCCCCGGTCGCGCAGGCGCCGGGGGCGGTGTTACGTCAGTCGAGCTTTGCGCCCGAGTCTTTCACTACCTTGGCCCACTTGGCAATTTCGCCATCGACGAATTTGCCCATGTCCTCGGGAGACTGCCCCCCGGCCTCGGCGCCCAGACTTTCCCAGATTCCCTTCAACTCGGCGCCGGAAAGCGCCTTGGCGATTTCCTGCTGCAGCCGATTGACAATGTCGCGCGGCGTGCCTGCGGGTGCCCATACCGCGTACCAGGTACGTGCGTCGTAGCCTTTCACCCCGAGTTCATCAAGCGTGGGGATGTCGGGCAGCGCAAACGAGCGCTTGGCCGATGACACAGCAAGCGGAATCAGACGTCCCGATTTGATGTGCTGGATCGAACTGCCCATGCCGTCGAACATGAAGTCGACCTGACCTGCGAGAAGATCCTGCATGGCCGGGCCCGCGCCGCGGTAGGGGATGTGCGCGGCAAAGCTCCCTGTGAGCGTCTTCCAAAGTTCCACCGTGAGGTGATGCGTGGTGCCGTTACCGGCTGAGGCGTAATTGAGTCTGCCCGGGTTGGCCTTCACATAGTCGGCGAAGCTTGCGTAGCTGCGCGCCGCCACCCGCTGCGGGTTCACCACGACAACGTTAGGTACGTAGGACAGGACCGTGACGGGCGTCAGATCTTTCTGCAGGTCATAGCCCAGCCGCGGATACATGCTCACAGCGATGGTGTGATGCACCGCGCCCACCAGCAGCGTATAGCCGTCCGGGGCCGACTTGGCGGCCACCTCGGCGCCCAGGGTGCCGCCTGCGCCGCCGCGGTTATCAATCACGAATGACTGCCCCAGATTGGCCGACAGCACCTTGGTGAGCGGGCGTGCAAACGCATCGGTGCCACCCCCCGGCGGGAAGGGCACGACTAGGCGCACCGGTTTGGTTGGGTAGCTCTGAGCCTGAATGGAAAATGGCGAAGCGAGTGCAAGGGTCGCTGCGACGCTCAACAGTAATCGACGATTTTTCACGGCGGTCTCCTCTGCTTGAATCGGCCGGATGATAGAGCAATCCCTGGGCGGTGCCGCAATTCCGGGGTGGTGCGGTAAGCGTTGTCGCTGCGCGACGAGCCGCCGACGGACCGTCGATCATCCGGACTAGGCTTTCACGCTCAAGCCACGCCAACCCGCGCCGATCCTGGGTGTTCGCAGTGTCACGCGCCTGGCCTAGACCGCTCTGACGAATTGTCCGCACCGGTTCGGATCTCTCTAATGGGGGCGTCATTCCCACCCAAGGAGATCCCATGAATTCACCCGCTCCCGGTCTGTCCGTGTTACGTGCCCGTCGCCAGGCGGGCCAGGGCATGACCGAATATCTCATTGTGGTCGCGCTCATTGCCGTGGCCGCGATCGGCGTCTACAGCCTCTTTGGCCAGACACTGCGCAGCCAGACCGCTGGGCTCGCCATGGAAATCTCGGGCCAGTCCTCGAGCACGGCAGTCTCCTCTGCACAGGGCAGTGCGACCAGCGCTCAGTCGTCTTCGTCGCAGCGCAAGGGACTCGGCAACTATGGGCTCGATAACCAATAGCCGCCGGCGGCGCGCGCAGTCCGGGCAGGCGCTGGTCCTTGCCCTGCTGCTGATCGTGGGCGGAGCCTTTCTTCTGCTCGTGGTGTTCAGTAGCGGGCGCGTCCTCACCACCCGCCAGAGTCTCAACGACGCAGCCGATGCTGCGGCACTCAGTGCCGCCACCTGGCGCGCCCGCGTCCTCAACTATGCCGCCTACACCAACCGGGCGATGGTCGCCCAGGAAGTGGCGCTGGCGCAGGCGGTCACGATCGCGTCCTGGGCCCGATATTTCGATGCGCTCGCGGCTAACGCCCAATCCGTGGCGGCGGCTTATCCACCGGCGGCGCTTGCCGTGGCAGCGATCGCATCTGGCGCGGACCTTGCCCGTGCTGCAACCGAACAGGCCGCATCCACTGAGATGGCATGGCGGGCACATGAACAGCTCGGCTACAAGGTCTGGCTTGAGCGTAGCCAGGTTGCACTACTGAGGTCCGCCCAAGTGTTCGGATTAGGCGCCATCGCCAACGAAGTGGTGCGCAGCGGCGACTCCCGGTTTTTCGCCTTTGCGCTGGGTGACGCCGGTGCGTTCGCCGCGTTCACGCAGCCGCAGGTGAGCGCTGAAGACAAGGCGAGGCTTCGTGAGGTGGTGCTTGAATCGCTCGACCCTTTCACCGCAAACCCTCGAAGCGCAGATCACCGGCTGCCGCTTCCGTCGTCGTGCGTGGGGCGAAGCGCAGACCTGGATAAATGGACGCTGTGGCTTCGCCGCAGAGGGGGTACTGCGCTCCATGAGTCCCTTGAAACTTGGTCGGCCGTCGACACGCTCTCGCTTCACGACTGGCGGGCAGGCGGTTTCCTCGGGCTCGGGGCATGTCGCGATCGCGAGGCGGGGGCGGTGGGCTGGGGCGGCGCAGGCGTCAACCCCGCGTGGAACGACTCACAGTTGCAGAGCGCGCACATCAATCCTGGCGCAACTGCATTGGCGCTCTTCGGGGCAACGGGCGATACAGCATCGCTCGCAGGCCTCCCGCAGGTTCACGATCTGGGCGCGCAGATCCGACTTGGCCAAGCGCCTGCAGTGTCGCAGTTGGCCGTGATGGCGCGTGTCGCCGTGCACGACATCGGAACCGCCGATAAGCTCGCTGTCACCAGCGGTCGGATGCGCCTTAGTGATGGGGCGCATGGGCGCTACCTCTGGGCACTCTCAGCCGCCGAGGTCTATTTCAGCCCACCGCCCGAGGCCTCCACACCAGCGCAGCTTCCCAGTCTGTTCAGTCCGTTCTGGCAGGCACGACTCATTTCACCTACGGAGGCGCACCGTGCGGCGGCGGCAACCTATGCGCGCTGATCTCTATCGCGAGGGGCGCCCGCTTGCAGGGCAGCCCACACCCGCTCTCTGGCCATCTCAAGCAGGTCGGCAACATGGTCAGGCCTTGATCGAAACCCTGGTCTTTACGCTTGCTGCGATCGCGTTGTTGTTCGCGGTGCTGATGGTCGGACGTCTGCATGCGCTTCAGGCAAGCGCCACCGGGGCGGCGAGGGCGCTCGCTTTCGAGTGCAGGCTCGAGAGTGCTGGGTGTGATGATCCCGCGCGGGCGGCCGACCTCGCGGCTGCGATTCGTATGCGTCATCTTGGTTGGCTGGATGGCGAGGCCGTGCACTCCGCAATGTCCGGCGCGTCATCAGGGCAGGGCACAAGCCCGCATCCGTTCTGGACCAATCCCGACGGCACCCGCATGGTCGAGTCATTGCAATCGGTGTCCCTGTCCTCGACCCGTAGGCCGCTTGATGCCGGCTTCAGCGTGGCCGCGGCTACGCAACCTGGGTTCGCTGCGCCGGGGCTGCCCGCTCTGCCGGTCGGACCTCAGCGCTTCGGTCTGGACGCGACCGCAGGCCTCCGTACATCGCAGGTCGAGGTTCCGGTTCGCCTGTTGCTGTCCGGTTCGTCTGCCGCAACCGGTGGGTCACCGCTTGCCTTGCGTCTGAAAGCGCGCCTCGCTGTGCTGGGAGACGAATGGAACGCCAGTCAGTCGCTGGGGTCACACGAGAGTTCGGTGGCTTCACGGGTTGAACGCGGAAGCCGTCTGGATCCCTTCCTTGAATCCGCTCTTGATGCGGGCTATGCGTTGACGCGAGGCATGCTGAACGTGGCGGACTCGATGGGGCTTGAACCGGGCGGGGCTGCGCTGTCGTCTCCCCGGTTGGATGTCACGATCATTCCGAGGGATCGGCGGCAATGATGCGCACACCGTTTCGTCGGGCGTCTCAAAGGCTAGCCCAAGCGCTGATGCTGGCGGGCGCTACGTTGATGTCAGGGGGGCTTTCCGGCGTCGCCTTCGCAGGCGATCAGGTTTCGGTGTCTCGTCCCGCTCCCGGGCAACATCCCGACCTGCCTGAGCATCTCATCGCCCGGCTGATCAACCCACAACTTGAGATCGATCGCAGGGTCACCAGTATCTGGTCGATAGCGGGTCACGGCAATGCGGCAGAGACCCTCGCTGACATTCACGCGCACTGGGGTCGGGCGGCAGCCGATGCCGTCTGGCAAAGCCAGCATGCGGGCTGGCTGATGATCGCGCGTCGTGCGGGCGACCGGTTTGAAACGGTTCAGCTACGCGAACAAGGCGATCAGATCACCGGATATCTCACGCGGTGGCGCGACGTGGCGGGGGGCGCGCGCTTGGTGCCGGTCGGTCGCTCCTGGCTGCCGCCCTCGGTCGAGGCTGTGACTGAAGTGGTTTCGGGCGATGTGGGCAGTCGCGTCACAACCTGGGTGGGGTCATCAAACCACCGCCCTGACACGCTGCGAGAGCAGTTTGGCGACATCGCGCTAGCACGGGGCTTGCGGCCGGTGGCGCATGGGCCGGGGCGCTCGCCTTTGGCAGGCTCCTCCTGGGCGTCTGACGCGCGTGCTGAGGCAAACATGCGGCTTGGCCCCCAGATTGAGCGCTACGTTGGCCGATCGCTCGAGTTGGTCGTCACCCTTGAGGCCACGGCTGGCCGAACCGCTGTTGTTGTCCATCGCATGGAGTTCAACCGATGAGTCAATCCCTTAAACGGCGCATGCGAGTTGCAGGGCCTGCGCGCCGTATCGCTGGTCAGGCTGCTGCTGAAGCAATGCTGATCTTGTCGCTCGTGATCATGGCCCTGGTTCTGATGCCCGATAGCGCCATCGAACGCTTGATAGTTGCAATCGAGGGGCGGTACCAGGCAATTCTCAACCATGCGGGCAAACCATGACAACCGCTCAGTCCCGTCCGTTGCGGTCCGTTCTCAGACTCGCATTGCTGGGCGCTGCGGCGATTGGCTTTGCGGGGCTGTCCGTGGTGCTCGCAGACCGACATGTGAGCGAAACCATTGCACGACAGCAGGCCGCGGCCAAGGTCGCGCCGCCCGCCACCGTTCCGGTGGTGGTCGCCAAGTTCGACCTGATCGCGGGCGAGGCGGTATCGGCCGACAACATGGCGGTTCGTTCGATTCCAGTCGATCTCGCACCGGGGTCTGTGTTGCGGCCTGAGCAGTTTGATGCCAAGGCCGGCATGCGCCTCGCCAGAGGGCTTCGCAGCGGTGAGCCGTTGCTTGAGGAAATCCTTCAACCGGCAGAACCGGGTGGCCTGTCGGCTCGCGTGAGGCAGGGCATTCGTGCGCTCACCATTGCGGTCGACGACGTCAATGCGGTGTCAGGCATGCTCCGGCCCGGTGATCGTATCGACCTGCTGTTTTCGGCACGCGCCCAGGTCGCAGACGCAGGAACAGCGGTTGAAACTGCGCGTGTACTGGTGCAAAACGTGGCCGTTCTGGCCACCGGGCGGCAACTGAAACCGGGAGCCGACGAGGGTGGTGTCCGGCCCTTCACCTCGATCACGGTGGAACTCTCGCCCGAGGACGCTACACGGCTGGTGGTGGCGCAACGTACGGGCCGGATTACCGCGCTCCTTAGAAACCCTGATGACCGGTTTCCGGTCTCGAACGCGCCCGTGGACGCGCATGGGCTGATGGGCACGGCCCCCAAAGTACCAGCGGTGACGCAGCGCTCGTTCGCCCCGGTGGGTCCCGAAATTATCGTTGGCGGAACCGGCGGCTTGTCGGCGGGCCGGCCACGCCAGCACGAGGAACCCGCACTGGCAGCCAGCAGCGACGCCCGGCAAGCGGCCGTACCCGCGCCTTTGGCGGGTCGTGCCCAAGCGGTTGTTCCGGCCGCAGCGCCGGTTGCAGCCACCGCCCCGCCGCTGGTCGCGACCCCAATGCCAGGCCCCCTTCTTACGCAACCGCTTCTGATCAGGTGAGCGCCATGACCCGCCTCAAATCGCTTCTTGCTTCAGTCACGGGCCTGGTCGTGATCTTCGGCCTTCCCGCGGCCACGGTTGCCATGTCACCTGGGGTGGCCGAGCACCGTGCTTCTGAAGCGCAGTCAATGCTCCACCTCTACGTCGGTCAGGCGCATCTTCTCAATACCGGGCCGCTGCGGCGCATTGCGGTTGGCAATGGACGCGTCATTCAAGCGACGTCGCTCGATGACCGCCAGGTTCTTGTCATCCCTGAGGCTGCCGGGCAGAGCACGCTTCATTTGTGGCCGCGTGACGGCGTCGAAAAAAGCTACGTGGTCAATGTCATCCCGGCTGACGTCAGCCGCCTGCTCACCGAGATCCGTGCGCTGCTAGGCGACCAGCCCAACCTGGGGTCCCGCGTCGTGGGCGATAAGGTGGTGATCGAGGGCCACAGCGTGTCTGAAGAGCAGGCGGTGCGAATCGCCGAAATCGGAAGCCGCTACCCGCAGATCGTCAATTTGGTGAGCAAGGTTGGGCTCGAAAAGATGGTCGAAATGGATGTTCGGATGATCGAAGTACGGCGCGATGCGCTTCAGAACCTCGGCATCCGCTGGGCACCAACGGCAAACGGCCCTGCGTTCGGCGTGGTGGGCGACACTTATCGGGGTACAGCGTTCAGTAAGGGCATCGCGGCAGGCGCTGCTGGCACTACGGTAGCGAGCGCGGCGGCCCCATTCGCCGCCTCGCTTGGTCTTGCGGCCACGTTCAAGTCGGTGCTTCACATGCTGGTGCAAAACGGGGATGCAGTGATCCTCGCCGAGCCCAGGCTAGCGTGTAAAAGCGGCGGCTCAGCGCGCTTCATCGCGGGGGGCGAACTGCCCATCCCCTTTTCTTCGGGCTTTGGCTCCACGTCGGTGGCGTTCAAAGAATACGGCGTCAAATTCGACATCGCACCCGTCACGGGCGCAAACGGGGTCATCGCGGCCAAAGTGGCCACCGAGATCTCGGCTATCGACTTCGAAGTTCAGGTGAACAGCATTCCTGGGCTCACCAAGCGGCGCGCCGAAACCGAGGTCAACCTTCGTGAGAACGAGACGCTGGTCATTGCTGGATTATTGTCTGAGGAGACTTCTCGAAATGTTGACCGGGTGCCTGCGTTGGGCGAACTCCCGATTCTCGGCAAGTTGTTCCGGTCGCGGCTGTTTCGCGATCGCCAAACCGAACTGGTGGTGTTCGTCACGCCGCGCCTCGTGAGCGAAGACCCGCA
Source organism: uncultured bacterium (assembly GCA_903866395.1). Lineage (GTDB taxonomy): Bacteria > Pseudomonadota > Gammaproteobacteria > Burkholderiales > Burkholderiaceae_E > SYIM01. The sequence goes on from CAIPNM010000155.1 coordinate 19,655, forward strand.
CCTGGCCCGCGCCCACGCCATTGAGCGCCGCAATCAGGCCCAGGACCTCCGTGAACTTCTCAGGATGGTTGAATAATGCTCACTCTTTCTGTTGAAAGCGCGGGCAATTTGCCGCGCACGCTCCACATAGAAAAGCTGCCTTGTGTGATCGGGCGATCGTCTCCCGCCGATATCGTCCTCGGGGGATGGCGCGTGGCCCGTGATCATGCGCGAATCGAGATCGATGCGGCGGGCCTGAGAATCGTCGACCAGGGAAGCCTCGCAGGCACTCAGGTCAATGGTGAACGTATCGTGACGTTCGGTCCCCTCACTGAATCCGATGAAATCGTGATCGGTGGGCATCAGCTTCGCGTGCTTGCCTTGCCTGGCCTGTCTCGCGCGATCAACGTTGGCCGACCCGCACCAGAGACACAGGGGCTCTTGAATCCTCTGGCGCACAGCGAGCCCGTCCAGGGTCCTGGGGGCACAGGGTCAGATCGCTATGTGTGGCGACGACTCTTTCACCGCAGATTGCTCAGCCAGATCGACCTGCAGCGACAGGACATCCGGATGTTGTCCGGCACACAATTGCGGGACCAGGTGGGGCGAACGCTTGAAGACGTCATCCGCAGCGAATCAGCGCTCCCTCCTGACATTGATCGCACCACGCTGATCCGCGAAGTACTCGATGAGGCCGTGGGGTTAGGCCCGCTCGAAGGGCTTCTTGCCGACGACACGGTCTCTGAAATTATGGTGAATGGAACCGCGCCCATTCATGTTGAGCGGTCCGGGAAGATCGAGCAGACCGCGCTTGCGTTCTCCAGCGATGACGCGATCCGATCGGTGATTGATCGAATCATCGCGCCGCTGGGCCGTCATGTTGACGAAGGGTCCCCCATGGTCGATGCGCGGCTGGCTGACGGATCGCGTCTTAACGCTGTTCTCCCTCCCCTCAGTCTGTCCGGACCCGCTGTCACCATTCGACGATTCAATCGCCGGCTTTACATGGCCTCGGATCTGGTCGAGCTCGGAACGTTGTCGGCGCAGATGCTGGCGTTTCTGAAGCTCTGCGTGACCAGTCGTCGCAGCATCGTGGTGTCTGGCGGCACCGGCGCCGGGAAAACCACGCTGCTCAACCTGCTGTCCGGTTTCATCGGTCAGGACGAGCGGGTGATCACCATCGAAGACGCCGCTGAATTGCGACTCGACCACCGCAATTTGGTGTCCCTGGAAGCGCGCCCCTCAAACTCTGAAGGGCGAGGGCTCGTGAGTGTGCGAGATCTGGTGAAAAACGCGCTCCGCATGCGGCCCGACCGAATTGTCGTCGGAGAGTGTCGAGGCGGCGAGGCGCTGGACATGCTGCAGGCCATGAACACCGGCCACGACGGATCGCTCACCACCGTGCATGCCAACAGTCCGCGCGACGCACTGTCCCGTATTGAAGTGATGACGCTAATGTCCGGGGTCGACATTCCCCTGCAGGCGATTCGTGAGCAAATCGCGTCCGCAGTTCACATTGTGGTGCAGCAGGCACGTTGCCCCGATGGAAGGAGGCGCGTAACCGATATCTCGGAGGTCACCGGTATCGAAAGCGGTCGCGTCCTGATGCAGTCTTTGTTTCGGCTCCAGTCGATTGAAGGGCGGGTGCCGCAACACCTTGCAAGTGGGCACATTCCTCAGTTTCTCGAAGGAATCCCGAACGCGCGGTCCGCTGGCCTGCTCGATCTGTTTGGATCGGCAGCATGAGTGCACACACCTTCCTGATGCTCGCAGTGGTGGCATCGGCGCTTGCCCTCTTTGCCATACTCGCCGCGCTTGGGGCGGCTGTATTAGGGCAGCAGCGTGCGGGTTTCAACCGCCGAGTCGAGCGGCAGCTACGCGATCTCTTCATTACGATCGACCCGGCCAAACTCTGGATGCTCCAGTGCACGGGGGCACTCACTGTTGCGGTCTTGGTTGCGATCATCACCTGGAATCCCATTACGGTCGGGCTCGCGGCACTGCTCGCCATGGCACTGCCTCACTTTGCCATGGTGAGGCTGCAACACCTTCGGCGGCAAAAGCTGCGCCAACAGATCCCCGACGTTCTTATGCTGATTGCCGGTTCGCTTCGCTCGGGAAGCGGGTTGTCGGTGGCTCTGTCGCGAACGGCGGGCGTCAGCCCCGCGCCAGCTCGGCAGCACCTCGAGTGGTTGCTGGGTGATCTGAAATTGGGAACCTCGCTTGCCGATGCGCTCGCGGCGTTTGAGCGGCGCGCGGCGGCGGAAGAAGCCACGCTGATGGCCACAGCCATTCGGGTTGGTGCCGAGACGGGTGGGCCGCTTGCGCGAACGCTTGAATCGCTGGCCGACTCCGTGCGGAAGCGGCTGGCACTCGAATCACGAATCCGCGCGCTCACAGCCCAGGGCCGCCTTCAGGCCTGGATCATGGCGCTGCTACCGGCGCTGGTCCTCGCCTTGCTGGCGCTGGTCGACCCACCGTCGTTCGCCGAAATCACGATGACGCGCGGCGGTCGCCTGGTGCTGGTTTCGGTATTGGTCGCCCAGTTGGTCGGGTTCCGCCTGGTGCGACGAATTGTGACGATCGAGGTGTAGCCATGAGCGCCGTACCTGCCCCGCTCCTGCTTCTGTTCGCATGCTCGGCGGTGTTGATCGTCAGTTTTGTCGCAGAGGTGATTCGACAACTGCCCACTGACTCGACCGCCCGGCGTGAACGCCTGCCCCTGGCCTGGCGCGCCGCATGGCCGCTCTTGCTGGCAATAGGCTTAGTGATTCGCCCCATGATGTCGGTACGACTTTTTCGATCGTTTCAGCAGCGTCTAGCCCGAGCGGGCCTGGATCAAGTGATCGCCCCGCAGCACATGATCGCCGCCCAGTGTCTGGCGGCTGGCCTCGCGGGTTCGGTTTCACTCTCTGTGGGCGGATTAGGCATATCGATCCCTGGTTGGACATTGCTGGTTGTTCTGGCCGTGGCGATCGTATGGCCGTTAATCTGGCTGCGCGAGTCGGTAGTCCGGCGAGGCGAAAGCCTTCTCAGGCAGTTGCCATTCCTGATTGACCTGCTTGCCATGTCCGTCGAATCGGGGCTGCCCCTTGCGGCAGCCCTGCCACAGGCAGTCGAGCGCTTGCCAGCGGGGGCGTTACGCGATGAGTGTCGCCGGCTGATGCGTGATGTGAAGGCCGGAATGCCCCGAGACGAGGCACTCCGCACGTTGGCGGCGCGGCTTGAACTCGCCGCTGTCACTCAGTTCACGATCGCGGTGTCAGCCGCTCAGCGCGACGGAGGCACCATTATTCAGACGCTGCGCGCCCAAGCCGAGCAGCAGCGTAACGACCGCTTTACGAGGGCCGAACACCGCGCGGCGCAGGCACCAGTCCGTGTGTTGTTTCCCCTGGTGGTGTTCATTTTTCCCGGGACTCTTGCAGTGGTGTTGTATCCCGTCATCAGCCGCATGTTCAGCGAGGTGGCCAGATGGCAGTGAGAGCCGACTTGCCGCTTGCACGTCTCCATCTGCGGCGCGCGCGCGGGTTTCTGGGGCGCCTCGTCGGTCTGCTTGGGCGCAGTCGAATGGGGCATGACGAGGCCTTTCTCATCGATCGCTGCGCGGCGATTCACACCATCGGCATGCGGATGTCGATTGACGTTGTGTTCCTGTCAGCGCATGGCGTTGTGATCAACGTCTACAACTGTGTGCGGCCCGGCCGGGTGCTTCGTTGTCCGGGTGCTGCGCACGTCCTCGAACTCGCTGAAGGTGCCGCTGCGCAACTTCTGCTCCGACCGGGCGTCACGGTGGCGTTCGGCCCGGCCACGCTTTTTATTGCATTCACCGAAAGGGAGTTCCCATCATGAATCACTCACGCCTTGTTGGCTCGCTGCAGGCGGGGCTGGTGCTCTCGCTAATCCTTCTCGGGGGGTGTGCCTCGATGGATCCCGATGGCGAATGGCGGGGCACGCCGGAGGCGCGTCTTCGAGCCTGCCAGTCGATGTTCGGACCCGCAGCAATGTCGGTACGCGAGCAGATTGCCGCAGCGACCGGGTCGACGAGCGGCACGGCGAGCGGGGGAGGGGTGGGCAGTGCCCACTCGGCGCCCATTGCTGCGGCTGCCGGCGCGCACTGTCCAGGGCCCCGGCCTGACGGGGTATCCGCGCTGCCCACAGGCGGATCGCCCGGTGGTGGTCGGGGCCCGCGTATCACCACCCCGGAGGCGGTCGAACGTGTGCTCGGCGAGTCTGAACGGGCGTATTCCGAATCGCGTTATCAGGAAACCATTCAGCTTCTCGAAGCGCTGCTGGCGGATCAACCGAATCATGCCCGCGCCTGGCTCCGGCAGGCTAACGCGCTTCACCGGCTCGACCGGCGTAATGAGGCGGCGCTCGCTTATCGGCGAGCCTCAGAACTTGCCTCGGAGCGGCTCGCGCAGGCTCGCTCGCAGGATCCCGAGTCGGCCGACGTATTGTCCAAGGCCAGTGCGAACCTGGCGATCCTGGGCATCGAGCAGGCGAGACAGGCGCTTGATGCACTGGGCCCTGCCGACAACAACCCAGTGGCTGCGGCGCATCGCCGGCGAATCGAGGCTGCGCTGCGCGCGGTGATTGGGGTGGGGAGCGAGGGCTCGCCGCCAAGATCCTCGATCACATCCCGCCCCTCGTCAGTCGTGGCGACCGATATACACCTAGCAACTCCTGTATCCGTTTCGGCGATAGCGACGCCGTCGCCAATCAGTACGCGCGCGGCCGAGTCTGTGCTGATGGTGGATGCCTCGGCTGCGAAGCTCCCGACCACGACAGTCTCTTCAGGCCCTGCTGCTGGCGTTGAAATGATCCGGGGACTGACGGGGCGATGAGCGTTGTATCGGTCATGCTCGGTAGAGCTTATGTCCGTCGGCCGCGGGATTCGGAGGTGCGCTCAACCGGAGGCGTTTCCCGTGGTCAATCGCGCGCGCCGCAACGCGGAGCTGGTGCGGTTGAATTCCTGGTAGCGGTACCTGCCATGTTGCTGCTTGGACTCCTGATCTGGCAGTGGGCTTTGGTCATGCAATCGCGCGCCATTGTTGACTTTGCCGCGAGGGAGGGGGCGCGTTCCGGGGCGCTGGGTCATGCAGCGCCCGATGCGATTGAACAGGGAATTGTTTCCGGCCTTACGCCGCTTTGGGTCACCGACACCGATCTGGTCGGGCCCGCGTCCGCTCTGCCTGCCTCTGCGGTCCGGTTTGGCATGGCGGCGCGCGAGGGCTGGCTCGTCTGGCGGCAGCTGTCGCCCACGCGGGAGAGCTTTGCCGATTGGGGAACCCCGGCTGCGGCGGGCGTTCGCTCAGGGGCGGCGGATGCTGCGCTAGAAATCCCCCTTGACAATCCAGCGCTTCGATCACGCCATGGGGCGCCGCTAGCCGTCGCGGGGCGCAGCGGTGGCGACATGGGCTACGCGCCGATGGCGTCCGCTTTGGGTTCGCTCGGTACGGCCGCCTCTGAATCACGGGGTGCGTCTGGCGCGGGTTCGCCGACGGCGGAGCCGGTTGGTCAGGCTTCGGGGCAAACCTTTCGCGAAGCCGGCGTCCTCAGATTGGAACTCTCGGTCGGGGTACCGCTTCATGTCCCACTCGCAGGACGATTCATCAGCTGGGCTGCGCGCATGTTGAGCGGCTGCGAAGCGGGCGGGCGGACGCATCTGGGCGCGCTCCGGTTCGATGGACCGGGGGCAGCTGAGTCGCCCCGCGCTCGGCCAGATGGTGCAGCGCCAATGAGCGGGTTCCGTAGCGACCAGGCCCCCGCATGTGCCCAGTTCAGCGGCCTCGATCACAGCGGCCGTGTTCTTCCACGGCTGCCCGTGAAGGTTGTGGGTGAAGCAAGAATGCAATCGGCAGCGCGTCTCTCGATCCGTACACCCAGCGGTGCAGGCTCGAAGCGCGTCGGGGGGGCGGGCCTGTCAATGCCCGTCACTTCTAAGAATGGTTGGCAAAACCCGCCGCAAGGGGCGCCAGACAGGGCCGATGATTTGCAGGCGGGGTTCGCCGCTGCGACCGAGTCGTCAGCTCCACAATCAACCAGAGCCGAACGCCCACCGGGCTTTCTTCAAATTGGTGGAGAACGCGAAATCTGGGCACCTGGTGCGTGCGGCTTCTCGCCATCCTGACGATCAATTCATCTGGGCGAGCGCCGCGCCCGGTTCGATTCGCTATCAGTCTGGTCGGGGGCTCAGTGCGTCGTGGTGAGCGGGGTTGACCTCCCAGCCGAAATAGTGGCTGAACATGGCGTACAGATCCGGGAAAGCGTGGGCAATGGCTTCGGGCATGGTGAAAAACGCCTCGGACGCCACTGCGAAAAACTCGGCAAGATCGGTGGCTGCGTAGGCGTCAAGCGGCAACCGCGCGTAGAAGGCATCGGCGGCCTCAGACTCGGGGTCGATATCAATTGGAATGGCGGCTTCAACTTCCTCGAGCATCTCGCAGAACTGCTCGTGTGCGGCCTCCATTCGCTGGGCCCAGAGTGCGCGGGCGGCAGCAGGAAGTGGCGGAATCCCGTCCGCCTCGCCGTCCATCATGTCCAGCTTATGAACAAACTCATGAATGACCACCGAGAGCCCCGGCGCGCCCATTGCGGGGTCCACATCGGGCCATGCCAGCACCACCGGCCCGCCGGGCATGGTCTCGCCCGATAACTCCTCGATTGACTCATGAACCACGCCGCTGTCGTCGACGTGCGATCGCGGCGTGATGAAACGATCGGGATAGACGATTACCTCAACGAAATCATCGTAGGGGCCAAGGCCCATCCGCAGGACCGGCAGACATGCCTGTAGCGCGATCGCCGCACGAACGGCATCGGTGATGGCAAACCCATGTGTGCCTGTGAAGTGCTTTCGGGCCGCGAACCCGTCGGCGAGATCGAACAGGCGTTCGCGCGTCGCAGGCGTGAACGCCTCGAGGAAGGGCATTTGGGCGGCGCACGCTTCCCACACCTCGCGGTGAATGCCCGGTTTTTTTGCGGGGCGAGTGAACCAACGTGTAAGCATGGGCCGAGAGTCTAATGCCAGTCCGGCTCATCCACCTTGACGGCTGAACGTGGCATCCTGTTTCTGGTATGACAACACGTACTGAGCCAGGCTCGCCGCAGTCCGTCGACGTTGCCACTGACCCCGCCGCGCACGCGAGCCTCCTCTCGCGTGCGCGGGCGCTCGCGCGGGCGCTCGTCAAGCCCGACGCCCTGAGCGGTGGCTTACCGGTGATCGCGCATGCCGAGGGCGTAGAGGCCATCCTCGCCGATCTTGGCGTGGATGAAACCGCGCAGGCCGCCGCCTGGCTGGTCCGCCCGGCGGAACTCTGGCCCGTATCGGCGATTGCGAGGGACTTCGATCCGGTGCTCGCGCATCTGGTTGAGCGTATTCGGCAACTGATACGCCTGAGCGCTGGCGGCGGCTTGGCAAGTGCAGCGCAGGCGCAGCATGAAATGCTCCGCCGCATGATGCTCGCAATGGCCGACGACATCCGCGTGGTGCTGCTATCGCTTGCCTCGCGCCTCCAAACGCTGCGACTTTGCGCGCGTAGCGGTCAGGTGCCGGACCGTGCGGTGAGTCGCGAAACCCTCGACGTGCTGGCCCCACTCGCGAATCGCCTTGGCCTCTGGCAGATCAAGTGGGAGATGGAGGACCTCGCTTTTCGCTTTCTTGAGCCCGAGACGTACCGGTTGCTTGCCGCACAGCTGGAGGAAAAGCGTACAGCCCGCGAGGCCTTCGTCAAAGCAGCGGTGGCTCGACTGTCGAGCGCGCTATCCGCGCAAGGCTTGAACGCGCAGGTGAGTGGGCGGCCCAAGCATCTGTACAGCATTCATCTGAAGATGCGCAGCAAGCGGCGTGACCTCGATTCGATTCAGGACCTGCGTGGCCTGCGGGTGATCGTAGACAGTGTGGCCCACTGCTATCAGGTGCTTGATCAGGTGCACAGTCTCTGGACGCCGATGGCCGCCGAGTATGACGACTACATTGCGCGCCCCAAGCCCAATGGTTACCGGTCTCTCCATACCGTGGTGGTGGCGGAGGACGGGTTACCTCTGGAGGTTCAGATCCGCACCTCCGACATGCACCGGTTCGCGGAGTACGGCGTGGCCTCGCACTGGCGCTACAAGGAGGCGGGGCGCGCCGGGTCGGTATCGCCGTCGGTCGCTGTCGAGCGAAGCATCGACTGGGTGCGGCAGCTGCTTGCCTGGCAGCGCGAGGTGGGCCAGGCGCTCGGTGGCGCTGGGGTGGAAGCGGCGCAGCCCGAGCTTGCGTTGATCTACGCGCTCACGCCACAGGGACGGGTGATTGAGCTTCCTGCAGGGTCGACCGCAGTCGATTTCGCTTATCACGTTCATACCGGACTCGGTCACCGCTGCCGCGGCGCGAGGGTCGATGGTCAGTTGATTCCGCTTAACCGGCCGCTCCAGAGTGGTCAGACGGTTGAGATTGTTGCAGCCAAGGAGGGCAGTGCAGAGGGACCGTCCCGCGACTGGCTGAATCCTTCGCTTGGTTATGTGGCCAGCCCGCGCGCGCGCGGCAAAGTGCGTCAGTGGTTCAACGCCCTCGAGTTGGCCCGCGATGCTGCGGGTGGGCGCGAGCGCATTGAGCGGGTTTTACAGCGGGAGGGCAGCACTGCCCTGTCGTTCGAAGAGTTGGCGCGCAGGCTTGGCGAGCCCGACCCGATGGCGATGTTTGTGGCGGTCGCGCGCGAGGAAATCGGTCCGCGTCAACTCGAAGACGCGGTACGGGGCGCTGGCGACGATACGCCTGCGCAAAGCGACCCGGAGCTCATGCAGCGGCTGACTCGCCCGGCAACGAGCGCAAGCCCGCAGCGCGCTGGGTCGGTGCTGGTGGTGGGCATGGACTCGCTCATGAATCAGTTGGCCCGATGCTGTCGTCCACTGCCCCCCGATCCAGTGTCAGGCTTTGTGACGCGGGGACGGGGCGTTTCCGTACACCGAACCGATTGTCCGACCTTTTCCCGGCTGGCCCGAGAGGCACCGGAGCGGGTGATCGATACCAGCTGGGATCCGCGCGCGCTCAAAGCGGGTGGCGCATCTGATCAGCGCCGTTTTCCTGTTGAGATCGAGTTGCGTGCGAATGACCGGCAGGGGTTATTACGTGATGTATCCGATGTGTTTGCGCGGGATCGGCTGAATGTCACCGCGGTCAACACCCTCAGTCGTCAGCAGCAGGCACTGATGCGGTTCACGATTGAGGCATCGGACGCGGCGCAGCTCGAGCGAACGCTGGTTGCCCTAAGGCGGGTCGCCGGGGTCATGGACGCGCGCCGGCGGATGGGCTGACCCCGCACACTGGCTCGCCTGGCAGTAGGCACTCAGCCGCCAGCAGGTTTGGCGGCTGCGCTCTTCGGGCGGAAGGCCTTGCACACCGCCTCGTTGGTTTCGATACGGGCGGCGCCGATCAGATCGAGGCAGTAGGGAACCGCGGCAAAAATGCCATGCACTTTCTGCGTGCCATCGGCGTGACGAAGCCCTTCCAGCGTCTCGCGGATCGACTTGGGTTGCCCCGGTAAATTGATGATGAGTGCCTGACCACGGATAACGGCGACCTGGCGCGACAGTATGGCGGTAGGCACGAAATTGAGGCTGATCTGACGCATCTGCTCGCCAAAACCCGGCATCTCCCTGTCGGCAACCGCAAGGGTGGCTTCGGGCGTGACGTCGCGCACCGCCGGGCCGGTGCCACCCGTGGTGAGGACCAGACCGCAGCCCTGTTGGTCGACCAGTTCGATGAGGGTTTGCTCAATGACCGCACGCTCGTCGGGAATCAGTCGGACCACGGCCTCCCAGGGCGTGGTCAGAGCCTGTCCGAGCCACTGCTCCAGCGAGGGAATGCCCTGGTCCTGGTAGACGCCTGCCGAGGCCCGGTCGCTGATAGAAACGAGTCCGATTCGAATGGGGGAGGTCATTGGGATGCGGAGGTATTGGATTGCTCGGGGGCCTCGAGCGTGGCGCGCACCAGCCGAAACAACTCGCGATATCGGCGGCCATGCTGACCGGTTGCCACTTCCGCCCGGGCCTTATCGAGCAGGGTGGGGAGCGCGGCGCGGGTGTCTGGGTAGCGCTCGAGCCAGATGTGGACGGCCGATGGATCACCCAGCAGGCGCTCTCGCCACTGCTCGGCTGCATGCATGCGAGCGGTTTCTGCGCGGTGCTGCTGGCGATCGCCTTCCAGTGCCTGATGGATGGAATCGGAGTCTGCTTCGCGCATCAGCCGGCCGATGAACTGCATTTGCCGACGGCGCCCCTCGCGCGCCCGAATCCCGCGGGCGAGCCGGACAGCGTCAATCATGCGTTCGGTGACCGGCAGCTGCAAAAGCCGTTCGTCGGATAGCTCGACCAACCGCTCGCCAAGCACTTGCAGCGCATGGCTGTCTCGCTTGCGCTGCGATTTGCTGGGCGGATCGGAAAGCGCGTCGGAGACAGGGGTCTCGCCAGTCGCGGAGGAGCGTCGCATGTGGTGGGCGCGGCTATGCGCTGAGTCAGACCTGGGCAGTTGCTATGATACCGCGCTCTTCATAAGGGACCACGATGTTCGATCACGATCAGCAGCGGCTTCGCGAGATGGCAGAGACGATGCTGCGTCGCGCGCGCGAATTGGGCGCGAGCGACGCTGCGGTGGATGTGTCCGAGAACACGGGCTTCTCGGTTAACGTCCGGCGCGGCCGGGTGGAAACGATCGAACAGCACCGCGACAAGGGAATTGGTGTCACCGTGTTTGTCGGCAAGCGCCGCGGGCATGCGAGCTCATCCGATTTCAGCGCCCGCTCGCTCAGTGAAACCGTTGATGCGGCCTGGCAGATCGCGCGTTTTACGGCCGAAGATGAGTGTGCCGGTCTGCCCGATCCCGACACACTCGCCCTTCGCTATCCGGAATTGAATCTGTTCCATCCCTGGGGCATTCCAGTCGATGAGGCGGTGCGCATTGCCTGCGAGGCAGAGGCGGCGGCCTTCGATACCAGCCGGTTGATTCGCAACTCCGAAGGCGCTTCGGTGTCGGTGAGTCACGGTCAGTTTGTTTCGGCCAATACCCTTGGGTTTTCTGGCGGATACCCCTATAGCCGACATTCGATTTCATGCGCGCCCATTGCCGGCTCGGGCCGGAAGATGCAGCGTGACGACTGGTATTCGTCCCATTGCAATCCGCTCAAGCTTGCCGATCCGGCCGCGCTTGGGCGCTATGCCGCCGAGCGCGCGCTGGCGCGACTGGGTGCGCGCAGGCTTTCCACGCGTAAGGTGCCGGTGCTTTTTGAAGCGCCGCTCGCCTGTGGGCTGCTGGGCCATCTGGTGCAGGCGGCAAGCGGCGGAGCGCTCTACCGCAAATCGAGCTTTCTGGTCGACGCACTGGGTTCTACGCTTTTCGCGCCGCATATCAACATCGTTGAAGACCCTCACCAGCGAGGCGAGCCGGGCAGTGCTCCCTTCGACAGCGAGGGCTGCGCTACCCATCGGCGCGCTGTGGTCGAGTCGGGTGTCCTGAAGGGTTATTTCCTCTCAACTTACTCGGCGCGCAAGTTGGGCATGAAGACCACCGGTAACGCGGGCGGGTCGCACAACCTGCGGCTCGCCAGTCGCCGGACCCGTCGAAGCGATTCGCTGGAGGCGATGCTTGCCAAACTGGGTACCGGCCTGTTTGTGACCGATCTCATGGGTCACGGGGTCAACTATGTGACGGGCGATTATTCGCGCGGTGCCGGCGGCTACTGGGTCGAAGGTGGGAAAATCGCCTATCCGGTTGAAGAAATCACCATCGCCGGCAATTTGCGCGACATGTTTGCGGGGATCGCAGCGGTAGGGGCCGATGAGCTCACGCGAGGCACCAAACGCTCTGGCTCGGTGCTGATTGACGCCATGTCGGTGGCTGGCACCTGAGGGTTGGTGCGGCCTTGAGCAAAGCCTTTGTTCGCGATGATGCCGACGCGGCCGACGACGATGCCGACCCGCCCGGCGTCGAGGCCATTCCGGCAGGCTCCAAAAACTACATCACGCCGGCTGGGCATCAGCGGTTGCGTAAAGAGCTGCTTCATCTCCTGGATGAAGAGCGGCCAGAGGTTGTACGGGTGGTGTCCTGGGCCGCCTCGAACGGCGACCGGTCGGAAAATGGTGATTACCTCTACGGCAAAAAAAGACTGCGAGAAATCGACCGGCGGATTCGTTTCCTCACCAAACGGCTGGAGTTAGCCGAAGTGGTGGATCCCGAGCTTCGGCGCGGTACCACCCAGGCGTTCTTCGGCGCCACGGTCCGATTTCTGAGAAACGGCGAACGCGAAGAGACCGTGACCATCGTGGGCGTGGATGAGGTGGATCCGGCCACCGGTCGAATCAGCTGGATCTCGCCAGTGGGGCGGGCGCTGCTGAAAGCTAATGAAGGCGACCTGGTCAGTCTCAAAGTGCCAGACGGGGTGGACGAACTCGAGGTGGTTGAGGTTCGCTACGGCTAGCCACAAGACGGCGGCAACGGTCGCCTAGTGGTCACGGCTGATTCGCGAAACCTCTGGCAGGCGCCGCAGGTTACGTAGCACGCGGGCCAGATGGACCCGGTCGCGCACCATCAGAATGAATCGAAGCGAGGCAACGCGCTCTGCGCTTTCGTCCATGGAGACATGCGCGATGTTGGCCTCGCTCGCAGCGATTTCGGCGGCTACCCGGCCCAAGACGCCCCGGTCGTTGCGAACACTGATTTCCAGTTCGGAGCGGAAGGCTCCGCTCACCCGCTCGGACCAGTCAACATCGACCCAGCGCTCGGCATCGCGGTCGCGCTGTCGAACCGCCGTGCTGCAGTCGGCACGATGCAGTACCAGCCCGTGTCCGCCCCGAAGGTGGCCGACCACCGCGTCACCCGGCAGCGGGAAGCAGCAAGTGGAATAGCTGACTGCGCTGCCCTCGTTACCGGTGATCACCATGGGTGCTGGGCGCGGCAGCATGAGCGCTGCCGGCGTGGCTGCCGTTTGCAGCGCGATGCTGCGCGCCACGACAGGCGCCAGCCGCTTCCCAAGGCCAATGTCTGCGTAGAGCTCTTCGAGATTGCGAACGCCTGAGTCGCGGATGGCGCGGTCGAGCACGGTGGTTTCGAGCGAACCGAGCGTGATTCGAAGCGCTGCGAGTGACTGCTCAAGTAGCCGTCGTCCCAGATCTGCGGATTCTCGATAACTGAGTGTACGGAGACTGTGCCGGATGCTGGCTCGCGCCTTGCCCGTGCGCACGAACGCGAGCCAACTTGGGTCAGGACGCGAGGCGGAATCGGTGAGCACCTCCACGACGTCGCCGTTGACCAGTTCGGTGCGCAGCGGCACCAGCTCTTCGTTGACGCGGCAGCCCACCGCGCGATCGCCGATGTCGGTGTGAATCGAGTAGGCGTAGTCGAGTACGGTGGCCCCGCGCGACATCGCGCGAATCTCACCCCGGGGCGTGAACACATACACTGCGTCGGGGAAAAGATCGACCTTGACATGCTCGATGAATTCCAACGAGTCACCGGTTTGGCTCTGGATGTCTAGCAGGGATTGCAGCCACTGATGGGTGCGAGTGTGAAGCTCGGAGAAGCTGACGTGATGCGCCTTGTAGAGCCAGTGCGCCGCTACGCCGGACTGCGCAACGCGCTGCATTTCGTGCGTGCGAATCTGAAACTCGACGGGTGTGCCGAACGGTCCGACCAGCGTGGTGTGCAGTGACTGGTAGCCATTGATCTTTGGAATGGCGATGTAGTCTTTGAAACGACCCGGGACTGGCTTGAAAGTGGTGTGGAGCGCCCCCAGGGCCAGGTAGCACTGCGGCACTGTGTCGACGATGACCCGCATGCCGTAGATATCGAGCACCTGCGCAAATGACAGGTGCTTCTCGCGCATCTTGGTGTGAATGGCGTAAATGGATTTCTCGCGCCCCTGCACCTGGGCGCCCTGCACACCAGCCTCGGGCAGCGCCTTGTTTGCGGCCTCGAGAATACGCCCCAGCACTTCACGGCGGTTGCCACGCGCAGCCTGCACGGCCTTCTTGAGCGTGCGATAGCGAAACGGGTGGGTTGACCGGAAAGCGAGGTCCTGCAGGTCGCGGTAGAGGCTGTTGAGCCCCAGTCGGTGCGCGATGGGTGCGTAGATGTCTAGGGTTTCCTGCGCAATACGCCGCTGCCTGGGCCCGGGCAGCGCCTCAAGCGTCTGCATGTTGTGCAGTCGGTCGGCGAGCTTGATCAGAATGACCCGTACGTCGCGGGCCATGGCGAGCAGCATTTTCCGAAAGCTCTCTGCCTGCTGGTGCTCTTTGGAGGCGAATTCGACCCGGTCGAGCTTGGACACGCCATCAACGATGTCAGCGACCGCTGAGCCGAATCGTTCGGCCAGGATCTGCTTGGCAACTGTGGTGTCTTCGATGACGTCATGGAGGAGGGCCGCCATGAGCGAATCGGCATCCAGCCGCCAGCCGGACAAGATCTCTGCCACCGCGATCGGATGCGAGATGTAGGGCTCGCCGCTTGAACGAAACTGACCGAGATGTGCCTGATCGCCAAAGCGATAGGCCTCACGGATGCGACGCAGGTCGTCTTCGCCGAGGTACTCGCCCGCCCGTTGCATGAGCGTGGCAAGTGAAACGATTTTGCGCTCGTCGGCAGGCGCGGTGAAACCCCCACCGGGTGGAGGACGTTTTCCGGAAAATGAATCGGGTAAGGGGGCCCGGGACCCCATCGCAACGCTGGCGAGTCGCTCAACCATGGGGAGCGACGTGCCCTGGCTCAGGTGGGAACCCGGCGCAGCATTTCCTGGCCGACCTTGCCAGCCGCGATCTCGCGAAGCGCCGTGACCGTGGGTTTGTCGCGCGACTCGATCTTGGGCGCATGACCCTGCGCCAGCATGCGCGCGCGGTAGGTGGCCGCCAGGGCGAGCTCGAACCGGTTCGGGATTTGCTTCAGGCAGTCTTCAACGGTGATGCGTGCCATGGTGGACCATTCGGAAGTGAAGAGGTGGGGCGATTCAGCGAGCCAAGCGCAACTGGGAGAACACCTCGGGGTTGCGCGCGAGCTGGCGAGAATACCGCAATCGAGCGGCGCGGACCACGGCGCGAAGCTGCTCGAGAGCGATGCCAAAGTCTTGATTGATAATAACATATTCGAACCGCTCGGCCTGCGCGAGCTCGGCCTGCGCGGCATCGATCCTGCGCTGGATCACACTCTCCGCATCCTGGGCGCGGGCGCGCAACCGGCGCGCCAGTTCCTCGATCGAGGGGGGCGCGATAAAGATGCCGATTGCATCCGGGTAGAGGTGCTTCACCTGCTCGGCACCCTGGCAGTCAATCTCCAGGATGATGTCCTGGCCCGCAGCCATCTGCGCCTCGATCCAGGCCCGCGAAGTGCCGTAGAGATTGTCGTGTACGCGGGCCCACTCGAGGAATTCACCCTCGCTGCGGCGGCGCTCGAATTCCTCGACGCCGATGAAGCGGTAATCGATACCGTCGCGCTCGCCGGGTCGGGGCGGGCGCGTTGTGAACGATACCGACAATCGAACATCGAGTTCGTTCTGCAGCAGTCCACGCACCAAAGAGGTTTTGCCGGCGCCCGACGGCGCGACGATCACGAACAGACTGCCGGGATTGTGGGCATGACTCATTCGAGGTTTTGCACCTGTTCACGGATCTGTTCGATGAGGAGCTTCAAGTCGATCGCTGCCCGAGAGAGGTCGACGATCGCTGCTTTCGACCCCAGGGTGTTGGCTTCGCGATTCAGTTCCTGAAGCAGAAAATCGAGCCGTTTGCCGATTGGGCCAGCCCCGCTGCAGGCGTCGCGCAGTTCATCAAGGTGGACCAGTAGCCGGTCGAGCTCTTCGGTCACGTCTGCCCGCATGCCATAGAGCGCGAGTTCCTGCCGGACACGCGCCATGGTTTCCTCAACCGGCACGCGCGTGCCCAGCGACTCAACCGCTGCCTGCAGACGTTCGGCCAGCCGCTTTTCATGGGCCGCAAGCAGTTCGGGGCCCCGCTCGCGTAGCGGCTTCACGATGTGGGCGATGGCCTGGGCGCGCTCGACGATAACCGCCACCAGACGTGCGCCTTCGCGGGCACGGTGGGCCAGGAAAGCTTCGAGCGCCTCGCGCCCTGCTTCGACAGCGAGCGCCGCGAGCGCGAGGGCGGCGTCGTCTTCAGCGAGCACGCCTGGCCAGCGCAGCACCTCTGCGACGGTTGGGGCGGCAGCGTCGGGGATCTGGGCCCGTACTTGGTCGCTAAGTGTGATCAGGCGCTCGAGTGCATCGGTCTGAATGACCTGGCCGCTGCCACGTCCGGTCGCGCTTCGGAAGCTGATCCGGCATTCCACCTTGCCCCGCTGGACGGCAGCAGAGATTTGCTCGCGAAGCGCGGCCTCCGCGGCCCGAAGGTCGTCCGGTGCGCGAAACGACAGATCGAGAAATCGGGCGTTGACGCTGCGGATCTCGACACTGACCGACCCCGCTTCGCCTTCGCGGAGGGCAGTGGCAAAACCGGTCATGCTCTGGATGGGACGTGGGTCGCCCGGCTTCTTACTCAAGGATGTCGGCCGTTCTGTTAACCTCAGTTGCAGCAGGATTGTAAGGAATTCGACCGCGGAAGGGGCCGTTGCGGCCCATCGAATGATCGGGTTCCCTTGACCGGAGGGTTCAATGTCGGGCAGGACATCAGGGCGAGCGGCCAGTGCGCTGCGAGAAGTTCGGATTGTGCGCGGGTTCACGCGGCACGCTGAAGGGTCGGTGCTGATTGAGTGTGGCGATACCCGTGTCCTGTGCACGGCCAGTATCGAGGCCAAGGTCCCGGGCTTTCTCAAAGGGGCAGGGCAGGGCTGGCTCACGGCCGAATACGGCATGCTGCCGCGTTCTACTCACACCCGCAGCGACCGCGAAGCCGCCCGGGGCAAACAAAGCGGGCGAACGCAGGAGATTCAGCGCCTGATCGGCCGCAGTCTGCGATCGGTGTTCGACCTCACGCTGCTTGGCGAGCGCACCATCACCCTCGACTGCGATGTGTTGCAGGCTGACGGTGGGACGCGCTGCGCGTCGATCACCGGCGCCTTCGTAGCCGCTTGTGATGCAGTGGCGTCGCTTCTTCGAGCCGGGGCAGTTGCGCGAACACCAATTCGCGATCAGGTAGCGGCGGTGTCGGTGGGAATCGTTGGCGGTCATCCCGTTCTCGATCTCGACTATGGCGAGGATTCAGGCTGCGACACTGATCTGAATGTGGTCATGACAGGCCGTGGCGGCTTTGTTGAAGTCCAGGGCACTGCCGAGGGCGAGCCCTTTTCGCGGCTTGAACTCGACACCCTGATTGCGCTCGCGGCACAGGGAATTGGCGAACTGGTTTCGGCTCAGCGAAGTGCCCTCGGGGCGGATCACCCGGCGCTGCGGGTCTGACCCGCGAGTACCCCGGCGGATGTCATTGAACGTGGTCACACCCTCCAGACTGGTTCTTGCGAGCGGTAACGCCGGGAAACTTCGCGAGTTCGATGCCCTGTTGCGGCCGTTGGGGTTCGATCTGGTGACGCAGTCTTCGCTGGGGGTTACTGAAGCCGAAGAACCCTTCGAAACCTTCGTCGAGAACGCGTTGGCAAAGGCCCGACATGCAGCCCGCTCAACCGGACTGCCGGCCCTCGCCGATGATTCGGGAATTTGTGTCGGCGCGCTGGGCGGGATGCCTGGGGTGCGCTCGGCCCGCTACGCGGCGCTCGCGGGTGGTGAGCACTCTGACAGCGCAAACAACGCGCGGCTGGTCGCTGAGCTCGCCGGGCAGGCCGATCGGCGGGCGAGCTATGTATGCGTGCTGGTGCTGGTTCGGCATGCAACCGACCCCATGCCACTGATTGCGGAGGCGCAATGGCACGGCGAAGTGATTGCATCACCGCGCGGTGCCGGAGGCTTTGGCTATGACCCGTATTTCTGGTTGCCAGAGGAGGGCTGCACCGCAGCCGAATTGACCGCCTCGCGCAAGAATCAGATCAGCCACCGAGGTCAGGCCCTGCGGTCGCTGGTTGAACGGTTGAGGGCGGCCCCTGGCGTCGCGCTGCTCGGGCCCCGGTGAGCGAGGCACGGGTTCAGTGGGTGCGGCCCGCGCCCGCCGTGGCGGAATCCGGGGTGGCTGCGCCGCCGCCGCTATCGGTCTACGTCCACCTGCCCTGGTGTCTGGCCAAATGCCCTTATTGCGACTTCAACTCCCACACCTGGCGCGGCGCAGGGGGGCTGCCAGAAGACGATTATCTGGACGCCCTGCAGGCCGATCTGGAAGGGGCACTCCCGCTGGTCTGGGGGCGTACCGTCCAGACGGTGTTTGTGGGGGGCGGCACGCCCAGCCTGTTTTCGCCTCGCGCCATTGATCGCTTACTGACGCTCCTGAGAACACGCCTGCGTTTTGTGGCCGGCGCTGAGGTCACGATGGAAGCGAACCCCGGCACCTTCGAAGCGCAGCGCTTTCGCGATTTCGCTGCGGCGGGCGTCAATCGCCTATCGATCGGGGTTCAGACTTTCAATGATCGGGCGCTACAGGCGATCGGGCGTGTCCACGACGCGGCACAGGCTCGCGCGGCGGTCGACCTCGCGGCCAAGGTCTTTGATACCTTCAATGTTGACTTGATGTACGCCCTTCCCGGACAGTCGCTCCAGGATCTCAAGGCTGATCTTGATGAGGCGCAGGGGCGCGGCGCGCCGCACCTGTCGTGCTATCACCTCACCCTTGAACCCGGTACGCCGTTCGCGCGTCGGCCGCCACCGCTGCCGGACGACGAGGTATCGGCCGACATGGAGGCCCTGGTGGAGGCGACGTGCGCAGAGGCCGGGCTCGAGCGCTACGAGGTCTCTGCCTATGCGCGGCCAGGCCATCGCTGCCGACACAATCTCAACTACTGGCAGTTCGGCGACTATCTCGGGCTGGGGGCTGGCGCGCACGGCAAGCTGTCATTCGCGAGCCGGATCGTTCGCCAGTCCAGGATCCGCCAGCCTGCGCGCTATCTCACCGCGCTCGCGGGGGAGGCGGTGGCGAGCGGGCGCGACCTGCCGCCCGATCCGGCCGATGCCGCCGTGCAGGCCGCGCCCTGGCTTGACGAGGTCCGTGTGGTGGGCGCCACAGACCTGCCGTTTGAGTTCATGCTTAACGCACTTCGCCTGGCTGAGGGTGTGCCGGTTCAGCTGTTTCTTGAGCGGACCGGACTATCGTTTGCATCCATCGCCCAGACCGTCGAGCGGGCCCAGGCGCGCGGACTCCTGGATGTCCGGCCGGGACTGATCCGGGCCACGCCGCTTGGGATGCGGTTTCTGAACGATCTGCAAGCGATGTTTCTGGCCAGGTAAAAACCGCCGGCCGCGCACCAGGTTGAGGCGCCGCCGTGTCTTTGCCCTACAATTGTGCATTGACGAGGCCTGAGCCCTCGATTGCGCCCTGGTTTGGTGCGCAGGTCGGGCCTGGCGATTGGCACAGATGCTGCTAATTTTCTCGACATCGCTTTCCGCCTGACCCACCGAGAGATTGGGCGGGCATTTCAACCTGCAGACAGGAGCGCTTCAGCATGGCATCGGCCAAAGACGTGATGAAAATGATTGCGGACAACGAAGTTAAGTTCGTTGATTTCCGCTTCACGGATACCCGCGGTAAAGAGCAGCACGTCTCTGTGCCGAAGTCGGCCTTCGACGAGGATAAATTCACGTCGGGCCACGCCTTTGACGGGTCGTCCATTGCGGGCTGGAAGGGCATTGAAGCTTCCGACATGCTGCTGATGCCGGATGCCGATACCGCGCAGATGGATCCGTTTCGCGAAGAGCCCACCCTCATCCTCTCCTGCGATGTGATCGAGCCGTCCGACGGCAAGGGTTACTCGCGCGACCCCCGTTCGATCGCCAAGCGGGCCGAGGCCTATCTCAAGTCAACCGGCATCGGCGATACCGCTTTCTTCGGTCCCGAGCCCGAGTTCTTCATTTTTGATTCGGTGACCTGGAACGTCGACATGTCCGGGTGCGGGGTCAAGATCAATTCAGAGGAAGCTGCCTGGTCGTCGGGCCGCGAGTACGAAGGCGGAAATCTGGCGCACCGTCCGGCGGTCAAGGGGGGGTATTTCCCCGTGCCGCCCGTGGATTCTTTCCAGGATATGCGTTCCGAGATGTGCCTGATCCTCGAACAAATGGGGGTGCCTGTTGAGGTGCATCACCACGAGGTGGCAGGTGCGGGTCAGTGCGAAATCGGCAC
>CAIPNM010000156.1 GCA_903866395.1 uncultured bacterium
CCGTCCGCTCGGGCGATATCAAAGAGCCATCGCTCATTGTGCTGGTTGAAGGCTACGGCGACGTTGACAGCGTTCAGCGTGCCTATGATTCAGTTGACTTATCGGGTCACGACGGCGCTCGAGAAAGGCTGGACTGCTATCGGCTTCAGTTTGACCTGTCGTCGCCCCATTCCGCAGTTCAGTAAATCGGCGGCCCCTAGGATTTGATGATGGAAAGCACACCCACCCCGACGCGCTATGCAGGCCCCCTGTCGCTTGAGTCGGCTCTGTCAAAGCTGGCACTTACCGACGCGTCCACACCCTTTCACCGTGACGGGCCTCGCGCCGACGTCGAGTCTCGCGATCTTGGGCTTTCCGCGGCAACCGGCGGGCGAATCGGCGCCAGGCATCTGCGCGCAATCAATCCGTTTGGGCAACCCACCGGCTGGCATTGGCACGATATGACCGCGCACATCAATATCGTGTTGCGCGGATGGATTCGCTTTCGGTACGCAGGCGTTCCCCAAGACGTGACGGTCAGCGCTGGAGAGTGCCTGTCCCAGCCGGCCGGCGTTCCGCACAATGTTGTCGGTCGATCTGACGACCTGGAGCTGATCGAGATCAATATGCCCGCGGACTATGCAACGGTTGATCTTGGCGGCCCGCTTGACGCAGCGCAGCCGCCTCCGTGAAAAACGGTGTTTTCACGCCCTCTATTGCGGAGGCGGGGATGCGAACGCGCCGCGTCTCGGCGTACACACCAGAGCGTATACACGGTTGTCGACACACCCGATCAACTGATAACAATCTCGTCCCCGAGCCATGAGGTGACCTTGAAGCGGTGAAGCGCCGCCTACGGCTCGCCCCCAACCGCCGCATCCGGCACGCCGCGGTGGCGTGCGTCGGCGCGAATCGAGATACCCATCGTCATCAATCTTCTGGAGGCTTGCCCATGCGCGCGATCACGAGGACGGACGGGTCAACTGGTTTCCGGACACCATCGAGGGTGGCGCCCGCGAGATGGTGATGCGGGGTTGATTAACAGCAAGCCGTCCCAGGTCATCGCCATGCTTAAGCGCCCCGGGGGCACCCTCCATCGCCGAGATCGGTGAGGTGACGGGGTCTCGGCACTACCCTGTTTTCTGGCTCAATCTTCGGTCGGCAAAAACACCCTGGCCTATACCAGGGCTGATTCACGCAACTAACTCAAACCCGTCATAACCACGTTCAACAACCTGCTGGCAAAGCCTTCGATACTGGGCCATCCCGCCCGCATAAGGCATGAAGACGCGCGGCTTTCCCGGCACGTTAGCGCCGAGATACCAGGAATGATGCGCCTTAGGCAGCAGCGTTGCATTGGCTGCAGCCTGCACCTGCAGGAGCCACGCGTCGGCCGCCGACTCGACCGGCTCGACTTTCGAAAGACCGTGCTTTCGCATGTAATCGATACATTCGGTGATCCAGTCAACATGCTGTTCGATCGCTACCGGCATATTGGTGAGCACCGAGGGGCTGCCTGGACCGGTGATCGTGAACAGGTTGGGGAAGCCGGGAACCTGAAGACCAAGGTAGTTACGCGGTCCTTCGCGCCAGGCATCGGCTAGACGCAGCCCATTTCGCCCTTCGATACCGATTCGAAGCAGCGGGCCGGTGAGCGCGTCAAAACCCGTTGCAAAAACAATGATGTCGAATTCGAATGATGCGTTTCGGGTTTTGATTCCGGTCGGCACAATCGCTTCGATCGGATCGGCGCGCAGATTCACCAGCTCGACATTATCGCGGTTGAAAGTTTCGAAGTAGTGAGTATCAATGGGTGGGCGCTTGGCTGCGAATGGATGGTCGATATCCGACAGGATTTCGGCCTTCACCGGGTCGTGGACGATTTGACGGATCTTTGCCTTGATGAACTCGGCGGCGGTGTCGTTCGCTGCCTGGTCGGAGAGCAGGTCGCGGAACGAAGCACGAAACTGCAGCCCGCCTTTGCGCCAGGCCTCTTCGTAGATGGCCTCGCGTTCATCGGCGCCTACATCAAACGCCGACCGATCGCAGAACCGAAACGGATGACCGTTCGGGGTTGAGTGCATGACCTGACGGATCTCGTCTGAATGCTCACGTACGTACTGCTTGAACTCGGCCGAGAGTGGGCCGTTATTGGCCGGCATGCTGTAGTTGGCGGTGCGCTGGAACACAGTAAGGTGAGCCGCGGTCTTGGCGATTTCTGGCGCGCACTGAATGCCGGTGGAGCCCGTACCAATCATGCCGACGCGCTTGCCGCGGAAGTCGACGCCCTCGTGCGGCCACTGACCCGTATGGACCCAGCGCCCTGAGAAGTTCGCAAGCCCGGGGATATCAGGAACGTTTGCTGCCGACAGGCACCCAACCGCGGTGATCAGAAACTGCGATGTATAACGCTGCCCCTGGCTGGTTTCGACGACCCATACGTTGTCGCGAACGTCGTAGCGGGCTGTCCGTACTTGCGTATTCAGGCGAATATCGGGGCGCAGGCGGTACCGGTCGGCGACGTGATTGAGATAGCGCCGTATCTCTTCGTGACCGGGGTAACGCTCGGTCCATTCCCAGTCTTTAAGCAGCGCATCATCGAAGTAGTAGCAATAGGAGTGGCTCTCAGAGTCGCATCGTGCGCCCGGGTACCGATTCCAGTGCCATGTTCCTCCTACCCCATCGCCCATCTCAAGCACAACGACCTTGAGCCGCAGGTGGTCTCGTAGCTTCAACAGTTGGTACATCCCGGAGAATCCGGCGCCGATGATCACCGCATCGAAGTGCTCGGCGGTACGGGGTGGCGTTGAGGATGACTCGGTTTGGTCGGCTGACATGGATCGCGTGGCTCCAGGGTGATAGGCAGAGTGTCGAACGCAGACCCTAGTATGACCCTTGATAGCGGCGTTGATGCGTCGCCCTATGGAATTGATCGATCATGGTCAGAAAGTCGAACACCGGTAGTCCAAGTGCCTGCTGCACAGCGTTTGCATAGGGAGGCAGCATTGAGCATTCAAGCAGGATAGCTCCCATCGTCGGGTTCGTACGCTGCATATCAAGTGCGACGCTGGCCACTTCGGCCTCGATAAGCTCAGCATCCAATGTACCCTTTTCATCGAACACAGCGCTGCGAAACTCGGGTTGATCCTGCAGTCCACGGATGATGAGCGGGTGATGCGGCGTGGCGAGCCCTGCACGCTCAAGAAAGGCCGGCGTGAGATTGCCGGAGTCGGCCGTGATGATTCCGATCGGTCGTTGATGGGCCAGACTCGAGGCGATGGTCGGTAACTGCAGCATCGGGGATAGCGCCACCGGAATTCGCACCGCCTCGCGCACCGCCGCCTGGAACTGCAGCATGAAACCGCAGTCGCTGCTGATGACTCGCACGCCCTGGGCCTCGAAGTCGCGCGCTGCCTGTACCACGGCTTCGGTCATTTCAGGCGCGCCGCGCAGACAGCTTGCGGTCGATAGTCCGGGGATTGCCCGATAGATCACCGGATAGTCGTAGGTGGTCGCGTTATCGACGTCGCCAGGGATGAAGGGCAGCGAGCAGTCGAGCTGCAGGATGCCCACTGCGAAGCCATAGTTTCGGGCGCCACGGCGAGTGCGGTAGATCGTCACAGTATCGTCCTCCGTCAGGCCGCTTCAAGCGTCAGGCCCGCCAAGTCGATTGCTGGCTTGCGTCCCCCGATGATATCGGCCACCACTCGCGCCGAGCCCATCGACATTGTCCAACCAATGTGTCCCTGTCCCGAGTTGATGTAAAGGTTGCGCTTTGGGGACGCCCCGATTATTGGAGTGCCCTTTGGCGTCATGGGCCGA
The DNA here is from genome assembly GCA_903866395.1 of uncultured bacterium. Lineage (GTDB taxonomy): Bacteria > Pseudomonadota > Gammaproteobacteria > Burkholderiales > Burkholderiaceae_E > SYIM01. The sequence continues at coordinate 3,802 of CAIPNM010000156.1, forward strand.
AGCCCTGCCCATCGGCTGGCCTTCTCGTAGGCAGCGCCGTCGGGAAACAGACGTTGGATAGTTGACAGCATGTGGCTGAAGTCGCGCTCGCTGTGCGAACGATCGAACCCCGAAAAATCGGCCATCGCCGTCACCCGCAATCGGTGCCCGAGTCGGGACCAAGCGATCAGGTATTTTTCGTCAACACCAGGAAGTGTTGGCGCGCCTAAGTGACCCTCAATGGGCACGGTAAGCGCGTATCCCTTCACCGGATAGATCGGCATGTCGATGCCAATTGGCCGGCTGAGTAGCGGGGTGTAGCTGCCAAGCGCAAGCACATAGGCATCGGCCGCGAGCGCGCCCTTGTCAGTGATCACGCTGGTAACGCGGTCGCCATCTGCTTCGATCCGACGTATCTCGGTACCCCACTGAAACTGCACGCCAAGCTTGGTGGCGCAGTAGTCGGCGAGTTGGGTGGTAAAGGCGTGACAGTCGCCAGATTCATCGACGGGGCAATAAATGGCGCCAGCGATATTGCTCCTGTCGGGTGCAAGTGCCGGCTCGATCTCAACCGCCTCATCGGTACTGACCGCGCGCAGCGTTACGCCGTTGTCAGTGAGCACGCCGGTGGCGCCGACGCCACGCTGATAGTGGTCGTGATCGCGATAGATGTAGATCGCGCCTTTCATGGTGCGGTCGTATGCGATGGGCACAGATCGGGCGAGCTCGGTGAAACGCTCGAGCGAGTACAGGCAGAGCCTTACCTTGTGCGCGGTGTTGATGGCCGCACGCTCGGCGCTGCACTCTTTTAGGAAGCGCCAGCACCAGGCCCACATGCGCAGATCAGGACGCAGTCGCAGCCGCAGAGCCACGTCGTCTCGGAACAGCGACTGCCACAAAATCTTGGGCGCTCGGGGCGAGGCCCAGGTGTACGCATGACCTGGCGAGGCCATGCCGGCATTGGAGAAGCTTGTCTCCATGGCGGCTCTGTCCTGCCGATCGACGACTGTCACCTCATGACCGTCGCGGGCGAGCTCGTAGGCCGTGGTGACGCCGATAACGCCTGCGCCTAGAACGACGATTCTCATGGTTTCACCTCACTGTGTCAGGCTCGGCAGCCAGGTGGCTGTCCACGGCCAGATGAAGACAACCACCGCTGTGAGCAGCTGGCAGATGATGAAGGGGAAAACGCCGCGGTACATCTCCTCGGTACGGAAGTCTTTCGGGGCGATGCCCCTCAGATAGAAGATTGCGGGCGCCATGGGCGGCGTTAAATACGAGGTTTGGATCATGATGATGATCAGGACCGCAAACCAGAGCGGATCGATACCCGCCGGCTTCAGGAAAGGGGTAAACAGCGGGATGCAGATCAGCACGACCGATACCCAATCGAGCAGAGCACCCAACACGAAGACAATCGTCATAAAGAGTAGCAGTAACCCGATTGGGCTTGGCTGCAGTGCGTCGATCACTGAGGTAACCAGCTGCGCGCCTCCCTGAAGCCGGAAGACGCTGGTGAACATGGTGCCGCCGGTGACGATCAGCAGGATCATGGCCGAGATCAGCACTGTTTTGACCGTGGCGCGCCACAGTCCGCTCCAGGTGAAGTCTCGGTAGAAGACATTAAGCAACACCGCGCCGGCCGCGCCAACCGCTGCAGCCTCTGTCACTGCCGCGGCACCGCTCAGGATCGAGCCGATCACTGCAGTCACCAGAATGATGGGCGGCACGAACGCCTTTGCCGAGAATGCAAGCTTCTGGCCAAGCGGCATCCGTATTTCTTCGGCAGGCACCTTGGGTGCGGCATCTGGCCAGATGACCGCGTAAATGACAATCCACGCAAAAAACAGCACCACCATGACCAACCCTGGGATGAGTACGGCGCCGAGCAGCGCGCCGACGGGTATGGCGCCAACCGATGCATAGATGACCACCACAATTGAGGGCGGGATCATTGTGCCAAGCGATCCACCAGCGCAGATCGTGCCCGAGATGAGGGAGCGGGCGTAGTTCGCCTTCACCATGGGCGGTATCGCGAGTAGGCCAACCATCACCTCGACCGCTCCGACCACGCCTGTGCCGGCTGCGAACAGCGTGCACATGCCCATGGTGGCAAGCGCCAGCCCGCCTGGCAGGCGGCCGAGCCAGAGCTTCATGGCCTCGAAGACGCGCCGACCCATGCCCGATTGTTCGAGCACTGCGCCCATGAAGATGAACAGGGGCACTGCGGCGAGCGCGTAGTTAGAGGCGACGCTGCCAATGAAGCGAAGCAGCTGGAGCCCTGCAAGTTCGCCAAAGAAAGGCAGCGCAAAGACGACTGCAGTGACAATCAGACTAAGGGAGATCGGGATACCCGCAAAAATAAGCAGGAACGCGAACGGGAACATGTATACCGCGAGCGGTAAGTCCTGCATCGGCGGCGCCTCAGTGCATGGATGAGGTATCAGGGGATGACGGCGCGAGGATGCGGGCAATGACCTGCAGCCAGAGCGCCGACAAACCGGTGGCGAGTACCAGATGAAATGGCCAGATCAGCGGGCGCCACGCACTGACCTGCTCGAGCTCACCCGTGACCCAGGACTTCCAGAACTGGCCCCACGCCGCGTAGCAGATAAATCCAAGCGCAGGGGCGACCAGTAGCGTGAAGGCAACGACCTCGATTCTGCGCTTGACCTGAGGACTGAAGCGCTGAGACACGATGTCGACGGTGACGTGATGGTTGAGCTTCAGCGCCAGCGCACAGGCGAGGATGAACGCCGCGCCGTTGAGCATGTAGGAGACATCAAAAGCCCATAGCGTCGGCTTTCCCAGCACATAGCGGGCGAACACCTCGATCAGCATGACGCCGATCAGGGCTAGCACAGCCAGACCAGCGGCTGCCCCGCACACCCAGGACAGCCGCTCGATCAGCCGGACAACTCCCTTCAGCATGTTCAAACCTTGAAAAAGCAGAAAGGAATCAGGACCGGCTGATGAGTGCCATTGGGCCGAGCCGGCATCAGTCAAGTGTCCGGTAGTTGGCGTTGGTTAGCCACGAGTCATAGAAACCGTAATAGGAATCGGTAACCCGCTTCATCCAATTGTCGCCTGCCTTGGAGCGCTCAGCAGCCTTCTGGTTTGCCCAGTCACGACCCGCCTCGCGGATGTCCTTTATCAGCGACGGATCAACCTCGATAACTTTAGCCTTACCGGCGCGGATCTTCTTCATTGCCTCGATGTCCTGCATGGTCCAGTCGAGCAGGATTTCGAGTGTGGACAGCTTTGCCGCCGCTTCAATGGCCTGCTTGATCTCGGCTGGCAGCGGGTCCCAGGTTGCGACTGGCAACATGAACTCGAACGAAAATGCGTTGGTGTGTGCACCCGGCACCATGATGTAGGGCGCCGCGTTCTGAAGACCCATCTTCAGGTTCTCGGCGGGGCCAGACCATTCGACCACGTCGACCCCTTTGCGTTCCAGCATCGGGTACACCTCGGAGCCCGCGACGGTGGTTGCCGCAGCGCCGAATTTCTCATTGAGAATGGCCGCCCATGCGCCCGAGGCGCGGAACTTCACGCCCTTCAGATCGGCAGCGGTGCGGATTGCCTTATGACCATGCCAGATCTCTGCAGGACCGACACCGACGACCATTGAGTGCATCTTCATGGTTGTGCGACGATGCTCGGCGAGCAGCGCCTGACCGCCGCCGTTGTAGAGCCAGGCAAGAAGCATTTCTGGGGGCATGCCGCCTGGATGTCCACCGTAGTAAGCGTTGACCGGATCGCGGTTCACCACATAGAGCGGCGTGAGGTGGCCGGCGTCTGCCAGCCTGTCCTCGACCGCTTTGTAACCCTCAAGCGCCGGGGCAATAACCCCGGGCGGGAACACCTGCAGGCGCACGCGGCCGCCTGTCATCTCGGCGATGCGCTTTACAAACGGAGCCGCCATCTCGTAGAACATAGATGACTCGGGTACGACTGTCGTCGTTCTCCAGCGCCAGCTTTGCTGGCCTTGCGCGATCGTGGGTAGCGCTGCGGCACCCAGTGCGGCGCCGCTTAGGCCAACCGTCTGTAAAAGCTTACGCCGCCGTTCATTCTTGCTGACTTCGTTTGCCGACATGGACTCCTCCCGTGGTGTGCTACGCCGGTTCTGTTATGAAGAACTCGAACAGCCAGTGTATACAGTTTGAAGGCGGAACTGCAAGCTTCCCATGCATGCTTACCCTATCGGGTGTCAGGCAATGCTAACCGGATGGCAAGGTGCCAGTTCGAGCGGGTCAGGAGCCCGGTGGCTCAAGCTAATCCGGTGCGGTATAAGCGGCCGAAGCCCTCGATACGGTCATCAATGCCAGCAAGCCGGAGCATGTGCCAGGCCAGCGCATGATTGCTTGACGTGACAGGCTTGCCGATCAGCGCTTCGCACTGCTCGGCAATGCGCATGACCCGCAGCGATGTACAGGAGACGAACACGCCGTCGCAGGCGGAGGAACTGCCGATTTTGACAATTGCGTCGAGCAGCGACTTCTGTGTGATGCGCGCGACGATATCGTCGTCCGACTCGTTGAAGGAGCCCATCACGGGAATGCTGAGCCCGCGTTCCATTAAAGCGGACCTCAGTCGCAGATTGATCGGGCGGAGATAGGGGGTAAGCAGGGCCACTCGCCTAACGCCGGTTGCATTAAGCGCGGCGATCGCTGCAGTGACTGGGTCGGTGACCTTCGCCTTGGGTCGCACGCGTTGGATTAGCTCGGCAACGCGTGGTTCGCCGATCACCAGTGCCCCAGACGTGCAGGCGAACGCGACAACTGAAAGATCGACCATGAAGGGAAGCAGTTGTGTCGTCGGCTCGATGAGACCCTGCATCTCAAGCAGGGTGTCAGGTGTGATCTGAACGTCGTTATGCAGACGCGCTGCGTATAAGGCGACGCCCAGGTCAGGCCAGATGGCGCGAAACTCGTCCTCGATCGTCTGGTCAGTTTCAAGCACCAGAAGGCCGAGCGCGGCACGCGAGCCAACGCCCTTATCAGTTTCGAACGTCAGTTTTTCGAGATCTACGTCTAGGCGGTCAATTTCCGCGGATTGGATGGCGCTCATTAGAAATCTCCTCGGGGCTGTGAGACCCGGGGTTCGTTCGTCGGAAAAGGCAGCTGCTATACGGTACCCGCCCGAACTAGACCATGCAAGCCGCGCAGCCGCTTTTCTGAAGTGGGCGAGCGAGCGTTCGCTCAGTTGTGTTGGATACTCAGCCGCGGATGCGGGCAATGACCTGCTCGGTCACCGCGATGGCCCGCTCACGACTCAAAACAATGTGGCGCTCGACCAGATCGCCAGCCCGTCGCGCGTCGCGGCGGGCGAGGTACTCGAGTACTTGAGCATGTTCGAGATGGGTTCGTTGAAGGCGGTCCGGCGACTCCTGGTCAACGTGACGGAAGTAGCGGATTTGCGCGTTAACGCGCTCAAGCGTTGCCTCTAACTGCTCGTTACCCGACAGCCGAGAGACCCCGCGGTGGAACGCTTCGTCGGCGGTGGTCAGCCGATCGAGCCGGCGGGCTGAAGCGTTCTCGGTGGCGGTGTTCCAGGCACGCGCCAGCTTCGCGATTCCCTCGTCGCTTGCGCGCTCGCACGCGAGCCTGACCGCCGCAACCTCGATCGCTGCGCGCAACTCATAAAGGTCTCGGACGAGCTCGGGGGTAAGGTCGCGGGCCAGAAATCCACGATTGGGAACAAACCGAACAAAGCCGTCGCTCGCGAGCCGGTTGAGCGCCTCGCGCACCGGGGTACGGCTGACGCCCAGCTCGCGCGCAAGGGCCACTTCATTAATGCGTTCGCCAGGGGGGAAGCGCCAGTTAATGGCCCGTTGGGACGCTGTTCTATAGACACGATCGACACTATCGGCTGAACGTGCTGATGCAGTTTGGGTGCCACTGGCCGGTTGCGGCGTCGCTGAGGTTCGAGGGGCGCGAATCATGTCGATATTGTAGCGGCCCCGGGGATCGAGCTCTTCCGCATTCGGTGTCGGTTGGGACACGTTAGCGATCGCGAGACTGCCACTTGTGATGCGTTATCGAAGCGGGTAACCTCGGCCGCCGACATCAACGTATTTTTTATTCAAGGAAACATAACGCAATGTCAATCCATAGAATCGAAGTGGGCCCGCGCATGAGTCAGGCCGTTGTCCTGAATGGCGCCGTATATGTGGCAGGGCAGGTCGCGCTCGAGTCCCCTGGCGCAAGCGTGGCAGACCAAACGCGTACGGTACTCGCGCGAATCGACCGTCTGCTGGCTGCAGCAGGCAGCGACAAAACCAAACTGGTGCAGGCAACCATTTGGCTCACCGATATTTCAACCTTCGACGAGATGAATAAGGTCTGGGATGCGTGGGTGGCGCCAGGCTGTACGCCGGCGCGCGCAACGGTTGAGTCCAAGCTGGCTGCACCGCAGTTCACGGTCGAAATCGCGGTAATCGCAGGGCTCTGACGCTACGCCGGTCGGTCAGCGCCGCCCGGTGTCATAAACGGATGCTGGTCAGAACGCGCGCAGTTCTGGCCAGGTAATTTCCAGCCTCCGTTCCTGTTCGAATCGGTCCAGCAGTTTCATCAATGGCACTTCGTGCTGCGGCGCCCTTTCAGGGGCCTACCCGTCGACAGCGATCTCGTGATACGACGCGCGGGTCTATCAAGCAGAAAGCCCAAAGATCTCTTCAAGGTGAAGCAGCGCTACAAGGGAGACCCAGAGTACGAGGGGCCGCTCTACGCGTATCGGGCGCGAGTGAAATCGAATCGGCGGGAGGGGACTTACAGGATGCTTGGCGTCGAAGCGTTGCCCCACCTTTAAATGACGGCAAAGATGGCAACCGATTCCCAGTGACACTTCAATTCAACAAAACCAGCGAGTTCGAAGCAATGGTCTGGGTCCAATCGCACAAGGCCAATACAGGATCCGAACTGCACAAGCTCTAACCGGCACGATCCGCAGGCATACCGATAAGGTGCGCATATGGCATTCTCGCCCGAGCATTCGCGTACAGCCACGCGCCCGCGCATTATGATTTCAAGATCTCACTTGGGCACCGAGGAACCTCAGGATGGTCAAACGACTGATGTTCACCTTACTGTTAGCCGCATCGCTTAGCGCGGTATCGCCAGTGGCGCACAGCCAAACCCCTGAAGAATGGATCAAGCTGGGGGCCCATGTCCACGGCGGATTCGGCGCACTCATTCCAGTCGGTATCCGTATCGGCGTCGATGCCTTAGCGAGGCTGGAGGCAAATCGCCGAGATCTGGACGTCACGTTTTATTCAGGCACTCAGGCGCCGTGCGCCTGCATCGCCGATGGGGTCATGCTATCCACCGGTTCGAGTCCCGGGCAGGGAACGCTGCGCGTCGCGCCCGACACAGCGGCGCCCGGCCTGCTTGCGATGGTAGTCGTCAGACATCGCAAGACCGGTGCCATCGCTCGTTACTCGGTTTCCAACGAGTGGCTACCAGTCTTGCTCGATCTCAACCGGTCGCGGGACCCGATGGGTCGATACGAAGCGGTCATGACGGCTGACCAGTTGATTCAGGTCGAGCCCTAGCCCTCGTTTTCGCAGGTGTAACTTGATGCGATACTTCTGGGGTGAACGCGCTCCGCACATCCCGACTCCTCTCCAGTCTTGTACTGGCTTGGTTCGCATTTTTTATAGGCACTGCACTCGCATCACCATACGGCGCAACTAGTTTTGGGCAGGAAATTTGCTCAACGGGCGGCATCGTCAAGCTGATCAGCTTCGACCGCGATGAACACAGCCAGAAAACATCGCACGGCGCAGGAGACTGCCCGCTGTGCGCGTCCGGCCCTCCTGTGCACCGCACGGAGTCGACCCACTATCCGCCGCAGGCGTCTTCACTGGCACTTCGTGGCCCCGGGTCAGTTTATCTGCCAGAGCTTACGGCCCCTCCCTTGCCATCTCGTGGACCGCCCGCTCGCGGTCTCTAAGCCGTCAGTTGTCGGCCTCAGCCCATTGCGCTGACTTGGGGATTTAACTCGCCGTAAGGCGCCCACACAGCAGAAAACAGGGCTGCATCGAACACCAGATCTGTAACAAGTCGGCCAGCCCTCCGAAGCTGAGGCAGGGCCGATTTTCCGGCTTGTTCACCAACCAAGATCCGTTGGAGAAAACCATGCAAACACTCGCTAATCAAATCCGACTTATCGTTCTCTTAGTGCTCGCCCACTTCTTCTTTGTGATGACTGCCCATGCGCACGGCTTCAGCATCGGGCAACTGAGGATTGAACATCCCTACGCACCCCCGAGCAAACACCCGACTGTCGCTGGCGTGTTCTTTAAATCAATCGACAACAAAGGCCGGGATGCCGACGAGCTCACCGGAGCATCTTCACCAATCGCGCAAACCGTTGAACTGCATCAGATGCATATGCAGGGTGACGTAATGAGAATGCGTGCTGTGCCCGCAATTGTTCTTCCCGCGAATAGCTCTGTGTCATTCAAGCATGGGCAGCCCGATACCTTTCATCTGATGCTGATTGGGTTGAAACAACCGCTGATAGACGGTGATCGGTTTCCGGTGACGCTTCAATTCAAACGCGCCGGTGAAGTCGAGGTGATGGTCTGGGTTCAATCGCCCAAGGAAGGCGCCGGATCCCATTCGCACAAGCACTGAGGGGCACACAGACGACCACTTATGCAAGCTCAGTAGCGAGTTTGAAGTGGAGGGATCCGGTGAGCAGTGCAATCGACGCAGATGAGCCACTGAGTCTGAAAGCCAAGTTCTCGGATACCCCTCGTTTCCAACTGCGGTGCGCGTCTGCCCCGCACGTACACAGGATCTTCCAGGAACGACGATGAGCCATTCCCTTTACAGCCGCTTCGCTGTCGGATTTTTCACGCTGGTGGTCAGTATCACCACCGTATTGATGTCCCCGATCCAGGCGCAGGACCGGCACG
>CAIPNM010000157.1 GCA_903866395.1 uncultured bacterium
CAGCACCGATACGTCGAAAGTGCCGCCTCCCAGGTCGAACACGACCACACGCCCTTCCACGCCGTTGTCGAGCCCGTAGGCAATTGCCGCGGCGGTGGGCTCGTTCAGGAGGCGCAGCACCTCTAAACCTGCGAGCCGCGCAGCGTCTTTGGTGGCCTGACGCTGCGCATCGTCGAAATAGGCGGGTACGGTGATCACCGATCCGTAGAGCTCACCACCCAGCGTCATTTCCGCCCGCCGGCGCAGCACCTTGAGGATTTCGGCCGACACCTCAACCGGGCTCTTGTCCCCGGCACGCGTCTGGATTTTGACCATTCCCGGCGCGTCGATGAAGCGATACGCAGTTCGATACCGGCGCGCATCCTCGGGCCCGCGCCCCATGAAGCGCTTCACCGATACGATGGTGTTGTCGGGGTCAGAGATGGCGCGTGCCGCTGCCTCGGCGCCCACTGCGACGCGGCCGTCGTCGCAGTAACTCACCACAGAAGGCAGGAGGGCGTGGCGATGCTCATCCTCGAGCACCTCGGGGATACTGGAACGCACCGCCGCCACCAGCGAATTGGTTGTACCAAGGTCAATGCCCACCGCGAGACGCCGCTGGTGCGGTTCGGGAGACATTCCGGGTTCCGAGATCTGGAGAAGAGCCATTCGGCAGCCAACAAGAGAGTAGGAATCAGGAAAGGTCGTCGAGCGCTTCGTCGACCTGCTCGGAAAACCGATCGATATACATGAGTTGGCCCACCAAGCCCGCCGCAGCCTCGAAGTCGGCGCGGGTATCGATGAACTCAGCAACGGTGGCGAGCATCCGCTGCCGTGCCGCGGCCACATCGACCTGCAACGCCTGAAGATCGGATTGGCGGGCACCCAGCCGCGCTTCATCAAGCGCCTCACGCCATTCCATCTGCTCAGTCAGAAACTCAGCCGATGCGCCAGCGCGCGCCGCGCTTTCGACTGCGACGCCCTCGAGCCGACAGAGGTACGCCGCGCGGCTGCAGGGGTCACGCAGACAACGCCACGCTTCGTTGGCGAGGGTAGCGGCCTGCATGGCCAACCTGCGCTGCTCAGGCGAATCCGTGACAAATCTGTCGGGGTGAACCGCGGCCACCAGATCGCGGTACTGCCGCTCCAAAGCCTGCTCGTCAATCGCGAACACGCGAGGCAGGTTCAGCAGATCGAAGTAGTTCTTGTCGAGAAGCAGCATCAGCTAGCCTAGTGCGGCAGCAAGGCCACCCGCGCCGACGTAATGTGAGATGACGAGGAAGCGGGTGGAGCAGTGAGCGGTCAAACCTGGAAAGATTCGCCGCAGCCGCACTCGCCCTTCACATTCGGGTTATTAAATCGAAAGCCCTCGTTCAAGCCCTCGCGAACGAAGTCGAGCTCGGTGCCATCGAGATAGGCCAGGCTCTTGGGATCAATGATCACGGTGACGCCATGGCTCTCAAAGTAAAGGTCTTCTGGCTGCCCCTCGTCGGCATATTCGAGCTTGTAGGCAAGACCCGAACAGCCTGTGGTGCGAACACCGAGGCGCAGACCAATCCCCCGACCTCGGCGAGTGATAAAGCGACTGATGTGCTGCGCTGCCGATTCTGTAAGCGTGACCGCCATGACCCGATCTCCTCAGGCGGCCTTCTGCGCGTCAGCGCCGTGCTTGCGACGGTAGTCTTCGACCGCTGCCTTGATGGCGTCTTCGGCGAGAATCGAACAATGGATTTTGACCGGAGGCAGCGCCAGTTCATCCGCAATTTGAGTATTGCGAATCTCCACTGCCTGATCGAGGGTCTTGCCCTTCACCCACTCGGTCACCAACGAAGACGATGCAATCGCGGAACCACAGCCATAGGTCTTGAAGCGCGCATCTTCGATCACGCCCTGATCATTGACACGAATCTGAAGTTTCATGACATCGCCGCAGGCGGGTGCTCCCACCATACCGGTACCGACGCTCGGGTCGTTCTTGTCGAGCGACCCGACATTGCGAGGATTTTCGTAATGATCGATTACTTTTTCGCTATAAGCCATTGCCCTCTCCCTGCCTGAAACATGGGGCCGACTGGCCCCGCAACCTGCTGATTTCTAAACGGTCTGTCAGTGCGCCGCCCACTGTACGGTATTAAGGTCAACGCCGTCTTTAACCATTTCCCAGAGCGGCGACATGTCGCGCAGCTTACCCACTTTGTTCTGAATGAGCTTGACCGCGTGATCGATCTGCTCCTCGGTCGTGAATCGTCCGATAGAGAAGCGAATGGACGAATGGGCCAACTCATCGCTACGCCCGAGCGCACGAAGCACATACGAAGGCTCGAGGCTCGCCGAGGTGCAGGCCGAGCCGCTTGAAACCGCGATGTCCTTGATCGCCATGATCAGCGACTCGCCCTCAACGTAATTGAAACTGATGTTGAGGTTATGGGGCACGCGACGCTCAAGGTCGCCATTCACATACACCTCTTCCATTTGCTGGATGCCGGACAGCAGGCGGTCGCGAAGCACACGGATACGCTCGTTCTCGGTGCCCATTTCCTGCCTGGCTAACCGAAACGCCTCACCCATCCCGACGATCTGATGAGTGGGCAACGTGCCGGAACGGAACCCGCGCTCGTGACCACCGCCATGGATCTGCGCTTCGATACGTACGCGCGGCTTGCGACGGACATAGAGCGCGCCCATGCCCTTGGGGCCATAGGTTTTATGCGCCGAGAACGACATGAGATCGACCTTCAGCGTGGAGAGGTCGATGGGGAGCTTGCCCGTGGCCTGAGCCGAATCCACATGAAAAACGATGCCCCGCTCCCGGCACAACTCGCCGATGGTCGCCACATCCTGAATCACGCCGATCTCGTTGTTCACGAACATGATCGAAATGACGATGGTGTCGGGTCGGATAGCCGCCTTCAGCATGTCAAGGTCGATCAGCCCATCGGGCTTGACGTCGAGATACGTGACCTCAAAACCGTGCCGCTCCAGCTCGCGCATGGTGTCGAGTGTGGCCTTGTGCTCGGTTTTGGTCGTGATGAGATGACGGCCCCGCTCGCGATTGAACTGCGCCGCGCCCTTTACCGCCAGATTGATCGACTCGGTGGCGCCGGAGGTCCAGACAATTTCCTTGGCATCGCAACCCACCAACGCAGCAACTTCTTCCCGCGCTTCCTCGACCGCCCGCTCTGCCTCCCAGCCGTACTCATGGCTGCGCGAGGCAGGGTTACCGTAGTTCTGGTAAAGGAACGGCACCATTTTGTCCACCACCCGCGGATCAACCGGGGTGGTGGCTGCGTAGTCGAGGTAGATCGGAAGTTGCATGGCGGGGAGAAGCCTCAGAAAGTGGTCAGACGGCCGTTATCGAAGCGGATCGGCTGAAGTGTGGAGGTAGGGAATTCGAGCGCTGCGCGATGCTCCTTCAGGACCGAAATTTCGCGCGGGCGGGTACGACCTTCCTTACCCCGCTGCTGCTCGACCAGCTCAGACAGCTTCACCGAGCTGAGGTAGTCGATCATTCGCGTGGTGAGGTTGGACCAGAGCTCATGCGTCATGCAGGGGCCGTCGTCCTGGCAGTTTTCGCGGCCGGCGCACTGAGTGGCATCAAGCGGCTCGTCAACCGCAAAAATGATGTCAGCCACCGTCACATCCTTCATCGAACGGGCGAGCGAATAACCGCCGCCAGGACCGCGGGTGCTTTCCACCAACTCGTGGCGCCGAAGCTTCCCAAACAGCTGCTCAAGATAGGACAGAGAAATCTTTTGCCGCTGGCTGATGCCGGCAAGCGTCACCGGGCCCTGATGCTGTCGCATTGCAAGATCAATCATGGCGGTTACCGCAAACCGCCCCTTAGTGGTCAGTCGCATGGCTGGATTCCGATTTGAGGAGGAGTGTTTAATCCTGACCAGACAACTCAACTTTATCCTAATCCGAGCGATTTAGTCGAGATATCCGTCACCTTGTGCGGGCCTTTTGTCTTGGACAAACGTCCCGCAAACCACATTTTAGGCCAGACAAACCATTTTGTGAATACCCAGTGCTTAAATTGACTGAGCAGTCACAAATCCCCAGCAAATCAGTCGCAACTCAGGAAATGGCGGGCTGGTGAGCAAGAAACCCTATGAAAATCGAAGCGGAAGCCGCCGAAGGCGCTTTCCAGTCGCTGCAAACACTGCATTAGCAAGCGCCGGAGCGACCGGAGGCAGTCCGACCTCCCCCACGCCACCCATCTCAGGCGACCCATCGATCATTTCAACCTGAATACGAGGGGTTTCGCGCAGGGACAGTAGCCGCGCGTCATTGAAATTACCCTGGCGAATTGCCCCACCGACCGCGTCAATCTGTCCATGAAGCGCCGCAGACAACCCCCCGACAATCGCGCTGGCGATCTGCGCACGCACACCACCCCGGTCAATGGCCAGTCCACAGTCGACCACAGCAACAACGCGAAGCACCCGAATCTCGGTTCCCTCAACCTCAGCCTCGACAGCCTGCGCGACGATCGAACCGAAACTCTGCACGATGGCCACGCCTCGCCCACCCCGGGCACCGCGCCGCGTTTGAACGGGCCGGCCCCAGCCACTTAGCCTGCCAACCTCCTCCAGCACCCGCAGCGCCCGTGGCTGCTTCTGAAGGAGCCTGCGTCGATATTGGAAAGGATCGTCCCCTGCCGCGTGGGCACACTCATCAACAAAGCTTTCAACAAAGAAACTGTTAACCCCGTAACCCACGGCGCGCCAGAAGCCGACTGGCAGCGGGCTATCGATTCGCGTATGACGAACGCGCAACTCATCGAAGTCGTAGATGACATCAGACACCCCATCGTGGCAGGTGCGGTCAGGGACCCAGCCGAGCGGTAAGCCGAACTGCCGCCGCATGTATTGCGCAACCACCGACGGGCCGGAGAGCGAACACTCCAGTTGCACGACCTCGCCGCGAGCGCCGAGTCCGACCTCAAACCTTGCTGCAGCAGCGGGCCGATACATATCGCGGCGAGTGTCTTCTTCGCGCCGCCACTGCACCTGCACGGGCACACCGCGAGCCAGCGCCTGCGCAATTAGAACCGCCTGCGAAGCCAGATCGGTCTCGAGTCGCCGACCCAGCCCGCATCCAATAAGACACGGATGAACGACCACCTTCGAAGCCGACAGGCCGGCGACCCGGGCGACTGTGCGCCGAACCAGATCGGGAACCTGAGTGCCGATCCAAATCTCACACCGATCCTGATCGAGCCGAATCGTGCAGTTCATGGGCTCCATTGTCTGGTGCGCGACGAACGCGGCGTCGTAATCGGCCACGAGGGTTTTTCGGACCGGAATTGGCCGATCGGGCGGGTCGCTGCGGACCGCCACCTCTCGCCCTTCCTTACGCTCCACCGCAGCACGGAGCGTCTGCAGATAGCCCCCCGAATTAATCGGGGTTGTCGAGGAACCCGCCCAGCGAGCCTCTACGCCCTCAGCATAGCGATCGGCAAGCCACCAGGAGGTGGCTACCACTGCGAACCACTGGTCGCCCCGCACCAGATCGGCACCTGCGGGAGTCGTCCCCGCCGGCCACACAGCAGAAGCCAGGGTCTCACCCAGGATGGGCGAATGGCGGACCGAAGCGTAGCGCATCCCCGGCAGGCGAATGTCCGCAGCAAAGCGTGCGCTACCGTCGGTCTTCGCGCGCGTATCGACACGCCGGATGCCGCGGCCAATCAACCGGTACTGCTCTCGGGGCTTGGGTTCAACGCGGCGGGGTTCCTCTTGCGCCGCATCCGCCGCCAACTCGCCAAAGCCGAATGACTGCCCCGTCACCGGATCGACCACCCTCGACGACAAGGTGCGCAGCCGCTCAGCCGGGACACCCCAGCGCCTCGCCGCTGCCGAAAGAAGCGCGGAACGGGCACCCGCCCCCGCGCGACGCGCGGCGACCCAGCAGTTTCGCGCTGAGGTTGAGCCGCCGGTCATCTGATCACCCGCCAGCCGCAGCACCGCCTCGAGGCCCCGGTGCGCAACCGACCCCAGCGCATCGTCCCCTCGCTTGAGCGCGAGCGAATCGAGTACCGGCAGCGGATTGGAATACGCCAACCCAAGCGGCGCTGGCCGCGCGGTGATACTGGCCGGGTCGCTGTCGAGTTCCTCGGCGACCAGCAGTGCAACCAAGGAAAAGACGCCCTGCCCCATTTCCTGGTGCGGCACCGACACCGCCACGCGCCCAGTACGGTCGATCGTGACCCAGGCGTTAAAGGATGACTCGCCCTCGCCTGCCGGCGCGCGATACCGACCAAGTTTCCAGGCGCGCCACGCCCCGGTACCGGCGGCCACCACCAGGCCGCCACCCGCCAGGGCCGCGAAAGCGATGAAAGCCCTACGCCCGAGGCTGCGTGGTCCGGTGGGCTTACGGATAAGAGGCGCCTGCGAGCTCATATCAGAACAACAGGCCGCTCAGAAAAAAAGTGTCCTTCGGCAAACAGGGTCCGCCGAAGGACACGCGTAACGACAAAGGTCTGGAAATCAGGCCGCTGCGACCTGCGTCGCCCGACGCTTGGCCACCTCGAGCAACCCGCTGCAGGCGTCTTCGATGTAGTCGAGGACCTGCTCGAAGTTTTGGGCCGAGCCATGGTAGGGGTCGGGAACGGTCGCGGTCTCGTGCTCGGTCGCAAAACGCATCAGCAGCTGCAGCTTGTGATGGAAGCGCTTGGGCGCGGTCTGCTGGAGAAGTGAAAGGTTGTCCCAATCCATGGCAAGGATCAGGTCGAACTCTTCGAAATCACGCTCGGTGACCTTACGGGCCCGAATGTCGGCGGCGTTGTAGCCGCGCTTCTGAAGCGACGCCTGCGCGCGCTTATCAGTTGCTTCGCCCTCATGAAAAGCATGCGTACCGGCCGATGCCACCCGAACCACATCATCAAGACCAGCAACCCGGACCGTGTGACGAAACACGCTTTCCGCCATGGGTGAGCGGCAGATATTTCCCATGCAAACAAACAAGACTCGTGTACTCATGGCAAGGGATGTGGGTTCTCTTTTAGCCATTTCAATACCTTTTTGGTTTAGAGGAAGGGAGAAATCAATCGGTCAGGCCGCCCGCCCAGCGGCAAAAGGAATAACGTTGTGGGTGCCATCAGCGCCAAGCACTCGCTGCTTCAGGCGCGACAGACGATCGCGCACTTCGGCCGCTTTCTCGAACTCAAGGTTGCGCGCGTGTTCAAGCATTCGTTTCTCGAGCGCACGAATCTCCCGGGCCAGCGCCTTCTCGCCCAACTCCAGCGGCTCGTTGTCAGCGATGTCCTGCGCGGCACGCGCCACCCGCGCGCTGTCAGCGTCATACACACCATCGATCAGTTCGCGAACCTGCTTGCTGATGCCACGCGGGGCGATGCCGTGTGCGGTGTTGAACTCGACCTGCTTCTGACGTCGCCGATCAGTCTCGGAGATGGCGCGTTTCATGGAGTCGGTGATGGTGTCGCCATAAAGGATGGCGCTTCCGCGCAGGTTTCGGGCCGCGCGTCCAATCGTCTGGATCAGGCTGCGTTCCGAACGCAGAAAGCCTTCCTTGTCAGCATCCAGGATGGCCACCAGCGACACCTCGGGAATGTCCAGACCCTCCCTCAGAAGATTGATGCCCACCAGAACATCAAAACTTCCAAGGCGAAGATCCCGAATGATCTCAACCCGCTCCACGGTGTCGATATCAGAATGCAAATACCGGACGCGTACGCCGTGCTCACCAAGGAAGTCAGTGAGGTCTTCAGCCATGCGCTTGGTGAGCGTGGTGACCAGCACCCGGTCGCCCAGTGCAACCCGAGACCGGATTTCCGACAGCAGGTCTTCAACCTGCGCACGCGCCGGCCGGACCTCGATTGCAGGATCGATCAGCCCCGTGGGCCGCACCACCTGCTCCACCACCTGACCCGCCGTGCGGTGCTCATAATCGGCCGGCGTGGCCGAGACAAAAATGCACTGCCTCATCTTGTGCTCGAACTCATCGAACCGAAGCGGCCTGTTATCAAGCGCCGAGGGCAGCCGGAAGCCATACTGCACCAACGTTTCCTTGCGGGAACGGTCGCCGCGGTACATACCACCCAACTGGCCGATCGTGACGTGGCTTTCGTCAATGATCATGAGCGCGTCAGCAGGCAGGTAATCGACCAGTGTCGGCGGCGGATCGCCCGGGCGCGCACCGGATAAGTGACGGGAGTAGTTCTCGATGCCTTTGCAGAATCCCAGCTCCTGCAACATTTCAAGATCGAAGCGCGTGCGCTGCTCAAGCCGCTGTGCCTCGAGGAGCTTGCCCTGGGACAAAAAGAACTCAAGGCGCTCGGCCAGCTCGGCCTTGATGGTCTCAAGCGCGCGTAGGATCGTGGCCCGGGGCGTCACGTAGTGCGACGACGCATACACCACGAAGCGGGGAATCTTTTGGCGCACGCGGCCAGTGAGCGGATCGAAGAGCTGCAGAGATTCGATTTCATCGTCAAACAGCTCGATGCGCAGCGCGAGCTCGGCGTGCTCGGCCGGGAAGATATCGATCGTGTCGCCGCGCACCCGGAAGGTGCCGCGAACAAACTCGGCTTCATTGCGCCGATACTGCATCGACACCAGCCGCTGCAGCAGTTCGCGCTGACCGATGCGGTCTCGCACCCGCAACATGAGCCGCATGTCGTGGTAGTCGGCCGGATTACCAATGCCGTAGATGCATGAGACCGTAGCCACGATGATGGTGTCACGGCGTTCGAGCAACGACTTGGTTGCCGACAGCCTCATCTGCTCGATGTGGTCGTTGATCGAGGAATCTTTCTCGATGAACAGGTCACGCTGAGGAACGTAGGCCTCGGGCTGGTAATAGTCGTAATACGAAACGAAATATTCGATCGCGTTTTCTGGGAAGAACTCGCGCATTTCAGCGTAGAGCTGCGCGGCCAGCGTCTTATTCGGCGCGAGGACCAGCGCCGGCCGCCCCATCCGGGCAATGACATTGGCCATGGTGAAGGTCTTGCCCGAACCGGTCACGCCCAGGAGCGTCTGAAAACTAAGACCGTCTCGCAGACCTTGCTCGAGCGCGTCGATGGCCGCGGGCTGATCGCCAGCCGGCGCAAACGGCCGGGCCAGCCGGAACGGGCTACCCGGAAACGTGAGCAGATTCGAACTGTCGTGAGCGAGATCGACCATCAGAAAAGAACCGTTCCTCTACCGTGATAGACTGCCTGAAGCACATATGGACCACCGCCGCGGCACCCGAACTCTGCGTTGTTTCATGTGTTCAACCGCCCGTTTGCACCCTGCGGGCGCTCGTTTTGCCGATTGCTCGAACCACGAAACACCCATCGCCTTGCCGCACTGCAACATCGAGCACCGCAGCATCAACTTCTGCGTTGCAACAATGTCTTGGATGCAATCGGTCAGCCAAACCAGCAGACCCGCTTCGCCCGACTATCTGACCAATCGGTAATTATCGCGCGCGCCCCCCCAAAAAGCTAGAGTAGTGCACAATTCTTGTGCAGTTTCTTAAGGGTTATTTCTTTTCCGTCCAATCAAATCAATCACTTAGAACTCACCATGACATCCTCCATGTTCGCCGCAGTCGAGATGGCCCCGCGCGATCCGATTCTCGGTCTCACCGAAGCGTTCAATGCCGATACCCGTCCCGCCAAGGTCAACCTAGGCGTAGGCGTCTATTACGACGACGACGGACGAGTTCCCCTTCTTGAGGCCGTGCGGGAGGCGGAGAAACAGCGCTTGGAGAAACAACCCGCTCGGGCCTATCTGCCCATCGAGGGGTTCGCTGCCTACAACCAGGCGGTACAAGGGCTGCTCTTTGGCCCCGCCTCACCGCTGACCGCCGCAGGTCGCGTCGCCACATTCGAGGCGCTGGGTGGAACCGGCGGCCTTCGCATCGGCGCCGATTTTTTGCGTCGACTGTCGCCAACGGCCGAGGTCTGGATCAGTGATCCCAGTTGGGAGAACCACCGTGCCCTGTTTGAAGCCGCGGGCTTCAAGGTCAACGCCTATACCTATTACGACGCTGCCAGCCATGGCGTGAATTTCAACGGCATGCGGGCATCACTCGAGGCCCTGCCTGCCGGCTCGATCGTGGTGCTGCACGCGTGCTGCCACAACCCCACGGGCGTTGACCTCAGTGCCGACCAGTGGTCACAGGTCGTCAACATCGTCCGGGCACGCGGTCTGGTTGCGTTTCTCGACATGGCGTATCAGGGCTTTGGAGATGGCATTGCCGAGGACGCGCTCGCGCTCAACCTGTTCGCCGCCTCAGGCCTCAACTTTCTTGTCTCCAGCTCTTTTTCAAAGTCGTTTTCTCTGTACGGCGAACGCGTGGGGGCGCTCTCCGTCGTCACCGCAGACCGAGACGAGACCGCTCGCGTCGTCAGTCAGGTGAAGCGCACCATCCGCACTAACTATTCGAGCCCGCCTACCCACGGGGCTGCGGTGGTGGCGGCCGTGCTCTCCACGCCCGCAATGAGAGCCACCTGGGAGCGCGAGCTCGCCACCATGCGCGAGCGTATTCGCGCCATGCGAAGCGGCCTCGTCGATCGGCTTAAGGCCCGCGGTGTTAACCGAGACTTCAGCTTCGTGATCCGTCAGCGCGGCATGTTTTCCTACTCTGGTCTCAACCGCGACCAGGTAGACGTACTGCGTGAACAATATGGCATCTACGCCATCAGCACGGGGCGCATCTGCCTGGCTGCGCTCAACTCGCGAAATATCGACTACGTGGCGGATTCAATCGCCAAGGTCTTGAGCAACCCCTGACCGGTACCCGTTCTCATCATGGCTAGCCAGCCTACCCCGTGCTCTCTTTCAGCCGCAGTCTCAGCTTGGGCTGACCAACTGAACCGCGTCGCCGCGCTAGACGACCCTGCCCGCGTGGCAAGCCTGTTCGATGAAGACGGCCACTGGCGTGAGGCGTTGGCGCTCACCTGGTCGCTCACCACCCTGAGCGGCCGGCAGGCGCTGGCTACGCCACTCGCTCGCGGGCTCGCGAACGCGAGGGCGACGGCCTTCCGGATTGATGAGAAGCGCTCCCCACCGCGGATGGTCGAGCGTGCCGGCGTGCGCGCGGTGGAAGCCATCCTGAAGTTCGACACCGAGACCGGAGAGGCCGCCGCACTCCTACGCCTGCGAGTGCTGCCTGGAGGCGATGTCTCGCCCACCGCCTGGACCTTACACACTGCGCTCGAGGCTATTCGGGGGCACGACGAGGAGACGCTGCGCGCGCGTCGCGAGGAACCTGTCTACCAGCGCGAATGGAACGGCCCCAACTGGCTGGACCGTCGCAACATCGCTTCGCGTTTCGATGATCGCGAACCCACCGTGTTGATCGTGGGGGGGGGGCACGCGGGGCTCTCGGTCGCCGCGCGACTCAACCAGCTGGGCATCGATAATCTGGTCATCGATCCGATGGAAAGAATCGGTGACAACTGGCGCAAACGTTATCGGGCGCTCAAGCTCCACAACCAGTTTCACAGCAATCATCTGCCCTACATGCCGTTTCCGTCCACCTGGCAGCGCTATCTGCCGAAGGACCGGATCGCCAATTGGTTCGAGGCATACGTTGAGTGCATGGACATCCATTTCTGGACGCGCACTCGCCTGACCCGCGCCAGACGGTTTAACCGCTCGGAGCAACCGGACCGGGCCCTCGGCGACCACTGGGAAGCACATGTGCAGCGGGCCGACGGAACTGAGCGAGTGCTTCGACCGCGCCACATCATTCTTGCAACCGGCGTGAGTGGCGCTCCAAAAATACCGGACATCCCAACCCTCGATCGCTTCGCGGGCAAGGTCGTCCACAGCGGCGCCTTTGCAGATGGCGCAGCCTGGCGCGGCAAACCGGTGATGGTGGTCGGCACCGGCACCAGCGCCCACGACGTGGCGCAGGAGCTTCATGGCCAGGGCGCGCGTCCAGTGATGGTGCAACGCAATCCCACGATGGTGGTTGAGATCGAGCCCAGCGCCCAGCTTTATGACGGCGTGTTTTTGGGTGAAGGTCCATCGATCGAAGACCGAGACCTGATCAACACCTCGATGCCGCTACCGATCACGCTCCAGGGCCACCGCTCGCTCACCAGTCAGGCACGCGAGCAGGATCGGCCGCTGCTTGATGCCCTCGAAAAGGTGGGCTTCCGGCTCTCAAGTGGCGTCGACGGCACGGGCTGGCCCTATCTTTTCCGTTCGCGCGGCGGCGGTTACTACTTCAACGTCGGCTGCTCCAATCTGATCGCCTCTCGCGAAATTGGTCTCATTCAGTACGACGATATCGCATCCTTTGAAGCGACCGGCGCCCGTATGAAAGACGGCTCACTCGTTGAGACCGAACTGATCGTGCTGGGCACCGGCTATCATGGGCTGGAGCACACGGTCGCAGGCTTTTTTGGCGACGAAGTGGCCAAGCGTGTGGGGCCGGTCTGGGGGTTCGATCCCGACACTGCCGAACTGCGCAACATGTGGACTCGCACCGGGCAGCCCGGGCTGTATTTCACGGGCGGCGCGTTTTCACAATGTCGTGCCTATTCGAAATACCTTGCGTTGCAAGTTCAGGCGCAGGAACTGGGGCTGCTGGAATCTGGATCGGCGCATTGACAGAGTGAACCCACGGTGAAACCATCAAAGTCGTTCCTCCAACCCAGGACGACACGCGATGGCTTCTGCCCCTTTGACGATCTGTCTTCACGCAATCTGTTCGCCCTTCACTGGTGGCCGCCTCGCCAGCTCCGCCATGGTCATCGCGGTGGCGCTCGTCAGCCCAGCGTCTGTGGCACAAACCGCCGATTATCCGAACCGTCCCATCCGCGTGATCGTTCCGTATGCGCCCGGTGGCACCGATCATCAGATCCGTGCCCTTGCGCCCACCTTCGCCCGGCTGCTCGGGCATTCGCTCGTCATTGAGAACCGCGAAGGGGGCGGCGCAACGGTCGGCACCGCACTCGTCAAGCAGGCCAAGCCCGATGGCTATACCCTGCTCTACACAGGCACTGGCGCGCTCACCGTCGCGCCCAACGTGCGAAAGCAGTCGTACTCGCTCGACGATTTCGCGCCCATCGGTAACGTGATTGGAACGCCCTTCATCATTGCAGCAGGTCCAGGCGCCCCCTATAAGACCCTCGCCGACATGATCGCCTGGGCAAAGCAGCACCCCGGACAAGCCACTTTCGGATCGGCTGGTCAATCAACCAGCACGCACCTCGCGGGCGAGGCCATGGCCGCCGCTGCAGGAGTCCGGGTACTGCACGTGCCCTTCCAGGGTATCGCGCCTGCGGTCACCGCCGCGCTGGGTGGCCATGTCCACATGGCACTCGGACTGCCTGGTGCGATCATGCCGCAAGTGAATGCAGGCAAGCTCGTCCCGCTGGCCACTACCGGGCCGCAGAAACTTGCCCTGTTGAACAACATCCCGACGCTATCGGACCAGGGCGTGACCTTCGCCAACCTGAGCAGTTTCGGTCTGCTTGCGCCAAGGGACGTGCCCGAGGACATCTTGCAGAAGCTCTCATCGGCTCTCGCCCAAGCAGTTCAGCAACCTGAATTCCTCGACGCCGCCCGGAAGGGATTCAACAGCCCGCTCTATCTCGACCGTCAGGCGTTCCGGGCAGCGCTCGTCGAGGAGGATCAGCTCTACAAGGCCATGGTTCGCGACTTGAAATTGTTCGAGAACTGATCGAGCCTGTGCGTCAATCGCGGGTCTGCGCAGGTACAAACTGGCGCCAGTGATCGGGCCTGAGCGGCTGCTCACCGAAGGTTTGTAGCCGGTCCGCGGCCACCCCAACCCAATCCTGGGCGAATTGCGCCTTGCTTTGGGCATACATGCGAACCGCATCAACGGCCGCCGTGATGACCTCAAAGCCACCGGTCATGACCGCGGTACAGAGCTCGACGGCACTGGCGCCAGCCAACATCATGCGCAGCACATCGTCGCCGCCACGCGCCCCATTGGTGCCGATCAACGGGAAGTCGGGCCCAAGGCGCTTACGGCTGCGCGCGAGCCAATAACAGGTGAGCGGTAAGGCCCAGCCCCCGCCGTAGCCGAGATTGGTGCCCAGCATGGGCGACTGGGTATCGAGGTCGGGCAGCATGCCCAGCGACCGGCCGATCATGATCACCGACGCTGCGCCCGCATCGCGTGCGGCCTGCGCAAGAGC
>CAIPNM010000158.1 GCA_903866395.1 uncultured bacterium
ACCGCCGAGAAGGAAGCGCCCGCTCCCGAGCGTGAAGATCGCCGTCCGCGTCGCGGTCCGCCCTCGGGCCGTCCTGGCGCGGGTCCACGTGGTCCCCGCCGCGCGCCGGCAGCCGACGGTGCGCCTGCTGCGCCCGCGGCTGACGCCGCCGACGCAAACAAGACCGCAGTCAAGCGCGTGCGCAAGGTAGCCGCCCCGGCCGCCGACGCCGCCAAGAAGCCTGAATGAAGGAGTGAGCGATGCTGCAACCCGCTCGACGCAAATATCGCAAGGAACAGAAGGGCCGCAATAAGGGCCTCGCTACACGCGGGGCTTCAGTGGCCTTCGGCGATTTCGGCCTGAAGGCTACCGGCCGCGGCCGGCTGACTGCCCGCCAGATCGAGGCTGCCCGTCGCGCCATGACCCGGCATATCAAGCGGGGTGGACGCGTCTGGATTCGGATTTTCCCCGACAAGCCTATTTCGAAGAAGCCCGCCGAGGTCCGCATGGGTAACGGTAAGGGCAACCCCGAGTACTACGTCGCTGAGATTCAGCCTGGCAAGGTGCTCTACGAGATGGACGGCGTCAACGAGCAGCTCGCTCGCGAAGCGTTTGCCCTCGCAGCCGCCAAGCTGCCAATCTCCACCACCTTTGTCACGCGGATGGTTGGCGCCTGAGCGCCCGCCCACCGAAAGGACACGCCATGAAGGCCAAAGACCTCCGCGCCAAGGATGACCAGGCGCTCGGTAAGGAACTCGACGAGCTGTTGCGCGCGCATTTCAAGCTGCGCATGCAGCACGGCACCCAGCAACTTAACGACAGCAGCCAGCTGCGCAAAACCCGCCGTGACATCGCCAGGGTGCGCACGGTGATCAATGAAAAGGCGGCAGCCAAATGACCAGCACCGAAACCACCGTCGCCCGCGTCAAGCGCACGCTGACGGGCCGCGTCGTCAGCAACAAAATGCAGAAGACCGTCACCGTGTTGGTTGAGCGCAAGGTGAAGCATCCGGTCTACGGAAAGTACATGCTTCGGAGCACTCGCTTCCACGCGCACACCGAAGCGCAGATCAGTGAAGGCGCCTTGGTTGAAATCCAAGAGAGCCGTCCGCTCTCGCGCACCAAGACCTGGGTGGTCTCGCGCGTGGTGTCCGGCGCAGAGGCCTGATCCCCGCAACTTGCGCAGGTTATTTTTTTCTGTCATGATGTAAGGCTTTCCCGGTAACAACCTTCCAGCAAAACCTGGCCTGAATTTG
Organism: uncultured bacterium; assembly: GCA_903866395.1. Taxonomy (GTDB): domain Bacteria; phylum Pseudomonadota; class Gammaproteobacteria; order Burkholderiales; family Burkholderiaceae_E; genus SYIM01. Next base: position 1,235 of record CAIPNM010000158.1, read on the forward strand.
CCACTAAAGCTTAAGTGTGGTGCTTCAGATCAGCGCAGAGCGAAGTAAGCAAGGTTGGTATTGGAAATTTTTCAAACCCATTCCTCGGGGCCAAGACTGTCCGCTAGCGTTTAGAGCGGTTCAAGTTGGTGAACAGACATGATTCAGATGCAGTCGACGCTGGACGTCGCCGACAATACGGGTGCGCGTTCGGTCATGTGTATCAAGGTGCTTGGTGGCTCCAAGCGGCGTTATGCCGGCATTGGCGACATCATCAAGGTGTCGGTAAAAGACGCCCAGCCCCGCGGTCGCGTGAAGAAGGGCGAAATTTACAATGCGGTGGTAGTTCGTACGGCCAAGGGTGTTCGTCGCCAAGACGGTTCGCTCGTGCGCTTTGACGGCAATGCCGCTGTTCTTCTTAACGCCAAGCTCGAGCCGATCGGCACGCGCATCTTCGGGCCGGTCACGCGTGAGCTGCGTACCGAGCGCTTTATGAAGATCGTGTCGCTTGCGCCCGAAGTGCTGTAAGTCTTAGGAGCCACAGCGATGGACAAGATTCGCAAGGGCGACGAAGTGGTTGTGATCGCCGGACGTGACAAAGGCAAGCGCGGTGTCGTGCTGAGCCGGGTCGACGACAGTCATCTGGTGATTGAGGGAATCAATCTGGTGAAAAAGCACCAGCGTCCCAACCCCATGAAGGGCGAGACCGGGGGCATCGTCGACAAGACCATGCCGATTGACCAGTCGAACGTCATGCTACTCAACCCTGCCACTGGCAAGGGTGATCGAGTCGGATTCAAGGTGCTCGAGGACGGACGCAAAGTGCGCGTGTTCCGGTCCAACGGCGAAATGGTTAAGGCCTGAGCGCCGGCGCCGAGCTGAAAACCGCACCGGTCAGGTTGACAACGTTGGGCCGGCGCCCTGGGCGCCGCACCGCGTGGTCTGTTAAAGGCCGGTAAGACCCTCACCGTTGGCCTCGGGGCTGACGAAGGTCCAAAGGAAAAACATCCATGGCACGTCTAAAGCAGTTTTACCGCGAAAAAGTCGTTCCCGACATGATGGCCAAGTTTGGCTATAAGTCGGTGATGCAGGTGCCCCGCATTGAGAAGATCACGCTCAATATGGGCGTATCTGAAGCCGTTGGCGACAAGAAAATTCTCGAAAACGCCATGGGCGACATGACGCGAATCGCTGGTCAAAAGCCTGTCTCCACCAAGGCGCGTAAGGCGATCGCGGGCTTCAAGATCCGTGAGGGCTATCCGATCGGATGCATGTTGACGCTGCGTGGCGAGCGCATGTTTGAGTTCCTTGACCGTCTCGTCACGGTTGCATTGCCGCGGGTGCGTGACTTCCGCGGCGTGTCGGGGCGAGCGTTTGATGGCCGCGGCAACTACAACATCGGCGTCAAGGAACAGCTTATTTTCCCGGAAATCGAGTACGACAAAGTTGATGCGATTCGGGGTTTGAATATCAGCATCACTACCACCGCCGCAAGTGACGCAGAAGCGAAAGCGCTGCTCGCTGCATTCAAGTTTCCGTTCCGCAACTGATTCCCTGCGATCCACAGGACGACCACAGTGGCCAAACTTTCCCTGATCAACCGCGATATCAAGCGGCAGGCACTCGTCAAGAAATACGCACCCAAGCGCCAGGCGCTGGAGGCGATCATCAATGACCAGTCCCGATCTGAAGAAGAGCGCTTTCAGGCGCGGCTCAAGCTTCAGGCGCTGCCGCGCAATGCCAACCCGACCCGGCTTCGCAACCGCTGCGAAATCACTGGTCGGCCGCGCGGCACTTACCGCAAGTTCGGCCTCGGGCGCATCAAGTTGCGCGAGTCCGCAATGCGCGGCGAGATCCCCGGGCTGGTCAAGGCCAGCTGGTAAGCGACGGCCCGAACAAGAGGAAATCCAATCATGAGCATGAGCGATCCGATCGCCGACATGTTCACCCGCATCCGTAATGGACAGCGTGTGGAAAAAGAGTCGGTGTCGATGCCCTCGTCCAAGCTGAAGGTGGCTATTGCGCGCCTGTTGCAGGATGAAGGCTATATCGACAGCTTTCAAGTTCGCGCCGAGGGTGCCAAGGCCGAGCTGGAAGTGCGCCTCAAATACTACGCGGGCCGGCCGGTCATTGACCGTCTGGAGCGCGTGTCCCGTCCCGGGCTGCGCGTTTATCGCGGCCGCCACGCCTTGCCTCCGGTCATGAATGGCCTTGGCATTGCGATCGTTACCACGCCGCGGGGTCTGATGACCGACCGTCACGCGCGGGCAAGCGGTATTGGCGGCGAAGTCATCGCCTACGTCGCCTAAGGAGCTCGCATGTCACGTGTAGCACGCATGCCGGTCCCGGTGCCCAAAGGCGTCGAGATCAATTTGGCCGCCGAACTGATTTCGGTCAAGGGCCCGCTTGGCACGCTCAACCAGCGCGTCAACCCCAAGGTTCGGATCACTCGCGAAGGCGACGAGCTGCGCTTTGCTGCGGCCGACGAGTCTCGGGAGGCTTCGGCACTGAGCGGTACCTTCCGCGCGCTGGTCTCGAACATGGTGACCGGCGTGACCAAGGGCTTTGAGCGCAAGCTCGCGCTGGTTGGCACTGGTTACAGAGCTCAGGCGCAAGGCACGAACCTCAACCTGTCGCTGGGTTTCTCGCATCCCGTGGTGTATCGGCTGCCCGAGGGCGTCAAGGCCGAAACGCCCACGCAGACCGAGATTCTCATCAAGGGCAGCGACCGCCAGAAAGTCGGTCAGGTGGCAGCCGAAATTCGCGGATACAAGCCGCCTGAGCCCTACAAGGGTAAGGGTGTGCGTTACTCCGACGAAACGGTCGCTCTCAAAGAAGTCAAGAAGAAATAACGCGTCCACGCATCACGCGAGGAAACCAACATGGACAAGAACGTCGCCCGCCTGCGCCGCGCCCGTCAGACGCGGCTCAAGATCCGCGAGTTGCGGGCCAACCGCCTCACGGTCCACCGCAGCAATCTGCACATCTACGCCAACATCACCGACGCCGATGGCGCCAAGGTGCTGGTATCGGCCTCCTCTCTCGAAGCGGATGTGCGGGCGCAGCTCGGTGGTCAATCTGGCCGCGGTGGCAACACCGGCGCTGCGGCAGTCGTTGGTAAGCGGCTGGCCGAGAAGGCGCTCGCTGCTGGCATCGACACCGTGGCATTCGACCGCGGAGGCTTTCGCTTCCATGGCCGAGTCAAGGCACTCGCTGAAGCCGCCCGCGAGGCGGGTCTGAAGTTCTGATCGCCGCGGCATAGGCGACCCTACAGGATTCGACATGGCAAAGATCCAGGCAAAAGTCGGCGCAGAAGATCGGGATGACGGTCTTCGCGAAAAAATGATCGCGGTTAACCGCGTGACTAAGGTTGTAAAAGGCGGCCGTATTCTCGGTTTCGCTGCACTCACGGTGGTGGGTGATGGCGATGGCCGTATCGGCATGGGTAAGGGGAAGTCGCGTGAGGTTCCGGTTGCCGTGCAGAAGGCCATGGACGAAGCGCGCCGCAAGATGACCAAGTTCCCCCTGAAGGGCGGCACGATTCATCACGCCGTTGAGGGACGCTGGGGTGCAGCTTCGGTCATGCTCGCGCCCGCGCCGGAAGGTACCGGCATTATTGCTGGTGGTCCGATGCGTGCGGTGTTCGAAGTCTTGGGCGTCACCAACGTGGTGGCAAAGAGCCACGGTTCGAGCAATCCCTACAACATGGTTCGCGCAACGCTCAACGCGCTCGGTCGGTTGCACACGCCGTCTGAAATCGCAGCCAAGCGCGGCAAGTCCGTCGAGGAACTGTTCGCGTAAGCGGGCGGAGATCACCCATGAGCGATAAGCCCACCATTAAGGTCACACTGGTCCGCAGTCCGGCCGGCACGCGCGAGTCGCATCGCGCCACGGTTCGAGGCCTCGGTCTGCGCAAAATCCGGCAAAGCCGCGTGCTCGAAGACACGCCCGCTGTGCGCGGCATGATCAATAAGGTCTCCTACCTGATCCGGGTGGGTTGAACCGCGTCCTCTGTTTCGGAGTCAGCATGAAACTCAACGACATGAAGCCCGCCGAGGGCGCCAAACACCCGCGCAAGCGCGTTGGTCGGGGCATCGGCTCGGGGCTGGGCAAAACCGCCGGCCGGGGGCATAAGGGTCAGAAGTCGCGTTCGGGCGGCTTCCATAAGGTGGGCTTTGAGGGCGGTCAGATGCCGCTCCAGCGCCGGCTTCCCAAGCGCGGCTTTGTCTCGCTATCCGCAGGCGACTGCGCCGAGGTGCGTCTGTCCGACTTGCAGCGCCTGGAGTCAGCCGAGGTCGATCTGTTGGTGCTCAAAGCGGCGGGCGTCGTGCCGCACCTGGCTACTTCAGCTAAGGTGATTTTGTCAGGCTCCGTCGCGAAGGCGGTCGCGCTCAAGGGCGTCGGTGCCACTAAGGGCGCCCGCGCCGCCATCGAGGCTGCTGGCGGCTCGATCGCCTAAGCGAATTTCACCTCTAATCGGGCAAACGGACAACTTTCCTCGTGGCCACCTCCACCGCGGCAGCGCTCAAAGCAGGACGATCAGGCGACTTGAAACGTCGCCTGTGGTTTCTTGTGTTCGCGCTGATTGTCTATCGGCTTGGCGCGCACATTCCGGTGCCTGGCATTGATCCTGACGAGCTCGCGGCAATTTTCCAGCGAGAGCAAGGCGGCATTCTCGCCATGTTCAACCTGTTCTCTGGGGGCGCGCTGTCGCGCTTCACGGTGTTTGCGCTGGGCATCATGCCCTACATTTCCGCCTCCATCATCATGCAGTTGCTGACGGTGGTGTTGCCCTGGCTCGAAGCCAAGAAGAAAGAAGGCGAAGCCGGGCGTCGCGAAATCACTAAATACACGCGTTGGTTCACCGTTGCGCTCGCCACATTTCAGGCGGTCGGCATTGCGGTGGCCCTTGAGTCGCAACCGGGCTTGGTCATCGAGCCGGGCCTCATGTTTCGCTTCACGGCAGTGGTGTCGTTGGTGACCGGCACCATGTTCCTGATGTGGTTGGGTGAACAGATTACTGAGCGCGGTTTAGGTAACGGCATCTCCATTATCATTTTCGCGGGCATCGCAGCAGGTTTGCCGAGCGCCATTGCTGGAATGGGAGAGTTGGTGCGTACTGGCGCAATGAATCCGTTGGTGTCGCTCCTGATCATTGCGCTCGTGGTTCTGGTCACTGCGGCTGTGGTGTTCGTTGAGCGGGGTCAGCGCAAGATCACGGTCAATTATGCCAAGCGCCAGGTGGGCAATCGCGTCTACGGCGGTCAGAGCTCGCACCTGCCACTTAAGCTCAACATGTCGGGCGTGATCCCGCCGATTTTTGCGTCGTCTATCATTCTCTTTCCGGCCACCATCGCGCAGTGGTTCACGGCGGGAGACACAGAGAGCGCGGTCATTCGCGTGATCAAAGATCTTGCTTCGACGCTCTCGCCAGGTCAGCCTGTCTACATCCTGCTGTATGCTTTGGCCATTATTTTCTTCTGTTTCTTCTACACTGCGCTGGTCTTCAATAGCCGTGAAACCGCCGAGAACCTGAAGAAAAGCGGCGCGCTCGTGCCTGGGATCCGG
>CAIPNM010000159.1 GCA_903866395.1 uncultured bacterium
ATGGGGCAAGCTCGTGGTGAACTGCGTCTACAACGCGTTGTCAGCCATCACGCAGGATGATTACGGCACGCTCATCGCCTCCGATCCCATCCGCCAGGTGATGCGTCAGGTCATTGATGAAGCGATTGCCATCGCGCGCGTTCAGGGCATCGATCTGGGCGCGGATGTACATGAGCGCGTGATGGGGGTGGCGAGCATGATGCCGCGCCAGCGCTCTTCCACCGCGCAGGATGTCGCACGCCGACGAGCCACCGAGATCGACCATCTGAATGGTTATCTCGTGCGAGAGGGTGAGCGCCTACGCATTGCCACGCCGGTCAATCGCACCCTGCACGCGCTGGTGCGAAAAATCGAAGACAGTTATCTGAATCCAGCGGGCTGACGCCCGCCGTTGCCTATTCGCCAGAGAGCCCCAACCGGTTCGGCTGACGCTTTTCGACCGAATATCGAACCATCGCTGCGACGCGATAAACGCCATGCGCGAACTTGCCGTACGGCATCATCAGAAAAAACGCGAGCACAGCGCCGAGGTGCACGCACAGTGCAATCGGCATCACTGCCGTCGTGCGCAGCACCATCAGCAAGAGCCCGGTGGCGCCGGTTAGAAACAGCAGCGCAATAAAGCCACGGTCCATGCCGCCGTGCGAGGGCTCAAGGTGATCAGGGTGACGACGCTTCCGAAGTTGCCATAGCCCGACCGTGCCCCACACCATCATGACTCCGCCGCTGATCCCCAATAGTTTCGGCAGACTGAACCAGCCATATGGCGCAGGAATATTGAGCGCGTAGTGCATCAGCGTGGCAACCGACGTGGCGGCCAGACAGAGCATGAAGCCGTAGAACGTGAGGTGATGAAAGCGCTTCCGGTCGCGCGTCCAGGCGTCGTCTTCATTGTGGCAACCCTCGCCATGCCCGCCATCCAGATAGCGAAGTTTGAAGGAGTCGTGAAGCGCCTCTGCGGTGGCACCCCCGCTCGCCCCCGCCTTGCCAGTGGCGGGCTTGAGCTCAGCCACGAACCGGGTGGCGCCGATGGCAAGCGCCACCACCGCCCAACCGAACACTGGCAGGAAAAGCGACACCATTAATCCGTGCGGAAAAATCCGGTAAAAATCACCGCGGGCGTCACCAGACAGGAGCGACCCATGCATCGCCACAGCCAGCAACAGGAAGAGAGCCAGCCCACCCGCAAGCGCAAGCGCCACCGCGAGGCCATTACGCTGATAGAGCGCACCGAGCGATGCCGGCCAGGCATAGTGGGCATACGTCTCACCCCGCACCCGGGCAAGCGCACGCGGCAGGTTGACCGCAAATTCATGGGGCGGTGCGTATTGGCACGCATGCAGACATGCGCCGCAGTTGTGGCAGAGGTTGGCGAGGTAGTGAACGTCGGCCTGGTGAAATTCGAGCCGTTTCGTCATGGCGGGAAAAACTGCGCAAAACCCCTCGCAGTAGCGACAGGCATTACAAATGATCATTTCGCGCGCCACTTCGGCCTCGGCCGCGCTCATCGCATCGGCCCCGGGCGGCCGGGCATGAGCGGCCGACGGGGCGCCCTCCGCCAGCGACTGTGCCTCGCGGGTTAGGGCTTCAAGCTGCTGCACGATCGCGCTCCTCGATGATTCTCTGGGTGTCGGCGCCGTTTTGACCAAGCGCGGCGGCAGCCGCACGGGTGCCTGCAATGCGCCCGAACGCTGTGCCGATGGTCATCCCCACGCCGGCGGTGTAGCCCTTGCCAAGCACATTGCCCGACATGAGCTCGCCCGCTGCAAACAGGTTTGGACTTGCGCGACCGTCAAAGTGCACGGCAGTGCTCTCGTCGGTGCGAAACCCCAGATACGTGAACGTAACGCCCGGCCGGACCGCATAGGCATAGAAAGGCGGCACGTCGATGGGCCGCGCCCAGTGTGTTTTCGCAGGTGTCACCCCCTCGGTGACACAGTCATCGAGCACGGTGTGATCAAAGCGGCCGGGGCGACACGCGCGGTTGAAGTCCTCAATGGTCTGCACCATCTGGGCGGCATCGAGCCCGAGCTGACGAGCGAGTCCGTCGAGCGTGTCATCGCGTACCCCGGGAAACACGGGCGGCATGAAGCGGCCAATCGCCTTGGAGTCGATCACGCACCAGGCGATCTGTCCAGGCTGCAGTGCTACCAGCCGCCCCCAGATCGCATAGCGCTTGGGCCAGAAGTCTTCACCCTCGTCATAAAAGCGCTTGGCAAAACGGTTCACCACCACCCCGAGCGAGACCGCATCGATACGCGTGCAGATCCCGCCGTCATAAAGCGGGGCACGCGCGTCAATTGCCACCATGTGGGCCTGAGTGGGATCGCCAATCATGTCGGCGCCCTGCTCCCGGAGGTTGGCGATGATGGTACCCATATTGAACCGTGTGCCGCGAATCAGAAAATTATCGGCCGGATGCTCGCCATAGTCATTCACCCCCCAAGCCTCGCGCAGCCACTCGCGGTTGGATTCAAAACCGCCGCAGGCAAGCACACAAGCCTTAGCTGTGACCCGCTCTTCACGGGTGCTGCCGTCGCTCGCCTTGTGACGCACGATGGCAGCGGCGAACCGGTCGCCGTCGAGTTCGATGCCCACTGCCTCGGCGTTGTAGTCAATCTGTGCACCGAGTGCTTCAGCGCTCCGGAAATAGGCGTTGACCAGCGCTTTGCCGCCGCCCATGAAAAACGCATTGGTGCGCGCGGTATGAAGGGCGCCCGATAGCGAAGGCTGAAACCGAACACCATGACGCCGCATCCAGGGCCGGCAGGTTGAAGACGAACGAATCACCAACCGCGCCAGGTACTCGTTGGTGAGTCCGCCCGTCACGCGCAGCAGATCC
>CAIPNM010000160.1 GCA_903866395.1 uncultured bacterium
AAACGAAAGCCGACTGCTGTTACAGGGCAAAGCAATCCTGTGGGGCGGGCTTGCGATGGCGGGCGCGGACTACAGCTACGCCAATGGCGCGGCGACCCGTACCTGGACCGGCAAGGATTCCGTGCTCGAGGTCCGTGCCGATACGAGCGCGCGTTTGGGTGGCGGCAAGCGTTTGGACAGTGGAAGCCTGGTGGCTGCGGGCGCGAACCTGTGGTCGAGCGGCATGGTGCGTATCCGCGCTGGCAGCGACAGCGCGGGCATTGGCGTGAGCCTGGCATCGCCCTCGTCCGTCATTGCAGATGCCCGCTTTGATTTGGCGAATTCGCCCGCGACCACACCCGCCTGGACGGGCACACCCGACAGCCTGATTGACATCTTCGCCGAGGGACAGGTTCAGCTATCGGGTGCGGTCGAAGCGCGAGATGCTGGGGCCGATGTTTCGATCGTCTCCGGTTCGCTGGTGTTGATTGATTCGTTAGTGTCAGCCGCAGATCAGCTGAGCGTACGCGGTGGAACCCACTCAAGCGGTCAGGGCATCGTGCAGACGCCGGTGGTGCGGAATGGCGCGGGTGCCGTGGTCAGCGGCGGCGTGCTCGATACGCAAACCGGCGGCACCATCACGCTGCGTTCAGTCGACAGCATGCTGCTCCGCGGGCTCGTCGGTCAGGTGGTCAGCAGCGCTGCGCGCACGGGTATTGTGGATGCCGAGGCGTCGGCGGGCGATGTCACGGTCACGGGTCTGATCGATGCGCGGGCAGGGGTGTCGCTCATCGGCCGGCAGGTGAATTTGCTGCCCGGTAGCCACGCGTTCGCAAACAACTCGGGCTCGGACACCTACCTGCGCGGGCGCGAGAGCATCCTCGTCGCGGGTGAGGGGCCGCAGCAACTCGAGGCCATGGTGAAGGGCGACCTCCTCGCCCATCTCGCTGCTCCCACCATCACCATCACCGGTATCGTTGAGGCCACCGGTGCGAACGGCCGGGTCCTGCTGAACGCGGGCGAGCAGCTGCGCGTCAACGGCCGGGTGAAGGCGATGGCAACCGGCGGCAAGATCGTGATGCAGTCCGGGGTCGATCAGACCTTGAGCCGCGCCACGCTCGAGGCACAGGGCCTGCCGGTTGGTGGTGGTGCGCCGACTACCGCACTGAGCGGTGGCTTCCTGCAAGTTCTGGAGCAAGGCCTGATCCTGTCCGACACCGACGTCGTGATGCGCTCGGGCGGCGACGTGATGCTGCAGGCGGATGCAGCGGTCAAGGGCGAGAAGACCATCCTGGTACCGCAGATCGCAGTGCGTAACGAGACGGTCAATGTGGTGGTGGGTTCGGTGCAGGTCGATGCCGGCACGATCCTGGTGCCGCGAATCACCTATGTCACCACCACGTCGATCGAGCAGATCGGCGAGGCGCGGGTCAAGGTGGGGTCCGAATTCGCCAGCATGGACGTTACGCTGGAGCAGGTGGGTTATTACAACCCGAATGCGAAGGCCGACCGCCGGTTTGTTGAGTATCTGGTTGAGGGGATTGACTACAAGAATAGTGAAGTGGTCTGGACGAATGCGAACAACGTGGAACGCGGGACGGCCACGGCGGCATCGGTCACGGGGGACTACAAGAACCTTCCGGCGTACAGGAGCTTTGAGAACCTTGACGACGACCAGCGTCAGGCAGTGCTGAACTTCACGGGCTACATGCCGCTGTATCAGTTCAAGTGGGGCAATGCAGTTCTGAACAAAACGTATAACGGGCAGGCGACGACCACCACGCCGTACAGCCCCACAGACGCAACGTTCAATGCATCAACGCAGTGGCGACCCAGTTGGTATAACGCCGCCTCGAAGGTTTATTACGTTGAGGTGGCTGGCTGGCGCGATAAGTACATCCTCATGCCCGAGGGGTCGCAAAACGATGTTTACAGCGCGGTGTCCCAGGGCAATCCGCTTTACCTGGTCAATGACTCAACCCGGGATGGCACGAACCCGACTGCGGGCGCAAACTGGGTGTCGTCCACGTCGACTTTCACCTACAAGGGCGAGCTCGTCGGCCGCTACAAGGATCTGGCTGGTGTTACTTACACCCAGACCAAGTCGGACTACTATTTCCCGAACAACGGCTACCCCGGCGGCTACAACGAGCCGCATGCGCCGGTTGAAGACGGCGAGGCCCTTTGGGATGTCGCCTACGATCGAGACGGGCAACGACAGTTTGATATTGCGGTGCGCGACGCGGCGATGGGCACCATCATGTCGCGCGATCCCAACTGGTATTTCACCTCCGGCCCGAATTTCAACAAGTCCTATTTCCAGCTGGGCTCGTATCAAAAGAGCCGGTTCACTGATGATTTCTGGGGCCTGTCTACCTGGTACGACGCGCTCACGCAGAACACTGCTGCGCTCGACCAGTCCTGGACAACCACCATCCCGAACCAGCTCGCTTTCAGCTTTAAATACTGGGGGCCATGGGAAACCGTTGTCGGATGGTGGGTCGATAACGACGACGGTAGCAGTTGGCCGGGCTATGACGATGAAAAAGAGGTCCCAAGCTTTGGTGGAACCGAGTTCTATAAGAGCGAGTGGGGCGCAGTAGACAGTCAGAACCAGCCCTACAAAGGCTGGGCCGCAGGCCGTTGGAACATCATGAAAATGGTGGGTGGCGGTGATGACCGTTACGACAACTTCGGCTGGGGCTGGGACATCAACAACCTTACGATCCCCGTGCTTGCCAGCTGGGGCTACGGCCACATCGTGGGGGCGAACGAGTACACCTCAGGCAAAAAGGGCAAAGGCGACGATCTGAAGATCACGCTTGATGCCCGTAAAGAACCCACGGCCAACGTCTATCAGAACTACCGCAACTACGGCTACGACTGGACGTCGCAGTGGCATGACATCTACGACCAGCGCATTCGCCTGAGCTATCAGGTCAAGACGCAGAGCACCGATCTGTTCGCCTTCCGCCCGATTTATGGCGAGGTGAGCAAGGTTCGAGCGGTTCCGATCATGGAGTCGCAGACTGTTTGGGAGACGCGTGAGCTGACCCAGCCGCAGGTGCAGCAGGTGAGCGATGTCAGCTATATCTCGCTGACGGTACGGTCCGCTGAAAACAGCGTCAAGTCGATTGAAGGCGTCAATATCTCAATCAGTTCCGGCGGGTCGGTCACGTTGCGCGGGCTGGTTGATGCGCGTGGCGACCTGACGGTTAATGCTGCGGGCAACATCACCGTCGCCGGCGTTCAGTCCATCGAGAACGGAAGCGTCGTCGAATACAAGAGCGTGATCGAAGCAAGCGACGACCTTGAGTTCATTGCCGGTAAAGATCTGGTGCTGGGAACTCTGCAAGCACTCGTTGCGCCGAAGATTCGGCTTGATTCGGGTGTGGACATGACCCTGGGTGGCCAAATCGGTGCGCCGCTCGCGGCTGCACAGGCTGGTGGACTCACCCCCGCCGTGCTGACGCAGGCGTTCCTCCGGGTTCCAGGGACGCCGTCTCCGGTCTCCACGTCGGCCTGGTCCAACAACAGCACCGCGTCAAACGTCGCAGACGATGAGTTTGGCTCGGCCACATTGAGCGGAACGGGTCCCATTACCCTTACCGCAGCACCTAAAGCAGGCGGTAGCCTACCCACTAACGCGCAGACCCTTTTCAACGCGATTGTCAACGCAAGCACCGTTGCAGACTTCGCCGCGGCCGTTTTGGCAGCCCAGGCGGCGATGGATGTGCACTTCCATGTTGCAGTGGGGGCGGTGAATATCGACTCTGACGCTGCTGTTGAGCCTAACGTGCATGCGTTAATTGCCTACGTCAAACCAGCAACCGGTGCCGCTACCGTCGAGTTCGCGACCACCATTGCCACCCGCACGATCGACATTGACGCCGACCGCAACATCGCGATGAGCGGCCAGTTCTATGCGACGACCGACATCGACATGCGCGCCGGCCAGGCGACCGCCCAGGACGGACGAATCACGTCGGTTGCAGGCACCCGCCTGGAGGTGAAGAGCGCAGGCGTTACGGCCGGCACGCTCACCCTTAGGACCGGCACGCTGAATGGCAGCATGACGCTCACCGAGTCCAATTTTGCCGCTGGCTCGATCGATATGCGGGCGCCGGCGGGGCAGATCACGCAGACCGGGGTGATCGAGGGCAGTGCGCTCTTTGGCCGCGCTGACCGTGGACTATCGGTTAACACCGAATTCGGCGATGTTGATCTCGAACTCTCGAGCGCGGGCGACATCACCATTTCCAATACCGGCGACTTGAGGCTCACCAACGTTCGTGCCAAAGACGGCGGGATCAAGGTCAACAACTATGGCCCGGTGACGGCCACCCGTGTACAGAGCCTGGGCTCGAGCGACCGGAACGACATCACGATTACGACCTGGCGGACAGCCACTGGCGCCCATGCCGGTAATGGTGACCTCACTATTGGCGAGATGGGGACGCCCGACAGCCTGGGCATCGTCAATCGCGGCGATGTCACGCTGAATATCCAGGGACAGGTTCGTCGCGTGTCGCCGACCTCGCCGGCCATTTTGGCTGATGAACTGGCCATCACTGCTGACAGTCGGGCGATTGTCCTGGCCGAAAGCATGACCGAATTGAGTAGCAGCGCGGCCGGTTCAGGCGTGACGCTTACGGTCGCGATGCCGGTCATCAACACGCTCAACTACGCGTTGACGATCGACGGCCAGGCTGTGCAGTCTGGAACCGGTCATACGACCTGGGCGGCACTTTCTGCTGCGCTGAAGACTGCGATCGAAGCGCTCACCGACGCGGGTGGCAACGCGCTCTACAACGCGCGGATCGAGACGGCGACGGTCAGTAATGCAGTGGCGCAGTCAATCACAATCACCCGTAAGGCGGTCCTCCTTAATACGCAGGTCAATTCGGTCAAGATCGACCTGAACCGCGCCGGTGATGCGTTGCTTTGGCAGGGCAACCGTGCGCTGAATGTCGTCAATACGACCATTCTCGACGGGTCATTCCGCTTGAATGCGGGCGCGTTCAGTTCAGGCGCCTTTGTCACTTCCTCAGGCAGTCCGGTTAGCCTCGACAGCATCGAACTCGAGTCCAACAGGATCGGTAGCGATATCGTTGTGAATGCCCGAGGCAACATCACTACCCGGCAGGTGGTCGCCGGTGTCTACTTGGGTAATGCCAACGAACTCGGTACGGTGCAGAGCACCTCGGGTGCCAACCTCACGATCTCCAATGTCACGTCGGCAGGGTCGGTGTATCTCAGCTCGGCCACAGGCTCAATCCGGGGCGCGTCCACCGATTTGCCCGTGCAGCTGGTGGGCGATCTGCTGAAACTCCGCGCGGCAACCGGCATTACGGGTCTTGCGGTTGCAGGCAACACGCTCGATGCAGTCACCACCGCTGGTGACATCGACGTTCGCGACTATGACGGCGTAATGGAAAGAACGCTTGGGCTGATGGTCGTGCAGGCTGTGACCAGTGCGTTGGGCTCTCCCCCGATAACCACCGCGAGCGTGGGCGCGCAGAATACATTGATCGTGAAGGCGCCTGCCACGATCGGTGGGGTAGCTGTTTCTGGTGACACCATCCGGTTGAGCAGCTACCTGGCCGACTTGCAGGTTGAAACCCCGCTCGGTTCGCGGACTGTCACGAGCACCACCCCCGCATCGGTCACCAACGACTCTCTGCAGTACACCAAAGGTGTGGCCTTCAAGGCGGACAAGACAGTTGACCTTTACCGGTTTTTCAATGCGCCTGAGCTCATTGAATACCGAACGGGAGTGAACTTCCTGTTTGGCGAGACGGACGCCACCAAGGTTGGCGTTTTGCCGGGCAATCTCACATCGAACTCGATCATTCTCGAGACGGCCGACACGATTGCGATCAACGGCACCCTGACCGCGCGCGACCGGGTTGAACTGATTTCTAAGCGCGACGTGATCGTTCGCGGCAATATCGTTGCCGCAGCGGGCGCACCGAACGGCGAGATCGGGTTGGTCAGGTTGGTTGCCAAGGGCGAGCTCGCTGTCAAGACGATCGTTGACACCAATGCGGCGGGGGTTGGTGCTGTCACAGGTTCGATCGCCACTCGTGACTCTGGCTTCATCAACGTCAAGACTACGGGTTTCAAGGCCAGCAATTTCGAACTGCGCGCACCCCGGGATATCTTCGTCGACCTTCAGCAAGCGTGGAAGCTATCGGGCTTTGTTGGCGGCCTGACAGGTTTTGATCGTGCGTCCAACATCACAATTTTGGTGAACGATGCGCTCACAGTCGTGGGCGGAATCGTTGCGGCCAACGTTAATACTGAAGTCAGGGCGACGTCCATCAACGTAGACGGCGCGTCGGTGTTTATCTCCGATGATCTGGTCGTGGATGCGACCGGTAGCGTTGAACTCAACACGCTGGTCAACTCGGTGAGCGCGAGGTCCACCTCGGCGATCAGTAGCGCGGTCATCACGCTTCCGAGTACCGTGAGCAGTGGAACGACTTATAAGCTGAGTAACAACACCGCCACGCCAACTGTTCAGTCGTTTACTGGATACAGCACGCGCGACACGCTTGGCGCGGCGATCGCATCATGGATCAACGGGCTCTCGGGGTATTACACCGCCACCTATAGCTCCGCTACCGGGAAAGTGTCGGTCGCCGCGACCAACTCGGCATCCGCCATGTTGCTCGGTAACCCCGAGGGCGGGCTCTCGCTCACCAAGCCAAGTGTGTTCATCAACGAGGCGGACGATCTTTACGTCGAGGAAGTTTGGGCGAATAACGGCCCGGTTACTGTCTCTTCCGGCGGCAAGCTTTGGGCGCGCAGCGTCTATAACCTGATCGACAACGCCGCCAACACGGTCACCCTGCGCTCGGCCAAGGACATGTACGTCGATATGGTCGAGGCTGCAGTGCTTGCGGGGGCTCAGAAAGCTGCTGGTACGGTAACGCTCGACACCGCAGGCACGCTCTATGAATTGCCGCGTGAAGTTCGCTATGCGGACGCGATCATCTCTGTGCCCAGCTCGGTTTCCAGTGCCTCGGTTTACAAGCTAACCAATAAAACCGGCACACCGGTGACTCAGTCATTCACGGGTTACACATCTCAGGACGCTCTCGGCACGGCCATCGCAAACTGGATCAACACCACTGGGTCGCTGAGCTCGTATTACACCGCCTCCTATGCGGCCGGTAGCGGCAAGGTGATGGTGCTCCTTACCAACCCCGTATCGACGGTGTTGATTGGGGACGCCGAAGGCGGGCTAGCCGTCGATTCGCCCAGCTGGAAGACCTTGTTCAATTCCAGCGGAGTGCCGGTCACGACCAGCGGCGCGACGACCGTTGCCGCTTACGACAATGAACTCGCCGACGCCTGGGGGTACAAAGTCACGATC
Source organism: uncultured bacterium (assembly GCA_903866395.1). Lineage (GTDB taxonomy): Bacteria > Pseudomonadota > Gammaproteobacteria > Burkholderiales > Burkholderiaceae_E > SYIM01. The sequence goes on from CAIPNM010000160.1 coordinate 7,361, forward strand.
ATGGGTAACACGGCTGGCACCGTGACCGAGATCAAGAAAGCGTCGGACACGGGTCCCAACACCAATATCGAGGTCGAGGTTCGCACTTCAGCGGTGGGAACCGGTTACACCAAGATCAATACGGAGGTCAGTGCGACGGCGGTGCTGTCGAAGAGCACGGCGGTGAGTTCCGCGAGCACCTCAACCGTTACGGCACAGACCGCAATCAATCAGCAAGACCTGATCCTTCTGAAGGACTACACCCCGATCGCTGGGGACAAATTGATCGTTCGAGTCAACGGCTCTGACCTCACTGCGGTGGTGGCGGACTCGACCCCGACTGTGGCTGAGATGCTCAACGATCTCGCCACGGTACTGATCGCGCACGACAATATTGCTACGGTTGTTGTGGATGCCACCGACCGGACAATTCTGATTACGGGCGACCCGGGGGAGTCGTTCATGATCGGCGCCCCGATCCATGTGACCGGTGCGACGGCGAATGTCACCGTCACGCCCACGACGGCTGCTCGCGTCGTGCAGCTTGACGTTGACGGCACCGTATCGTCATCAACGGCGGTGACGTTCAGCGTCAACGGGCAGCAGGTGTCAGTCACCGGCCACAGTAGCTGGTCGGCGCTTGCGGGGGCGATGACCGCCGCGGTTGAAGCGCTGCAGGTTAGCGGCAAGACGCTCTACAGCGTTGCGACCGCGTCGACTGGCCAGACCCTCTATGTCGAGGCGACCGACGGTATCCGTATCGAGCGTGACCAGAAGGTATCTGTCGAGAATGCGGCGACCAATGCTGGCACTACCGCAGTCAAGGATGCAGGGTTTTCGAGGAAGCAGATTTCTAACCTTGACCTGCCCGCGGCTGCCTGGTCGCCAGCGGCTACCTACACGCTGGAGGTGAGTGGTCAGACTTACACTGCGAATACCGCAAGCGGTTTAACTTCTGCGACTGCGACGCTGCAGAAACTCAAGGACGATGTGAACGGCGTGGGGGGAACGCCCAACTCGCTTGCACAGGCCATCATTCCGCGGCTCGGCCTGACATTCACTGGCACCCCGTCAGCGGGTACCACCTACTCGATCGTGTTGAATAACACCACGATCTCGAGCACCGGTATGAGCTCATGGGCTGCCCTCGCGGCGGACCTTGAGACCAAGATCGAAGCCGTAGCGCCTACGGTAGGGAAGTTCGATGTGACTGTCGCTAGCTCCGGGCAGTCGTTGGTTATCCAATCGCTGAACAGCGAAGCCGGAATCGAACTGACGACCAGCGCAAGCGAATTCTCCATTTCCCTTGATCGGATCACCCTGGTCGGGAAGACTATCAACACCGCCTTCACAGTGGCCACGACTGCGGTCACCGCCGACGGACTCCACTATTGGGTTCCGCCGGCTGATGCCAGCACTGTGACGCGGGGTATCACCGACATACCGGTGTCGCAGGTTTTCGCGACGGGCGGTAGCCTCCAACTTACTCAGCCGTCCGGCTCAACGCTCACATCCGTGACGGGTACCGACACGGTGACTGCCACGTATCAGGTCGCGACCGCGACGTTCAGCGCCTCCGCGGCGGGCAGTGTCACCTTGGGGGGACAGACCTATTCATTTGCCAATTGGTCGAACGCTCGCGGGGCGATCGAGGACGCAATTCAGAGCAAGACCGATACCGCTGGCCGCGCGCTGTACGATGTGACAACGACGAGCACCCAGCTGACGATTAAGCTCCTGAAAGCTGAAGCACCGGGTTCGGACCTTGCGGTGACTGTAACGGGTGGCACGGTTGCGTCGTCTACTGTGTCGCAGAGTTCGACGTTTTCAACCTTGACGATTACGTTCCCGGCTAACGTCACCGGCGCGTTCGGTTTTTCGGTGGACACGACGGGTACGGCGGGCGGGATCATCAGCGCTGCGGTCTCAGCGACTGCGTCGCGGCAGTGGGCCACCACGGGTGGCGTTACCGGGCTTAGCGCGGAGCTCGAGCCGCTTCTCGAGGCAGGTGGTTGGCTTGAGGTGACCTCACCCAGCACAGGCCAGCTGAAGATTCGTTATCTCCAACCGACATCAAACTACGGCGTCACACTAGACGGCAACTACACGATCAACGCCTCGGGCGTTCGGACATGGAATGAGATCGAGGGCCTCCTGGCGGCGAGTTTGGCCGCGCAGTCGGGCGCCGCTCAGGCGTATTCGATATCGGTGGCGCCCTACACGACCCTTGTGTTGAATAGCACCGCGGCAGCGGTGACCTACAGCTTCAGTCTCGACGGGACCGCGAAATCGTACTCTGCGTCGGCTGGCGAGTCGTGGGCAAGCGTCGCCGCCGGCGTCACCGCAGCGATTGGAAGCGATTACACGGTTGATTCCAGCGCGACGAATCAGCTTCGCATCTCCAAGAACACCGGAGCCCTGGTCTCTATCAGCGAATCAATGGCCGAACTCTCGGTCAGGAACACGCTAAGAATTCAATCGCTCACGGGTTCGACTCCGCCGGTCGTTGCGTCAACGACGGGGAGCCTGCTGGACACTTCGCTTGCCACGACCGGTACGGTCACGCTGTCGCAACCTATCAACCGAGTCGCATTCGATTTGGGTTCGGTCGGTGTCTGGGCGCAGAGCTACGGGTTTACCGTTGGTACGAGCGGATCCTCTGGTGGCAATATCAATGCGACGGTTCCTTCGCAATCTGGCCGGGTTTGGACGACAGTCGGGTCGGTGACAGGGCTCAGCGAGGAAATCAAATCCGATCTCGAGCAAGCCGGCTGGCTGCAAGTCACCCAGGTGAGCGCCGGTGGATTGAAAGTTCGACACCTTTCTCCGGGCGCGACTCAAGCGATGACGCTGACTCAGTCATCAGGCGCTACGCTTACAACCACTTCCGGCACCGAGACGGTCACCGATGTTTACCAAACGGTTGCCCTGACCGGTTCGGGCAGCTTCACGATCGGGGGTGGGGGCACCAGTTACTCGGTGAGTGGCGGGGTGATTAGCGCCAGCGATATCACCGCAATCAACGCGCTCACAGACAACGCGGGAAGATTGTTGTTCAACGCCTCCGGCGGCACGATTCGCCTGCTCAAGGCAGGCGCAGCGTCCTCCGACTTGGTCGTCACTGCCAGCGGCGGAGCAACCGCGACCGCGGGAACCGCATCGGTCAGCGCGACTTTCCAGACCCTGACCCTTGGCTTCCCGAATGTGTCCGTGGCTCTTAACGGCACGAGCTTTGCGGCAAGCAGCGGCTTGTCGCTAGGAAATCTTGCAACCTCTCTTCGCTCGCAGATCGATAACCATGCCGACTTTGTCGCCGATTCGTCGCTGGTCGCTGATCAACCGAAGGCGGTAATCAGCTACTCGGCTGCTCTGGTGCCAGGCGCCTATTCGGTCACGATTGGTCGGACACCGTCTGGTGGAACCGCGCAGAGCCAGACCCTCAACCTGACCGTTTCAGCGTCCCAGACCTCCTGGGAAGCGTTCTATGCAAACGTCAAGTCCCAGGTGGAGAGTGCGAAGGATTCAGGGGTTCAGCTATTCGCAGTGTCTGAGGGAGCTTCGCGTCAGATCGTAATTCATGCTTTGAATCGAACGGATGCGATCACGGTGTCTGCAACCGTGCCGGCGAGTCAGGCTTCGGTAACCGTCTCGACGTCGGTCGGTTCAACGGGCACAACGGTCTTCGTCAAAGCCGCGACTGCCGGGCCTGCGCTCATCGCGGCCGGATCAAATGCTGGCTTCGCGATGACGACGCCGCAGTCGGCAGGGATGCTCCAGAAGGAAGTCCGCGATGTGGCGTTTGGCAATGTCGTGGACTCTAGCCCGACGAGTAACCAGACTCAGATTGCGTCGCAACAGAAGTTTTCACTTACCGTGTCGCAAGACGTCGGCGGAACTACGATCACGCGGACGTTCAGCTACACGACGGTCGCAAGTCCTGCCCCGACCATCGCGACCGTCTATGCAGAGCTGCGATCGTTGATCAACGCGGATACGACGCTTGCGGTCAGTGCCCTTACCGGAACCGGGTCGGGTGCGACGGAGGGCTCGGACTACGGCGCCACGAAACTGACGCTCCGAGCCGACAGCGATAACCAAGCGTTCCGCGTTTCAGATGTGATGGTCGAGAACCTCACGCCGCTCAGTCTGCGCGCTCAGGAGATCTCGACTATTACCGGCTTGGCAACGATGCGGGTGGGCGTGAATCAGAGCGTCACTGTTGACTTCGCCGCATTGCCTGCACCAGGTGCCAATAAGGCTTTCACCCTTGTTCTTGCTGGCGTGTCATACACGGCAGCGGCAACATCAGCCAGTACATGGGACACGGTTCTTGCCGATCTTGAGGGCCAGGTCGAAACGGGTGCGAGCGCCAATTCCAATGTTGCGGTCGTGCGGGATCAGGCTAATCGGCGCCTGACGATTACGGCCAACTCCCCGAGCTATACCTTCACTGCATCGGCGTCAGCTCGTGACTTGTCAGTCGCAACCCCATTTGTTGCCGGTGACAAGGTTCTGATTACCGAGCCTACGCGGCAGGGTAACTACGCCCTTGAGGCAGGAGGAAGCCTGTCCGTTGTCGCCTTGCCGACCAGTGCGGGCGAGGTCATCGAGCTCAAATCCCGGGCAGGGGACCTGGTGGTTGTGGATGCGCTCAATGTCGGTAGTAATGGCGCCATCACCTTGCGAGCTCCGGAGGGCGGTCTTGCGCTCGGCGGGCTGGTCACGGCCAACACCGTGACGCTGGAAGCGCGCGAAGACCTCTCAATGCGGTCGGCTGCCAACGCGCTCTCAATCACCATGACGGCGCCGTCGGCGGGCGAGGCTCCGGGCAATTTGACGGTCCAGCAGACAGGCAACCTCAACGTCACCACGCTGGTCATGACAGGCGGTGATGTCGAGCTTCAGTCCTCGGGCAACGTTCAAATCGACAGCCTCACCGGCACGGTTGATGAACTGGTGATTCGCACCACTTCATCGAGTGGCACGATCACGTTTGGTGCGGGTGTGACCGCCACCATCGGAAAACTCACGCTGGTTTCTGGCGGGAATATCGTCGGTACCGTTCAAACCTCTGAGCTTGATCTCAGCACGACCGGGACGGTGACGCTCTCGAACGTTGGGGCAGTGACTGTGAACCGCCTTGCGACAGGTGGGCAGACGGTCAGTCTCACCGCGAGCGGTGATATCACTGTTAACGCGCCGATCGCTGCAACAGGCAACCGCTCAATCTCGCTGACCGCAACCGGAGCCGGAAGCGACATTTCGTTGAGCGACGTCGTCAGTGTTGGTGGAACGGCGGGCGCCGCAGGTTCCGTGTCGGTCAATGCTGCCGGCGCCATCTCTCTTGGCGCCAATGCCGACCTGACGCTCACGTACGGTTCGCTGACCCTCACCGCTGGGACCGGCGACGTCGAGATGGACGCCGACACGGTCATCAACGCCGTTAACGGTCAGATCACGATCAACGCTGGTGATGACGTGATGCTCGGAAGGCTCGTCACCAACAGCACAAACGACCTGTCGATTACCGCAACCGGTGGGGCCATCACCAACCGTGTGGAAAGCGGTGTTGGCATTGACGCCCGTACGATGCGCGACTTGACGGGGACGGCGACCGTTTCCGCCGCCCAGGGCTCGCCCACTGCGGCCAGAACCATCGACCTGAACAATGTCCAAGTCGTCGCAGGTGCTACTTACACGGTCACGATTACCGGTTCCTCATCCATCGACTCAGGGACCTTCACCTACGTCGCCAAAACCGGCGACTCCCTTGCCCACATCGCTGATCGACTCGCGACTGAAATCGACCTCAGCACGCCGTTCGCCGCCACCGCGGCAGGATCGGTCATCACGGTCGGCAACGGAGCCGGGACCGCCACGATTGGTGTGACGGCCAAGCAGGGCGCCCGTCTTGTGCTGTCTGCCGCTGACGGTATTGGTACGGGTGGAAATGAGCTTCGCACCAACGTCGCCACCCTCCAGCTCACGAACACCGGAACAGGTGGCATCACTGTTCAGAACACCGGTGGCTTGATCATCGCGGGTATCAACCAGCAAAACGGTGATGTGTCGGTTGAAACTAAAGGCGGCGAGATGGTGGTGTCGGGTGACATCACGCTCAACACCGGTGCCCTGTCGCTTTACTCGGGCGCCCCGCTCTCCGTCGTGCGGATGAATGCCAACATCACGACTCAGGGTGGCGCGGTCACGATCACGTCCGAAGACGGCTCGATCTGGCTGGGTGGCGGCGTGATCGTGAACGGCTCTGGTGCAATCAGTCTGCTGGCTCCGAAAGGAAGCGTACTGCTTGATCCCGACCGGACGGGTTGGCTTCGCGAGGTGGTGGCCGAGAACGACCCCGCCACGACAGCCGATGACGTGCTGGGCCCGTTTGACCAACGTATCGATTGGGCGCTGCGTCACAGCCGCTACGTGGTGGATGCGACCACGAAGGAAGTCCGTGTGGCCTTGCAGCCCACGGATGTGCTTGCCCCGATTGCGGATGGCACGGTCATTCGAGCGGGCAACACCACCCGGGTCAGTAGCAGTCTGGGTGATGTCATCGTTAAGGCGCAGGACGAAATTGGTCGGAAGTTGCGCACCGACGGCGGCGTCGTGAACGATGGCACCTTCGAGGCCCGCTATGTTCGTGTTCCGACTGACTTCACCCAAGGCTTCCTGATCAGTCCGCTTGCGATCATGGTTGACTCGGTGAAGCTGAACGTTGAGAGCGCGAATCGCGCGAATATCTCGGTGATTAATACGCGAAGCGTCGAGGTGTTCAATACGGGCACCAAGGGCGGTTCGACGGATGTCGCGAATCTGGCGGGCGATAAGGCCATCGCAGCGCCGGTTGACGCGGCTGGCGAGGACGTTGCGCTGGTCGGCGACACCATACATCTCGCGCAGGCAGTCCGCAGCGCGGGCGCTGAACTGGTGATTCGGCCGAGGACAGTTGATCGTGACATTGTGATTGGGCAGGAAATGACTGGCGCCCTGTCTTTGTCACAGACCGAGCTCGGCAATCTTCAGGAAGGTTTTGGCACCATCGTCTTCGGCAGTGCCGAGGGCAGTCACGAAATCAAGATCGACACGGGTACGCCAGGCGGAACCGTCACGATCAACGACCCTGTCGTGTTCCAGACACAAGGAAACGGCGGCGAAGTTCTCATCAACAGCAACCTTCAGGTTGAGTCGCTGTTGGTCTTAGGATCAGGACATACCACCATGCTGAACAGTGACGTCACGGCTACCGGGACAGGCTCGCTTGCCGATGTGAAGTTCTTCGATGCCGTTGTTGTTCAAGGCACGAGGCAAGTCAAGTCCACCAACGGAAGCGTCTTGTTCTCTCAGAGCATGACGACAGGCGCGGGCGGAGTGAATGGTGATTCCGACACCACGGCGGATCACCTCACGGTGCTGGCCGCCCAGTCAGTGACCTTTAAGGAGGCTGTCGGTGGATCGAATCCGCTTGAGAGCCTCACGATCGGCGCCGCGAACGCAAAAGTCACTGATGTAACGTTCGAGAAATCGGTGGTCATTGACGGAAACCTGAGCATCTACGCAACCGGTAACGTCAATTTCAACGCGGGCGTGACCATCAACCAGGGCGGAAGCCTCAGGATCTTCAGCGCTAACCAGGTGGCGTTCAACGGCGGTGAGCTGGTCCTGAATCCCATCACGTTGGGCGCCACCACCAGTCCCGCTGGCGACTCGGGGGATCTTTATCTCGAGACCAACTCTCTCCAGTTCCCTTCCCTGGACAACTCGGTTCGTGCCACAGGAATGGGGGCTGAGTTCACGGTCAGGCCAACCAATTCCGCGCGATCGATCCTGCTGTTTTCGCCAGCCGGTACTTCCGGTGAGGCCGCCCTCGACCTGTCAACGACTTTGATGGACAAGGTTGCAACGTCCACCTTCTCGAAGATTGTGGTGGGTCACGAATCGGGTGGGCATGCGACCGCTACCAGCCACCTCCGGGTTGGGGCGACCAATGCCCCGGACCAATTCTCCGTGATGACCGCACTCGAGCTTTATGGCGGCCAGATCACCTTCGAGGACTACTCGAACCCGAACTTCGTTTTCGCCGTTAACAACACGCTCAAGGTTGATGCCGCCACGACTGTTGTATTCCGAAATGAGGTTGAGGCGACGCAGCCGATCACGATCTATTCAGCGACCGGTAGCGTGAGTCAGGCCTTGGGTTCGCCGAATCTCGACAACCGTTCGACGGAAGCAGTTCGTGCTCCGTCGCTTACGGTGCGTGCGGCAACGGGCATCGATATGCCCTGGACCGAGATCAATACGCTGACCGCTGAGAATGTGGGCGCCGGTAACTTGCTGATCAACGTTCTGCCTGTCAGGGATACCGTGTTCTCGCAATCGGTGACCGGAGACGTGAACGTAATTCGAGCAGCTCAGACGAATGCTGGGGGCGGCAATGTCACGGTCAGCACCAGCACCCGAAACATCAAGCTGCCTGAGTCGATCGATCTGAATCTTGCAGCGTCCAGCGGTGTCACGGGGGCGACCACCACGAATGTCGTCCAAACCAGTGGTGTGACCACTGCCAGCACTGGGACCATCACGGTCAATGCCGGTGGCGATACCGGATCGGTGACGGTCGAGCGCGTGATTACTGGTTCAACCGGTGCGATCACGGTTTCAGGCGGCGGGCAGGTGCGTAACCTGGGCACCCACGGAACGATCACCGCAACCGGGGTCGGTGCAATCACCCTCGAATCACGAAAAGCCAATGTGCTGCAGGAGCGGACAGTCAGTACCGTCGGCGGCACGGTCACGGTCAGGGCTGCAACGGACATCACGATGGCGGCGACAGATGCCATCACCTCGCTGCCCACCCTCATCAACGCCAGCGCTGGGTCTGCCACCACGGGTTCGGTGGTCATGCGAGCGGGGGGCAACATTGGTCTCGCGATGCTGAATGCGGCCAGTGCAATTACCGCCACGGCAAACGACGCTTTCGCTCAGGACGCCACGATTACCGGTATCACCGCCGACGGTTTGGGGGCCATCACTAATAACTCAACGCTCACCTCGTCTCAGTTCAACTTGGGTGGTAACGGTAGCGCGGACACCGGGACGGTCACGCTGTCCGCAGGCTCGGGCATCGGTACGGCAGCAAGCCCGATCCGTACCCAGATCGCGGGTCTGGTGGCGTCCAACACCTCCAGCGGCGGACTGTTCATCACTGAAAACTCGGCTCTGACGATTCTTGCTGGAAGTTCCGGCGGTATCACCATGGCCGGTAATGATGGGCAAATGGTGGTGCAGACGCTGGGTGGCGCGCTGACGGTAAGCGGCAGTATCACCGCCTCCACTGGCACGCTGGCTAACGGCAACCTACTCCTGAAGGCAGTCGATGGCAGCGCTGGCACAGCGGGTGATGTGATCATCAATGCGCCGATCACGGTGGGTAAGGGCAACCTGACCATCCTCGCTGAGGACGACATCACGCTGAGCAACACTACGGTGACGGTTGCCGGGGGCGGCAAGACGCTTGAGGCGATTGCTACCAACGGCACGATCACCATGGATCCGGCGGGTCGGTTCAACTCCAACAGCGGTAACGACGGGAACCAGCTGATCTATGCCAACGGCAATATCACTCTGGGTCAGGTGACCGCCGGCACAGGGGCGGTTCGGATCGAGTCTGCCACTGGAAATATCGTTGATGCCGACACCACCACGCAGCTTGTAAACGTCACGGCGGGCAAGGTTCGTCTGCAGTCGGCCGGCAAAATTGGTGCATCCGGTAATCCGATTGAACTGAGCGTGACGACGCTTGCGGCAAAGACCACGGGCACAGGCACTGCAGGCGACATTTTCCTGAGCGAGCACAACGGCCTCGAGATCGATACATTCGGTGCGCTGGGTTCGACAGTCGGCGGCTATAACTTCACGGTCCAACGGGTCGCAACCACTGGGGCTGTGGCGTCCAACGCGGTGTCAGGCGCCGTCGCAGGAACGGCGATCACGGGCGATGCCACCTTGAATGGCATCACTGCTGGAACCGATGCATCGATCGTCGTGCAGGGCAACACGCTAGCTAATGGCATCGGTATGACGGTCATGCAGCCGGTGACCGCCCCGGGCTCGGGCAACATCCGACTTGAATCGGTGGTGGGTACCGTCACGGTGAATGCTGCAGTCGATGCGGGCACCGGAAATCTGAGCGTGCTGTCGCTCAAGACCCAGACCTTCTCGTCGGGTGGCGACCTCACCACGTCGGGTAGTGGCAAGACCATTGACCTACAAGCCAGCGGCGCCGACGCCCAGATCACCATGGACGCCGGCACCGAACTCAAAACCAACGCCGGCAATATTCGTGTAACGGCCGGAACGGTGGGCGGAACGCCTACCGCGGGCGGAACGATCACCCTCGGGGTGGTCGATGCTCGGCCCGCTGGCGAGCGCACCACTGCAGGAAGCACTGTTCAGGCCAATCAGTGGGGTCTCGTTGCCATCCAGACGACCGGTGGCTCAATCCTCGACACCGCGAGCAGTACCGCCATCAACATTTACGCAAGTGACGCTCGGTTGTCCGCTGGTGCCGCAGTGGGTGCCCAGGGCGCGGGCGGGGCGAATGCACTTGAGACCGAGGTCGTGAAGCTAGCCGTCGCCGCTGCGGCGGGCGGCATCAATGTGACCGACAACAGCGCGCTCCTGATCGACACGGTCGGTGCTGTGGCAGTCAATCGGGTGACCACGACCGGGACGGCCGGAAGCGGCGACATCACGGATTCCGTGGCCACGCTGTCAGGTCTCATCACGGCGGCCTCGAGTAACGGCGGCGTGATGGGGACGGCCACCGAGCTCACCACGGCGCAGGTCGTTGATGCAGACGGCACCGGCGTGGTCCGGCTTGAAAGCACGGTAGGCGCGATTACGCTCAACAATGCAGTGAGCTCGGATACCGGGCACATCACTGTCATCGCCAAGACCTCGCTCACGCAGGCGGCATCGGGCGACATCACCACCAGTGGAGCGGGTACGGTGGATGTCGAGGCTGGAACGTCAATCACCATGGTGGGCGGTGCCACCGCGAGCAGCACCGTGGTGACGGCAGGCAAAGATATTCGCTACGAGGCGAAGGGCGGCAATCTGCAACTGGGCAGCTTCCTGACCGACAACAACGCCACGACCGGCGGTGCTGTGTCGTTGATCGCAAGCGGCAGCCTGATCGATGGCGACACTGATCTCGACATCACCGGGGCGCGCGCCTATCTCCAGTCGGGTGCGTCGGGTGCGGTGGGCGGTTCGAGTGACCGTATCGAAATTTCGGTGCACACCCTCGCGCTGTCCGCCGGGTCGGGCGGTGCGTTCGTTGAAGAAACCGACACCCTTGCGGTGAATGCGTTCGACCGCGCAACCCTCCAGCGGGTGAGTAACGCGGGGGTGGCGCAGGCGCAGGCCGGGTCGGTTGAAGACCTGACTGTCGCAGGTGGCGGCTCGTTGGTGGTGCTGGTCAATGCAGGAACCTTAACGGTGGAGGGGGGGGCGGCTTCGGCGACAAGCGCGGTGTCGGTGGCTGGAGCGGGCAAGGTACTTCTTCGCACCGTTGCGGGCGCGATGACCGTCAACGCGGGCATCGCCTCTTCGGGCAATGGCAATATCAGCTTGCGGTCGGCAGGCTCGCAAACTTTCGGTGCGGACGGCGATATCAGCACTGGCGTCACATCGGGCGTCGCGGGTTCGATTGATGTGTCTGCCGATGCGGCCGCTGCTCAGGTCACCATGAATGCCGGGACCACGTTCCGGACCGATGGTGGAGCGATTCGTGTGGTGACCGGCGAATCCGGCACAGCCGGTGGAAACATCACCCTCGGCATTCTCGACACCCGACTCAGCGCCGACCGCAGCGCCACGCCCGCCACCCTGACCGGGCAAGCCAACTGGGGGCCCGCGGCGGTGGTGTCCACCGGTGGATCCATCATCGACACGGTGGCCGACACCGCGATCAATGTGTTCGCGAAAACCCTCCGTCTGTCGGCGGGTGCCGCTGCAACCAGCACAATCGGGATCTCGCTCGAGGCAATTGAAACCGAAGTGCTCACGCTCAGTGCGCTCGCAGGCGGGGCCATCCATCTGCGTGAATCCACTTCAATGACGGTGGGGCAGACCCCCTCGTTCAGTGTGAATCGTGTGCAAAACGATGCGAGCATCGTGGCCGAAACCCAGGCGACGACCACCAACCTGAACGCAGGTGCGGCGCTTGTGGTGGAGCTCGATGCCGGCACACTTACGATCGATGCACCGGTCAGCGCTGCGGGCAATGCGCTGATCCGCACTGCTGCGGCCGACGGTGATATCGATCTGAATGCCGCTCTGGCAGTGACCGGGGGCGGTGCGAGCTCGCTCGCCGGTCACCTCAGCATCAGCGCCGGGCGTGACCTGCTGATCGACGCCAACGTGAGCACGGCGGCCGCTAGTGCAACGATTGACATCCAGGCTGGCCGGCATGTGCAGCAGGGTGGCACCACTCAGTCGGTCACCCTCACCAGCGCAAACGGCGATATCGCCCTTCGCGCGGCGGGCAATATCGTCCTGGAGACAGTGAACGCGGGCACCGCCGACGTACTGCTGGAGGCGGGCGGCTCAATCACTGATGGTGATGCGGCTGACAGCACCAGTAGCGAAGTGGATGTGGTGGCGGCTGGGCTGCTCTTGAATGCTGGCGCGGCCGGCGGAATCGGTAGCGGTACGAACGGCCTAGAAGTGACCGCTGATCGATTGAGTGCAATCGCTGGCAGCGGCGGTCTCTTTGTTCGCGAAACTAACGCGCTCACGCTTGACG
>CAIPNM010000161.1 GCA_903866395.1 uncultured bacterium
AGTGCGCGAGCGCCTCGTGGAGATGGGAGCCGAACCCATCGACAGCTCACCCGAGCAGTTTCGCGCCTTCATCCAGAAGGAAGTGCCTCAGTGGAAGAAGGTGCTGAAGCCAATCGAATGACAGTCCGCATGCAAGGAATCAAGCCATGTCCCAGATCGTGAATATTTCCCAACTCCAGAACTTTTATGCGTCGGCGGAGACGCCAGCCGACGCAGCCGACGCGGCCCGGGTCGACCTGCGGATGGTGTTCGGCCGCTCGGTCGCACTCGCGGTGGGTGAATGCGAGCCTGATTACCACCCCGCGCCGCAGATACACGCCTCCGAGGAGATCACCTACGTCGCACGCGGCGAGCTGTGGGTGTACGTGGAGGGCACCGGATACCTGCTGCGCGAAGGCGACGCAATCCGCGTGCCGCGAATGAAGATGCACTGGATGTGGAACCGCTCGGGCGCAAAGTGCACGTTCTACCAGTCGAACTGCCCGCCGGTCGCCGGCGATCCGGCAGTGCGGCAATCGCGGTCGGCGTTGTTCGACGAAGGCGAGGCGATGCCCGTCGACTATCCGCGTGTGGTGTGGCTCGCGCGCAAGTACTCGGACGAAGCCGAGCGCAGGGACGAGGCGCCAGCGGAGGGGCCGCTGGTCGCGCGCGCCGCCGAGCTCAAGACCAGCGTGCATTCGGGCGCCATCGGCGCGGCTGCCTCCGGCAAACTCACGTCGAAGTGTGTGCACGGACTGGAGCACAACATGACGATCGCGACGCGCAAGGGCGGCTATCACTCGGTGCCGCACATTCACGACGCCGAGCAGATCCACTACATCGTCAGGGGCGACATCAAGATCTACACGCCGGAGAACGGTTTCGATTGCCGCGAGGGCGATTTCAACATCGTGCCACGCAACATGCCGCACTGGGCACACGTCACGTCAGACGACGAAAACATCCTGTTGCAGGTACACACGCCAGTACTCGGTTCGGCGGCGAATCGCAAGGCGCTCATCAGCCCCGACGAGCACGTGGGGCCCATACCGACCGTCTACAACATGACGCCGTGGGCCGCCGAGGAGATCATGCAGGTCGAGGAGAAGTTCGCCGGCGCGATGCGACATACGTGATCCGGTTGCCCGAGGCGCATCTCGACGAGTTTTCGGTGACGCAAGAGGTGTCGGTAACGAGGGCGCTTGTACCTCGAGCAAGCGCTCATCGAGAAGACCCTGACTCAACTGGAGCTGGACTCGCTGTCGCTCGCCCAAGTGTCCCAATGACCATCGTTCTTAACGACGTTCACTCTGCCCTCAATCCCACGCCAGTCCGCCGCGTGGAGAGGCCCCGTACCCTGCACGAACTGCAGTCGCTCGTGCGCCGCGCGCGAAGCGAAGGCTTTGGGTTGAGCGTGGCCGGCGGCCGGCATGCCATGGGCGCGCAGCAGTTCGCCACCAACCAGGTGCACGTCGACACCACGGCGATGTGCGCCGTGCTCGGCAGCGATGCCAGTCGGGGCTGGCTGCGCGTTGAAGCTGGCGCAATGTGGCCCGCCATCATCGAGGCCACCCATCGCATGCCAGCCTCCGCCGACGGTATCGCCTGGGCCATCCGCCAGAAGCAGACGGGCGTAGACGACGTAACCCTCGGTGGCTCGATCGCCGCCAACGCACACGGTCGCGGCTTGCAGATGCAGCCACTGGTCGACGACATCGAGGATCTCACGCTCGTCGACCCGCAGGGCGACGTCGTTACCTGCAGCCGCACCGAGCACCCAGAACTCTTCGCCAAGGTCGTCGGCGGCTACGGTCTGTTCGGGATCGTGCACGCGGCCACGCTGCGCCTGACGCCCCGGTGCAAAGTGCGGCGTCTGGTGGACGTGCTCGACCTGGCGGACGCGCGGCACGCGGTCTTACGGCGCGTCGAGCAGGGTTGTCTATACGGCGACTTCCAGTTCGTCATCGACCCGCGCGACCCGGCCTTTCTGCAACGCGGAGTGTTTGCCTGCTACAGGCCGGTCGACGCGGACGACGACGTCGCTATCGACACCGCCGCCGACCTGCGGCCCGAAGACTGGTTGAAGCTGCTGCGCCTGGCCGCCGTGGACAAGGCGGCAGCCTTCAAGGCCTATGCCCAGCATTACCTGGGCACACATGGCAATGCGTACTGGGCCGACACGATGCAGCTTGCAACCTACCTGCCGAGCTACGCAGACGCCTTGTCGATCGAAGCGACCGCGCCGGGCGCCACATTGGGGGCTACAGCGCAAGCAAACGTGCGCGAGACCCTCGTTATCGGCGAGCACTACGTGCCGCGCGACCGAATCGACGCCTTCATGCGCGACGCGCGCGACGTGCTGCTGCGTCATCAGGCGGAAGTCATCTACGGCACCATCCGCGCCATCGAGCGCGATAGCACTAGCTTCATGCCCTGGGCACGCGACGACTACGCCTGCGTGATCTTCAACCTGCGCACCCCGCACACCCCACAGGGGAAACAACGCACCGCCGATACGTTTCGCGCGCTGATCGACGCCGCGCTGGCGCTGAACGGCAGCTACTTTCTGACCTACCACCAGCACGCGACGCGTGAGCAGGTGTTGCGCGCCTACCCGCAGATGCCCGACTTCTTCGCGGCCAAGCGCGCGCACGACCCACACACGGTCTTCGTCAGCGACTGGTATCACCACCATGCCCGCCTGCTGGAAGCGGCATGAAGCCTGGGCGCGCGAGCTCCACCGCCAAGGTGATCGCCGCCAGCACACTGCTGGCGGCAAGCGACCCGCACCGCGTCGCTTTGGCAGACGCCGCCGCACTGCCCTTGTGCCGCGCATTTCTGTCGGTCACAGCGGCGGACCGCTGGCTTCGCGCCGCGGCCGAGCTGCCTGCGTTGCGCCCCATGTGGCGTGCACTCGAGCGCTGGACCTACCCCGGTGTCGTCGCCCACTACGGCGCAAGAAAGCGCGCCATCGAAGCGCGCACGCGCGCAGCGATCGAATCGGGCACTACGTGCGTCGTCATCGTTGGCGCAGGCTTCGACACGCTCGCGCTGCGGCTGGCCCCGCTGTATCCAAAGGTGCGCTGGGTGGAGGTCGACCACCCCGACACGCAGGCGGCCAAGAGCGCCGGTATGGCGCACGTGGGCGTTGCATGGCCAGGCAATGTGCAGACGGTGCCACTGGACGTCTCGCGTGGCGACCTGTCGCAGCTCGCAGTGACACACAGCGATGATCACGTCCTGCTCATCATCGAAGGACTGCTCATGTACCTACCCGAAGATGCGGCCATGGCACTGCTGACACAGCCGTTGGGGAAATCGGCAGCGGCATCGGTACGGCAAATCTTCACGTACATGGTGCGCTGGCCCGAAGGACGCGCGGGGTTTCGGCCGTCAAGTTGGCTCATCGACGCATGGCTGCGCTGGCGCGGCGAGCCCTTTCGCTGGTACGCGACGCCCGGTGCGCTGCGGCTGGCGTTACAGAATCAAGGGCTGCGGGTGGTCGAGCACCTGGAGCCGCCATTTGACGACGTCCTCAAAAGCCACAAGCAAGGCACGATAGCGCTTCGTGGCGAGAACCTCGTCGTGACGGAACTCTTCTGACCTGTCGACTTCGTTCGTACGCACGACGGCCAGGCCGAGACCGCATCGTCTTGACATCCGTCGGCCATGACTCTCTCCACCGTCGAAGCTTCCATGCTGGCACGCTGGCTCAATAGCAAAGCGGACTTGCGAGCCGAGATGGACCGAGAAGTGCCTTCATCGAGCTTCAAGACTGTCGACCAGCCAGCATGCCTTCCGCTTTTTCCAGCATCGTCTTTGCCTCGCGGAAGGTTGCACGAGCTACCGCCTCCGGCGGCGACAGAAAGACGACCTCGCGGCCCTCGAAGGTCTCGGCCGAGGCTCTGTCTCCCACCCACTCCATCAGGAACCAGCGCACGCGCACCTCAGAGCCTGAAGGCGGCGTATACCGTTGCTCGCCGAGCGCTGACAGGATTCGAGCCCATGCCCCGGACTCTTCGGCCACTTCGCGCACTGCCGTCATCGCGGCGGACTCGCCTGGCTCGATGTGCCCCTTGGGCAATACCCACTCCTCCACCAAACCCTGTGATCTGACCAGCATGAACTGAAGCGTC
>CAIPNM010000162.1 GCA_903866395.1 uncultured bacterium
TGCCGCAACCCAGGCCAGTTGAGCCGCCAGCGATAACCGGTCCTGCGCCAAGACCGACGTGATCTCGCTTCGTCCATCTTCAAACGTCACCACTCGGGCATCGGTTTTTGATTCAATTCGCACAATGCGAGGTGGGCGATCGCCGCGGCGCTCCTCATAGCGTTCGCTGCGAAAGCCTTCGGCATCGAAGGTACCCTCGCTCACCTGCGTGAAAAGCCCCCGATAAAAGAGGGACAGAAGCCCCACTGCCTGTCCTTCTGTATGAAGGCGGTACCGGTCACCCTGGATGTTCAGCACATAGTCGAGCGTAGCCACCTGATTATTGGTTACGTAGTCACCATAAAAAACCTGATAGCGCCAGCGCCCCTGGGCAGAGGCGGGCAATCTGGGTTGAGCAGCGGCACGATCGGATCCTTGGGCGATCGACGGGTCGGTGGTTAGCGTCGGCGCATGTCCAGCTTGCTCGCCGGGATCGATCGCATCGGTGGCGGGTGGGTTCGCGCGATCGGCAGTCTGATCGTCAGGCGCGCCGAGTTCGGCGGCTGCGTGGTGTTTCGCGTGATCGTCGGCGTGTTCAGCGTCGATCAGGATGGACGATGGCGGGCTGAACTCGTCAGCCTCCACCGCTGCCACCGGGCTGCTCAGGGTGACCGGCGGATGGGCAGGCGAAGTCGGCGGCGGTGCTGCGTTGGGAGGCGAAGTCGCGCGAACTGAACCCGGAGCGCTCGAAGTAGCGGGTGGTGCCGGCAGCGCCCTCGGGCTTTGGATCTCTGCGCCTGATCCACGCAGGATCGAGGCTGAAGGCGGGACCTGGGTTGCTGGTTCAGCGCGGAATGTGGGAGCTGGGAGTACCTCGATTCGAATCGGCGACGGCGCGGGCAAAGGCTGCTGGGGGCCGGCGGCTTGTATCACCCAGCCCACGAACAGCACATGCAACGCCACCGTCGCAACGCCCGCAAGTGCGGCGGCAAAGCCGCGAGTTGGTTTGGCTTTCGCAGTCACCGGCTGAGTGTATTCGAATAGCAGGGGTACACTTTGCGCCATGCGAACCCAATCGCTCGCGCCTCGCGCCCAGACAGCTATTCTGATCGGCGCGGCCACCATGCTCACTCTCGCTCTCGGTATGCGACAGAGTCTCGGTCTGTTCCAGCCCGAAATGATTCGAACTATCGGGATCACCACCGCCGATTTTTCGCTGGCGGTAGCCATTCAGAACATGGTTTGGGGCTTTACACAGCCTTTCACCGGCGCATTGGTCGACCGCTTTGGCGCACGTTGGGTGGCCTCCGGCGGAGCGCTTTGCTATGCGCTAGGGCTACTTATCAGCATCTTTGCCACGTCGCCCTTGTTGCTAACGCTCGGAATCGGCGTATTCATCGGAGTGGCGCTTGCATGTACCGGCTCGAACCTCAGCATGGCGATCACCTCGCGCGCGGTCTCGCCGGCTCGACAAAGTTTCGCAATGGGGGCGGTCTCAGCGGCTGGATCGCTGGGCCTGGTGTTTACTTCTCCGCTTGCGCAAGGGCTGATCAGCACGGCTGGTTGGCAGACCGCCATGGCAGCGTTCGTAGCGCTCGCTTGCGTCATGGTGCCCGCCGCCCTGATGGCGGGCGGCGTAGACCGGATGAGTCGCAGCACTTCCTCGGTTGGAATGCAGCAGTCAGTGGGCGAGGCCTTGCGCGAAGCCACCTCGCATCGTGGCTATCTTGTCATGGCGGCCGCGTTTTTCGTTTGTGGATTGCAGCTAGTTTTTCTCACCACGCACTTGCCCACGTATCTCGACCTATGTGGCATCGAACCTGGCGTCACCGCTACAGCGCTCGCCTTGATCGGTTTATTCAATGCACTGGGGTCTATCCTCTTCGGCTGGCTTGGCGACCGCCTGCCGCGACACCTGCTGTTGGGGGGGATCTATGTTGCACGCTCGCTGCTGATCACTGCGTATTTCCTGTTTCCGCCCACCCCTACCTCCACGCTGCTATTCGCAGCCGCGATGGGGGCGATCTGGCTGGGCGTGGTGCCGCTCATGAATGGGCTGGTCATTCATCTGTTCGGGATCCGCTATGTGGCAACGCTGACCGGCGTCGCATTTCTCAGTCATCAAGCTGGCTCCTTCCTCGGTGCCTGGGGCGGCGGCCTGATCTATTCAACGTTAGGCTCCTATGAGTGGGCGTGGCGGATAGCCGTCATCATCGGGCTCACCGCTGGCATCGCGCAGATGCTCATGAACACCAGGCCAGTGCCCAGGGTTCTGCAGGAGCGTGCCGCGGCGCCCATTCCGGTGGGTTAACGATCGGCTCCGGAGGCGTCGCGCTTCAATATGCCAAGGCTTGAACACCCGCCCCTTCAGTTTGATGAAAACGGGGCGCCTGTCAGCAGCTTGTTTGGTGATATCTATCGCAGCCGGGCCAGTGCCATGGCGGAATCCGACGCGGTGTTCGCGCGGGGATGCGAGCTACCGGAGCGATGGACGGGCATACAGCGCGCATGCGTCCTTGAGATCGGGTTTGGGGTGGGACTCAACCTCCTTACTGCCTACCGAGCTTTTCATCTGCATGCGCATCCTTCAGGTCAGCTCGACTTTGTATCGATCGAAGCGCATCCGCTCGCCCGCCCCGATCTGATCGCTGCGCATGAGGCCTACGGGGTCGCCGGTGAGCCCTTGTTAAGTGAGCTCGCAGCGCGCTGGCCGTTTGCGCTCCCCGGCCTACACCGGCTCACGCTGGCCAGTGGGCGGGTTCGGGTCACCCTCGCGTTTGGCGACGCTGCACAAATGCTGCCCCGACTCAGGCTGCGTGCCGATACGATCTTCCTGGATGGGTTCGCACCGAGACGCAATCCGTCTGCCTGGGAGGAACCCGTACTGCGGCAGGTCGCGCGGCTCGCTGCGCCCGACGCACGGCTCGCTACCTACACCGCTGCTGCTGCGGTTCGACAAGGTTTGGTACAGGTGGGCTTTGAGGTGGAACGAGTGGCGGGTTTTGGTGGAATGGGCGAGCGGATCAACGCCCGATACGCGCCGCGTTGGAAGACCTGGTCCACGCCGCCCCCACCCCCGAGATGGGAGTCGCGACAAGCGATCGTGGTTGGCGCTGGCCTCGCGGGCGTGACGGTGGCGGCTCGTCTCGTCCAGAACGGCTGGCAGGTCGTGCTGATTGATCGCCACCCTCTACCTGCACGCGAGGGTAGCGGCCAGCCCCTGCTTGCAGACCATATCCACCTGTCGCCTGACGATAACCTGCTTGCACGCTTGTCGCGCGCTGCGCTGCTTCTTCGGGATTCGAAACAGACGGCAGGACTTCTCGCGCTCGGTCGCCTGGCAGTGGCCGACAGCGCGGAGGCATTCGATCTTCAGCAGCGCACGCTCGCAACGCTCGATTTTCCGCCTGCGTTTTCGCACGCCGTGACGGCCAGCGAGGCAAGCGACCTCGCTGGGTGTGCCCTTCCAACTGGCGGTATCTGGATCCCAGGCTCGATGGCCGCGCGAACCACGCTGCGGATTCCCGCACTCCTCAAGGAAGCAGCCGAAGCGCTCACCTGGCTTGGTGGCCGTGAGGTGGCATCGGTTCAGCGCGCGCCCGGTGAATCAAACTGGCAGGTAGCAGATGAACGAGGGCAGGTGCTGGCGCAGGCGCCGGTGGTGGTGCTCTGCGACGCATCGACCCGCATGACCGTGCCACCGCTTCACTCTCTGCCTCTTCGGCGTGTTCGTGGACAAACCACCTGGATTCAACACCCCCTGGTGTCGGGGCTTCGCACCGTCCTGGGCGGGGCAGCCTATGCGGTGCCGCTCGACGGACAGGCCCTGGTGGGCTCGACCTACGACGATCATGATGCAGCCGAACCTGACGCAGAGTCAGATCGAAGCAACGCGCGACGGCTTGCCGCCTGCCTGGGAGCCGGGCCAAGCAGTCTGATGTCCGCCGCTCGCTCCGGCGTCGTGGGGTTTCGCTGGACCGCCCCCGACCGCCTACCGCTGATCGGCGAGATGCCGGACGAGGCGTTGGCGTTGGACCGACGCGAGGAACTGGTGAAAAACGACCGCCTGCCGCTTCCTAGGCTGGAGGGACTCTATTGCGTGCGTGGATTAGGGTCTCGCGGGCTACTGTGGAGCACCCTCGCCGCGGAAGTGATCGCAGGCGCACTCGACGGCGCGCCTTCCGCAGTAGAGCGCGATCTGCTCGAAGCGGTGGACCCAGCTCGTGGGCTGCGACATGCGCTCAGACGATCGGGCCGGCGCGATGCGACAAGCTAAACTGCGAGCTTCAATCGCCCTCGGCGACCTAGCCTTTCATCACCCTTAGCCTGGTTGAACGCATGAGCTCCACCACCCCGAAGATTCAATACGACTGCTCGAAGTGCCCCGGATACTGCTGCAGCTACCCGCGGATCGAAGTAAAAAAGCGCGACCTCGAACGCTTGGCGCGACACTTCGGCGTGTCCACCGAGGTGGCCGCCCGGCGTTACACGCGCATCTACGACGACGAGGGCAAGCCCGAACGCATCCTGCGCCATCAGAAGGACACGGTGTACGGCTCAATCTGCCGGTTTTTCGATACTGACGAGCGCCGGTGCACCATTTATGAGGCACGGCCTGCGGTGTGCCGCGAGTATCCCAACGGATCACGCTGCGGCTATTACACCTTCATCCAATTTGAACGCAAGCATCAGGACGATCCGGACTTCATTCCGTCGGCCTGAGCCGCCTAGCGCTCACCCGGCGCGTAGGCCCAGCACCAAGGTGATGGGCTCGCCGGAGCGGAGCCGTGCGTCACGGGCCTGTTCTTTGTTGCGTTGGGCCGATGCCGCATCGACTGCATGGCTGATGAGCGCAGCCGGGACGACCACTACTCCATCCGAGTCGCCGATGATGATGTCGCCCGGGTGAACCAGCACACCGCCTACGACGACCGCTTCACCGAGCCACCCCGGGTGTGACTTGAGGGTGCCGCAGACTGTCGTGCCCGTCGCATAAACGGGAAAACTCGAATCCTCGATCTCATCGAGATCGCGTATGAGGCCATTGGTCACCAGGCCCTTCAGCCCACGGGTGACCGCTGCAAGGGTCGAGCTTCCCCCCCAGATTGCCGATCCGCCGCTACCCCCAGTATCGACCACAATAACCGAGCCTCGGGGCGCTTGCTCGATTGCATGGAGCACAGCCGCGCTTTCGCAACCTAGCGTTCGAACCGTGTAGGCAGGACCAAACAGCCGCGGTCGCCGAATCATTGGACGAACATCGGGCGACATGCCGCCGCATTTGCCAAGCGCTTCATAGACAGTGGCGGCAGGAAAGCCAGCCAGGGCAAGCAGGGCGGCCGTTTGGGTGGCGATTGTTGGCTCTGACATTGGTTGAAGCTCCAGTTATTTCAACCACACCCGCGCGTTCCTGAACAGGCGCATCCAGGGCGAGTCTTCGCCGAGACTGTCCGGGCGCCAACTCATCTGCACCGAGCGGAATACCCGCTCGGGGTGCGGCATCATGATCGTTGAACGTCCGTCTGCCGATGTGAACGCGGTAAGCCCGCCCGGCGAGCCGTTGGGATTGGCCGGATAGCGGGTGGCCGCCGCCCCATCATCGTCGACAAAACGAAGCGAAGCGAGCGCCGTCTGGGCATCGTTCTCGGCGTCGAACACCGCCCTACCCTCGCCGTGTGAAACCACGATGGGCGCTCGGCTCCCGGCCATGCCTGCGAAAAGAACCGAGGGGGACGCCAGCACCTCAACCATCGAGAATCTCGCCTCAAACTGCTCAGAACGATTACGCAAAAACCTGGGCCAGGCCGCGGCACCGGGAATGATGGATTTAAGCTGCGCCATCATCTGACAGCCGTTGCATACGCCAAGCGAGACCGTGCTGCCCCGCTCGAAGAAGGCTCGGAATTCGCCAAGCACAGCCTCGTTAAAGAGAATGCTCCGAGCCCAGCCGCTACCCGCGCCGAGCACATCTCCGTACGAGAACCCACCGCAGGCCACCAGCGCATTGAAGGCCGAAAGACTGACCCGACCGGCAATCAGATCGGTCATGTGTACATCAAACGCATCGAACCCGGCGCGATCGAAGGCCGCTGCCATCTCGACATGACTGTTGACTCCCTGCTCGCGCAGCACAGCAAGACGCGGTCGGGCGCCCGTTGCGATGTAGGGCGCAGCGAGATCTTCCGCCGGATTGAAGTTGAGCGCCAAAGACAAGCCCGCGCGCGCGGTGTCGCTCGCTCGGTCAAACTCTTCGCGAGCGCACTCCGGGTCATCACGTCGAGACGCAATTCTGTAGCTGGTCTCGCTCCAGATTCTTTGAAGCTCGGCGCGCGATTCGCTCCAAATGCACCGGCCGTCGCGGTGAAACTCGAGCGCCTCACCACTCGAGATTTTACCGATGACATGCGCATGACGGGATAACCCCGCAGCGCGCAGTACCCCCATGACCATGTCGCGATCGGCAGCGCGAACCTGAATGACTGCACCCAACTCTTCGTTAAACAAGGCCTTGAGCGTGAGTTCATTGCGTTGAACTGCGACCTGTTCAGGCCGAATTTTGAAGTCACCCCAATCGGCAGAGTAGGGATCGATGGTGAGCAGGTCGAGGTTGAGCGCAAGACCGCAACGACCTGCAAACGCCATCTCACACAAGGTGACAAAGAGGCCGCCGTCGGATCGGTCGTGATACGCGAGAATTCGGCCCTCGTTGCCCAGTTGATCGATGACCGCCACGAATCGGGCGAGACTATCCGGGTCATCAAGATCCGGACACTCATGTCCAAGTTGCTGGGTGGCCTGCGCAAGCACGGAACCGCCCATCCGCTGTCGTCCCCCACCCAGATCAATGAGGATCAGGACGCTACCGGGCTCCGCGGCCAACTGCGGGGTCAGCACCCGGCGAGCGTCGGCAACCGGCGCAAACGCGGTCACGACGAGA
This sequence comes from uncultured bacterium, assembly GCA_903866395.1. Classification (GTDB taxonomy): domain Bacteria; phylum Pseudomonadota; class Gammaproteobacteria; order Burkholderiales; family Burkholderiaceae_E; genus SYIM01. The sequence goes on from CAIPNM010000162.1 coordinate 6,917, forward strand.
GACACCGGTGCGCTCACGCGTCGCTCCTCACCGGTCTGGGTGTCGTTCCAAACCGTGCGCATGGAGAGCGAATCTTTACCGACGGGAATCGCGATACCAAGTGTGCGGCAAAGCGCTGCAGCCGCGTCGACTGCGTCGCGAAGGTCGGCGTCCTCGTCAGCGGGTCCGCATGCGGCCATCCAGTTCGCAGACAGCTTCACCCGGTCGATCGAGCCCACCAGCGCAGGCGCAATGTTGGTCACCGCCTCGGCCACGGCGAGCCGGGAGGCCGCCGCCGGGTTAATGACTGCGACCGGTGACCTCTCGCCAAGCGAAAGCGCATCGCCGCCATAGCCGGAGAAATCGACCAAGCCCACCGCACAATCGGCAACCGGCACCTGCCAGGGACCCACCATCTGGTCGCGCGAGCTGAGTCCACCGACAGACCGATCACCAATCGTGATCAAAAACGATTTACTCGCAACGGCCGGCATACGGAGCACCCGCGCAGCCACTTCGGCGAGCTCGAAGCCAACCAAGTCGATTGGCGCGAGCTGCCGCGCGCGGCGCTTCGCATCGCGGTGCATTCGCGGCGGTTTGCCAAGCAGAACATCGATCGGCATATCAACCGGGCGACTACCGTCGGCGGCCTCGACGATCAACTGTCCGTCATCGGTCACCGTGCCCACCACAGCAAACGGACAACGTTCGCGAAGACACAGGGCCTCGAAACCTGGCAGGTCGGCCGGCGCCAATGCGAGCACGTATCGCTCCTGCGACTCGTTGCACCAGACCTCGGCCGGCGACATCCCCGACTCAAGCACCGGGACGCGCGCAAGATGGAACCGCGCCGACCGACCGGCCCCATGCACGATCTCTGGAAACGCATTCGACAGCCCACCAGCACCGACGTCATGAATAGACAGGATGGGGTTGTCTGACCCGAGCGACCAGCAGCGGTCAAGCACTTCCTGCGCACGACGTTCGATTTCAGGGTTGCCGCGCTGCACGGAGTCGAAGTCAAGCTCAGCGGAGTTGGCGCCGGCGTTCATGCTCGACGCCGCGCCGCCCCCGAGCCCGATCCGCATGCCGGGCCCCCCCAGCTGGATCAGGAGCGTACCCACGGGTAGCGCATGCTTCTCGGTATGGGCTGCGTCAATGCTGCCCACACCGCCGGCGATCATGATGGGTTTGTGATAGCCCCGCACCACGTTGCCCACCTTCTGCTGATATGTCCGGAAATAGCCCAGCAGATTGGGCCTGCCAAACTCATTGTTGAAGGCTGCGCCGCCAAGCGGCCCCTCGATCATGATGTCGAGCGCACTCGCGATTCGCGCGGGCGCCCCATACGGTGGCTGTGGTTGGCGCGATGCGAGGGGCGCAAGAACATCCTGCGCCGACTCCCAGGGTGCGATGGCATCGGGAATCATGAGGTCCGACACCGTGAAGCCTGTCAGGCCATACCGCGGGCGTGCGCCGCGACCGGTGGCACCCTCGTCACGAATCTCACCGCCCGCGCCGGTCGATGCGCCCGGAAAGGGCGAGATGGCGGTGGGATGATTGTGGGTTTCCACCTTTAAGAGGCGGTGCACTAGCCCGGAATGCGAGCGGTAGCGTGGCGATGCACTGACCATATCTGGCATTGCGAAAAACCGGTTCGCCTCGCTTCCCTCCAACACCGCCGAGTTGTCGGAATAGGCCACGATCGTGCCGCGCGGATTGGACTGATGGGTGCTGCGGATCATGTCAAAGAGCGAACCCGTCGCAGGATTGCCGTCGATGGTCCAACTGGCATTAAAGATTTTGTGCCGACAGTGCTCAGAATTGGCCTGCGCAAACATCATAAGTTCGACATCAGACGGATCGCGGCCCGCCTGCTGGAACGCGCTGGCGAGGTAGTCGATCTCGTCGTCAGAAAGTGCCAGGCCAAGCTCCTGGTTGGCGTCAACCAACGCATGCCTACCCTCAGACATCAACGGAATTCGTTGCATCGGACGCCCAGGAATGGCCGCAAACACCTGTTCAGGCTGGGGAGATTCCAGGAGCGCGCTCTCGGTCATTCGATCGTGGAGCACGGCCGCCATCTGTTGAAGAACATCGGGATCGGGAAGCTCTGCCGCGCCAAACCGCCCCCCTAGCAACCGACCACGCAGGCGAATGCGGTACTCAACGCCACGCTCCACCCGCTTCACCCA